>CAYMPR010000009.1:0-41533 GCA_964392385.1 uncultured Christensenellaceae bacterium | reverse complement strand
AATACGAAGTCTATGAAGTAGGAATCTCAACACTTTAGTGATGAGAAGTTCAAAATCTTTCCAACCTTTTACTAAGTCATTCGTTTCTTAGGTATAAAGACCAAAATAGGAGGAAATAAAAAATGACAGAACAAGTAAAAAAAGTACATGTAGACAAGGGACGTGAGGGAAAATTAATTCCAACAAAAGTATTGGTAATAGCAATTTCAATAGCAGTATTAGTTGTACTTGCAGTTGGTATTGTATTTGGCCTTGCTGGATTTAGTGCAATAGCAAATAACGAGCACACTAGACAAGAAGCAATCACCGATGCAAAAGCTTATGCCTCTACAGTTTTAGCTTTACAATATTTAGGACAAACCTTTGTTGAAGATGGCTCTGATCAAATATTGGTTATTGGAGATAAGCTAACAAATTCATACTATAAATACCAAGTTGACTTTGAAAGCGTCGATTATGAAATCACCTTAGAAGTTAATTACGAAACTGGCGACATAGTAGTTGTTCACGACGTAGATGTAAAGGATAGAGATTAGTTGTTTGTACATATGACTTATGCCGGGTAATGCCCGGCATTTGCAATTTGAGGAAGGCTGAATGAAAACAGATATTCTGGATGATTTATTCAGAAGATACTATAACGAGGCAATGCTTTACGCATTCACGCTATGCAGGGATGAGGCGATAGCTGAGGACATAGTAGCCGATGCTTTTTATAAAGCGCTAAAAAAACTTCCAGATGAGGTCCCTCATTTTAAGTATTGGTTGCTAAGAGTAGTAAAAACAACCTTTTTAGATTTTTTAAGAAAAGAAAGAAAAAAAGTAGAGATCCCAATAAATCTTCCCGATAAAAGTGATAGTTTAATAGATAAATTAATAAAAAACGAGGAGTATTTAGCGTTATACAAAGCAATTGATACACTAGACAATTACTATAGGGAAATAATCACTCTACACTATTTTGAAGATATTAAATTTAAAGAAATAGCTCTAATACTCGAAAAAACCGAAGAACAGATAAAATCAGGTGCGTACGAGGCTAGGCAAAAGCTCAAGAAAATACTTATTGATGAAATGTAAGTTTAATAGATAATTTGTAACTGAAAAGAGAGACCGAGTTAATCGGAACATAATGTATTACTTTTTAGAATATATCGCAAACAAACCGAGTTAGATGAGTTTGCCGGAGGAAAAAGATGGATATAGATGAAATGCTAGACAAAAAAGATGAACTAGAGGTCAAGGAAGGCATAATTACAGAAACTAGTGAGTTTGACATAAAAAAAATCAAGAAGGCATTTAAGTGGAAAACGATAGTAACTGCAGTAATTGCCGCAACTGTTTTTATTTTAGTGTCAGTTGGTGCAGTTTTAGGAGGTGTTTTGGGCTCAGCTGCATCCTATGCTAAAAATAGCATTAAGTACTCTTGGGAATATGCCGAGAATCAAGCGCTAGTTACAGCAACTCAAGAAGTAACTACAGAATATCCTGGCTTGATTACTGATCTAGCTACAATAAGAGTTTCTGATACAGATCTACACTTGGATGTTAAGACACCACTAAACGACTCAAAATACATTTATAGAATTGAATTTGTAACAGATGGGGGCTTGAAAATAGAGGTGCATGTCGATTCGAAAACTGGGCTTTCTTACGTAGATGACATAGATTTTGATTAATTAATTTTGGTTTTATACTAACTAAAGCGGGCTAAAAGGCCTGCTTTTTTGTTGTCTATTTCTTTAGAAAACAAGTTGGGATGGAATGAGTTTATTAAGTAGTATTTTTAAATTGACAAAAGGACAATTAAGTATTAAATTGGCATTGATTTAGGCAATAATTGAGCTAAAATATCTCGAAAAAGCCTGAAGGAAAAGGCTGACTTACAATTTATTTATAACGAAATGAATTGTTTTAATTTTAAATATTGAGGCGCGTTAATCGCAGTTAAGGAAAGTGCTAGATTTATGGTAGGCGTAATTATTATATGTGCTCTTACCTGTCTTGGAATGATTTTAAGCATCCTTGTTTTTCCAACAATAAAAATTAAAAAAATAACACTAGGGGTATACTGGATCGTTGCGCTAATAGGTGCTTTGACACTAGCATTATCAGGGCTAATAAGCTTTAGGGAAATATTTGAAGGGTTCACTAAGGACTCCTCCATTAATCCTATTAAAATCCTTGTCCTATTTTTATCAATGACAATAATGTCGATTTTTCTAAATGAGGCTGGTTTTTTTGAATATATAGCTATAAAAGTGCTCGCAAAAGCTAAAAGCAGCCAAACTATGCTGTTTTTATATCTTTTTATCACAGTTTCTATTCTAACGATCTTTACCTCCAACGACATAATAATATTAACCTTCACCCCATTTATCTGTTACTTTGCAAAAAATGCCAAAATCAACCCCATCCCGTATTTAGTAGCTGAGTTTGTCGCAGCAAACACATGGAGTATGGCATTAATTATTGGTAATCCAACAAACATATATATAGCAACTGCTATGGGAATAGGGTTTATAGATTATGCAAAAGTTATGGTACTGCCAGCTATTTTATCGGGCTTAGTATCATATTTTGTACTGTATTTGATTTTTAGGAAAAAGCTTAAAGAGCCAGTTTGCAACGAGACCCATGAAATAAAGCTAAAAGACAAAAATATGGTCATTATTGGCGGAATTCATCTTGCACTTTGCACAATCTGCTTAGTTATATCATCATATATTCAAATTGAAATGTGGCTAATATCTCTTGGTTTTATGCTAAGTATGGGTATAGTTTCCATTGTTACTAACATAATTAGAAAAGAAAAACCAACAACATTTTTCAAGAGCCTTAAAAACGCACCCTGGGAGCTAGTACCTTTTGTTTTATCAATGTTTGTGTTAGTGCTTGCAATAGACAAATATACATTGACGACCCAACTTGCTAGTTTGCTATCAAATGGCGATATAATCTTTAATTATGGTATAAGCTCAATGTTTGTTGCGAATTTGATGAATAATATACCTATGAGTGTTCTTTTTAGTGCTATATCAGCAAAAGCTTCGGGCGTTGAAACAATCGCTGCCTTTAGCGCAATAGCGGGATCAAATATAGGCGCATTTCTAACCCCTGTAGGAGCACTTGCGGGTATAATGTGGAGTAACTTAATAAAGCGAGAAGGAATAAAGTATTCTTTTGCTGAGTTTGTAAAATATGGTTTTCTAACAGGTATCCCCGCAATTCTCGCTGCAATTGCAGGCATTCACATAATGCAGATACTCCTTTAATTATCTTTCCCCCTCAACCCATTCATGTAAATTGGACTCCTGATTCTATTCGGGTAATAACTCGAGTTGAAGGAAACAATCGCAGATATTATCTAAATTTAGAAAGAGCAATGAACAGAAAAATTCAGCAGAGCTTGCAATAGCTGAATATTCTTGGCAGACGTTGTGCTAGATATATTGATTATTCGGTATCCCTAGATACCTAAAAGCCCATATTGTTGTGTAAATTGATTTTGGAGCTGATTATTGAATTTCCGCTAATTTATGGTATACTTAATCTAATTATTTTATTTGCCGATGGAGGCATCATGGATAGTTTGATGGAGACAAAAGTTGAAGGTGGGGTTAATTACACTTATCGTATAACTGGTGCTCCGAGTAAATTTTTGGACATAGAAGAGGGTAACGGAATAAAAATTCCGATAGCTATCCCGAGTGTTAAAGCTCATGCTGGCGTAACCTTACTTAGAACAAAAAGGATTCAGTTTGTGGCAATATCTATTGTTGTTGCCTTTATTTTGGTTGTAGCTATTTTGATGTACGTTTCCTATACGTCTGGATTAAGTTATTCGACAACTTCTTTTTCTGAAGATGATTTTTCACTGATATATAGCGATGGTAATACAACTTTATCGATTGTTAACCAAACGGAAGTAATGCAAGTATTAAATGATGGTGGCGATATTAGCGTTTTCAGCTCTGCTATCATTAGTTATACGGGCACGCCAGCACTAATTGGATATAGGATAGATATTCAAAACCCTGATGTAATATTTATTGCCGGTGGAAGGATATATGGAATTAGCGAGGGAAGATCTAAAATATATGTATATTCGCAAGATGGAACATATCTAACAACGAGAGACATAATTGTAGAATAAATTTTTAAAAACGCAATCAGTCAAATCATTCTAAAAGACATATAAAACATAATTGTATAGTAGATTTTTAGTAAGCAATAAGTGAGAAACTCTAAAAAACAATCCCAAGCTAGCTAGCCTGGGATTTTTAAATATAGTGAGTAAGGGAAGAACTATAATACAGACAAGTATCTTTCGCCTGTATCTGGGAAAAGAGTAACAATTACAGCGTCTTTATCCCTTGATTGAACTTGTAATGAGGCGAAAAGAGCTGCCCCAGAAGAAATACCCACAAGTGTGCCATATTCTTTTGCCGCATTTAAAGCGGTCTTTTTTGCATCCTCGGTTTTTACTGTGATTATTTCATCGATTATTGAAGTGTCAAGAAGAGGTGGAACAAAATTAGCTCCAATTCCCATTATTCCATGAGGAGCTATTTTTCCTTGAGAAAGAAGAGGGCTTTCAAATGGCTCTACTGCGATTATTTTTAGGTCTTGGTACACTTGCTTTAGAGTGGAGCCTATTCCCATTATTGTACCAGCACTTCCAATTGTTAATACTAAATATTTAGGAACAATACTATCTAAATCGCTGATTATTTCTTTAGCGGTGGTTTCTATATGTGCTTTTACATTGTTTATGTTTTCGAACTGATTAGGCATGTAACTATTAGGAATCTGCTGTAAAAGTTCATTTGCCTTTTTTACTGAACCCTTAATCCCAAGACTTTTCTCAGTAAGTATAACTTCAGCACCTAGTATTTTCATCAATTTGACTCGTTCTTCGCTCATACTCTCAGGCATAGTTAAGATAACCTTATATCCCATCTGTTTAGCAATATAGGTTAGCCCAATTCCAGTGTTTCCACTTGTAGGCTCTATTATCGTTCCGCCTTTACTTATCAAGTGCTTCGCCTCAGCATCTTTGAGCATATAGTATGAAGGCCTATCTTTTACGGAATGAAGTGGATTAAAATACTCAAGCTTTGCAAAGATATTTGTTTCTTTTAGCTTTAGTAGAGGGGTGTTTCCGATTAATTCGGTGATAGAATTGTAATACATTTTGCTGTCCTTTTATGCTGATCTAACTTTATAAAGAGGCTAACTAGTCAGAAATTTTGGAGATATTGATAATGTTATTCCTTTTTTTCTTGCTCACTTTCATTTGAGGATTGCTCAGTAGGAGAAGTAGCTGTAGGCATAGAATTAGAGGCTTTTAAAAGCTTCTTTTTCTTGAGTGTATACATTATAGTCGTTGATATTCCGGAAATGACCATTCCTATTATAATCATTGTAGCAACACTTAAAGATTTGCCCATTCCTAGAGAAAAGCCGATAATGCATACGATAATACAGCCTAGGAAAGGAATGATAGCGATTTTGTAGTATTTCGCAATAACTACCATAGTTAGTCCCCCAAAAATTGATGGCATAACATAGGGAGAAATTGGCTTTAGTATCGAGACTATTTCGTTTTGGAAAATTAGAAGGGGAATAAGACCTACTATAATGATTAGAGTTGTTACAATAGAACTAATGGCAATGGAAATAGTAGTAATTATCTCTTGTTTTTCGCTACCGGGTTCGACTTTTAGTACGTTTTGAGCATTGATAGCACAAGGAAGTTTTAGATTAGAGATATTGCCCGTTATAAATGACAAATATTGTCCACCCGTTCCAAGAAGTGGGGCATAACTGATAGCTTCTATAAGTCCTATAGCCCAATATCCAGCAATAAAAGGAAGACAGCTTGCCAGAAGCGCCCAATCAGGAGTATCTCCTGCAGCAATAGCGTAAGCAATAGGAACCATGACAATAACGGCAAGAGCAACCCAAGTAAATATCCTTCCTATCGAGTGAATCTGAGCATTGTAATCCTCACGTTTTTCGGGGGTATACATCAAGTTATTTTTCATAATTTACCTCCAAAGTGAGTACCGTGGATTTACTAGGATTTATAAAAGTTTTTATGGAGTTAATCAATATTTTTTTCATTATCCACCTCCTAAGCTGCAAAAACTGGGACCACAAATAGAGCTACAAGAAGCGATCCCAAAATACTTAAGGGTAGAGCATAGCTTTCAATCCATTTTTGTTTTCCAACAATCATTAGTGCTGCACAAAGTAGCATAATAAAGATACTTGAAGCGAGTGTTATTAAAGTAACCTCGCCATAAGTAGTAATTCCTGAGGTGTCTGTTATGGGGTTACCAACGCCAAATGCCCCTCCCACAATTAAAGCAGATATAATTCCTGCTAACATTCCAGCTAGTAAAGCACCAGTAATTGCATCCATTTTAGTTTTATTTTTTTCTTGAATAGAGGCAAGTTTTCCCTGGAATTTTTTGTAGAAAATAGCGTTAAAAAGTGGGCCAGATAAAATGCTTAAAGTCATCACTATAATAGCAGTAATAATTTGGGCCTCAGTTGCTGCAGTATTCATGGCACCAGCAGCATAAGCTGCCGATACTTCATATTGCAAAGCACCTATAACGGTAAGTCTTATCCAAGGAATTGCAAGGCCTAAATATGGCATCATTATACCAACACCAACTACAATTGGGATGGAAGGCACTATAGAAAAAATAGCACTGTTTTTTATTGTCTCATTGATACTTTTCTTATCAATTCCAATCAACTTTGCACGCTTAATAGCCTTCACCAAAAACAATAAAGACATGCCGATTATCATTGCGGCAATAATAGCGCCTAAAATGTAGATTATTACAAAACTATCTCTCATTTCGCCTCCTCTTACATCTTTTTCATAGTATAACGGAAAATAAGATAAAGTCAATTAAGTAAAATTATTATTATGAGAATTGCATGGTGTGTGAAATTTGCATTTGCAAGATAGACTATTGGCAAAAAATACAAGCTACATTATTTTCACTTCAAGGCCTTATTATGTTGATTGTTGATTATGATCCAAACCACTTGGTATTGACAAAAAAATCGATAAATGATACTATAAATGATATGATAAATGATACTATAAATGATACTATAAATCGTAAACAAAGCTTTTATAAAGAAATGGATAAAAAGCGCAAACAAAATGATACTATAAATGATACTATAAATGATACTATAAATGATACTATAAATGATACTATAAATTAAAATGCTGGAGGTTCTGATTATGCTACCTAAAAAAGAAAGCGAAGGTGTAGAATTTAAAAAATCAACTATTGAATTAAAGCAAGGAATCATTTCACTTGTTGCAATGCTTAATAAAAACAAAAGAGCTCTAGTATATTTTGGTATAAATAATGAAGGTACTATTGTGGGGCAACAAATAGGGAAAGATACGACTAGAGATATTTCCTCGCAAATTAAAAACTATATTCGGCCAATCATTAATCCCTCGATTGAAATAATTCAAATTGAATCTAAGAATATAATAAAATTGGAAGTTTATGGAGAAGATCTACCATACTCCGCATATGGTAGATACTATATTCGTTCAGACGATGAAGATTTAATAATGTCTAATTCTCAATTAGAACAATTATTTATTAATAAAAACGTTGATTATTCCAAATGGGAAAATGAAGCAACCGATTACACGCTTGATATTATTGATGAGTCGCTATTAATTGAATACATCAACAAAAGCAATGAAATAGGAAGAGTAACCTTCAATTACAAAGATGTAGAAGATACCTTAATGAAGCTTCAACTCATGAAGAATGGTAAAATTAATAATGCTGGAGTTTATCTTTTTTCCAAGCTAAAACCCTTGACTCTAAAAATGGCGGTTTACACAACCGATAGTAGAATTTCTTTCATTGATAATAGAATTTTTAAAGGTAATATTTTCGAATGCATAGAGGAGTCATACAAGTATATAATCAAAAACATTAAGTGGGGTGCTGAGATTATGGGTATGGAAAGAATCGAAACCCCTGAAGTTCCAGTAGAAGCGATTAGAGAAATTATCGTTAATAGTTTTGCGCATATGAAAGTGAATAACAGCTCGTTTAACGAGATATATATTACACCGAAAAAAATACACATATTTAATCCGGGCATTATTATTCAAGACAAATCACCGCTTGACTTTGCCTCAGGTAAAAACGGCCCGATTGCAAGGAATCCGCTAATAAACACGATTCTTTATTTAAATAAGACAATCGAGTCATTCGGAACTGGTTTTGCAAGAGTATTCGACTTATGCGATAAAAAGGGCATTATTTATAACTATTATAACAACGAATTTGGCTTTAACTTTGAGTTTTTAAGAACACAACAAGAATCAACAAGCGATATAATAAATGTACCCATAAAAGAATCGTTAAAAGTAACGGCAAAAGATGCAACAAGGCTATCAGACATAGAAAGAAGAGTATATGAGTTAATTAAAATACGAGTTGGAATAAAAAGGGATGAAATTGCCCGAGAAATAGAAAAAACACCTTTAACGGCACAAAGAATAATTAATAATTTGTTGGAAATGAAGCTGATATTAAGGGTTGGTTCCAGAAAAAATGGATATTGGTTAGCTAATGAATAATGTTTAGTAGATAGTTGATTTTCTGTTTGTATTGAAAAAATGTAACAATTCACATTGACTTTGGTAATTTTTCTTGCGTTAATTGCCAGACTAACTTCCGTTTAAACTTCCACAACGGAACTTACTTTGGCAATTAACTTTAATTTTCCTTGGTATTCTCTTTACTTAAGGGGCGTGTATTTTACTTGATAAGCATTGGTTTGCGTGATATAATGACCATGCATTTGAGATTGAAAAATAGGAGAAATATTTTATGTATGAGGTATATGTCGGTTTAATGATAGCATTCATGGTATTAATGGTGCTTTTATCAATCGGTATGATAGTTATAGTTGCATTGCAGTCAGGACAACAAGCAAGGCTTGGAGCAATTACTGGCGCCGCTGAGTCGTTTTTTGGCAAGAACAAAGCCAAAACAATGGATTCTAAATTCAAGAGAATAACAATGTTTATGTCGATAGCGATACTAGTCACATCAATTTTGTTTTTTGTATTCTATTTATTAAAAGAAGCTCTCGGTTAAAAAAATACTAGCTATAAACAATGAAGGACCGCTTTGGCGGTTCTTTTTTTGTGGATGTAATGGGTAATATTAAAGGAATCCTTTGACAAAAAAACTAGTTATAAATAACAAGCGACCGCTTTAGTGGTTCTTTTTTGTTAAGTCAATGGAAAAAAGTAAGTGCATAAATAGTATTGGATAACGAATAAGGGGTGAATTAACGGTGAAATTATAATGTCTCATATTGCGCTTTTTTTACGCACGTGATATATTTAGCGTGTGTATCGCGCAAGGGCGCGTATCTTTGATATAAGTATAAAGAAGTTTCTCCCTAAATATTTTAGCAATAGCAAGGAAAGAGAACAAAAAACTATATCGAAAAGAAGGAAAAGACGCATTTATGACAAAAGTTTCAAAGAGATTTATTTTCATCCTTCTTGCTATATTTGCTTTAGCATCATTTATTTTTGTGTTTAGCGTCAATCAAGGCGCAGAGTTTTCCGCAAACGCAGCCGTTATTAGTAACACTACAGGGACTTCCATTACAGATGGAGAAGTTGATACATATTCTACTTTGGCAATAGATACTTTAGCTAGTGCCACACTAAAAGCGTATTACAAAGATTATGGAACAGGAAGTGTTACACGTGTTGCAAATGCTTATGTTCAAAGAACAATAACTCTAAGTGTGACTGACCCCGATATTATAGCTGCAGCTGCAAGTGGCAGAATGAAGGCAAAAGTCTTACTAACTGGTACTAATTCATTTCCTGCGCCAGTTGGAACTCAAAATATTTCAACCTCTATGATATATGCTCTTTCGGGAGGAATTGCTTCTTCAAACATCAATTTAGCCGAACAAGCATCATTTACCGATCAATCAATTAGCCAGAATTTTTTGTCACTAACCCCATCTAACGGCGTTTTAGATATAATTATAACAGCAACTGCTGTGCATCATGCCGAAACCCCAGGAGGAGGAACTGGTGAGGTTGTAGCTGAAGCTTCACTAGAGTGCACTCTAACCGTTATAGAGGTATTATTTAGTTTTGATGATATAGAAGTTACGTTGACCATAACGGGTAATGGAAAGGTTACTGAAAACAAAAATTCTGTTGAGACACAGTATACCTCCTCACAGGCTCTAACATATACATTCGGGGACACAGTATCTTTTACTGCAAGTGGAAATGCTAATATGTCATATTTTAGAGGTTGGTCGGTTTCAGGAACTCCCGTTAATACACTAGTTGCTACTCTTCCTCATGTCCACGACATCCCATATAATGTAAATCCTTCATATACTGCAACTTTTGCCAATTTTGACGTGGCTTCGAATTTATCTGTATTTCCACATAATGCGGATATTCAAGGTCCTAAGGTAAACGAAACAAATATGGCTGCTTTTAAAAGGTACCATAATTATGTGGGAACTGATGCACTAGGAAATGGGTTTGGACCCTCTACGGCTAAACCATCAAATTCTGGAAGCTACACATACACTTTCGATATATATTTTGATGTAGGAGGGGCTAATGGCGATAAGGTTGGTTCTTTAACAAAAACTTTTGATATCGTAAAAGATAAGCCGGTAGTGACACCAAATCAAATTGTTCCATACGAATTATATCTTGGAGATGCTTTGGGGGATATTGTATTTTCCGTGAGTGCAGCTCATAGCCGCACGAATACGCCGATTAATGGAACTTGGGTTTTTATCGAAGAGCCGGCAACTGAACTTGTAGGTGGTCAGCAAGTAATTACAATTAGTACAGCAACTGCAGCCGCCCCTCGTGATACTACTGCGTTACTAAATACAACCACAGGAGCGGATTTATATTTTAGATTTACTCCCGCTGAAGGCTTTACATTGAATTCCTCGATTTCCTGGGGCAAAGTTACATTAATTGTAGAAGATGCTATCTCAAATGATAGCGTAAATGTGGATGGATTAGAAAGAGCAGTTAATATTACTAAATCGATAGTAACCACAAAGGATGCAAATGTTCTTAATAATCTAGGTGCTGGTGTAATTACAAAAGAGGCAGTAAAAATTTCCCTAAGAGCAACATTTAACGATACAACGGGAAGGTATTTCTTCTTAGGCTTTAGATTTGGCGAAAATCTAGGTGAAGGAGAATATGATTACTATTATCTTACTGCTGGAGGCACTACATTCGATCCCGTTGGGAATGGACTTTCATTCGACTACTATTTGCCAGAATGGGTAATAAACGGAAAAACAACTAGAGATTCCCTTACTACAGCAAGCGTACAAGCAGTATTTGTTGAGGATACTTCTACGGATTTAGGTGGAAACGAACTTGCAAAAAGATACACAGGGAGCTCAATAGTCTTTAGCCCCACCTTTAATCCCTCTAATAATGCAGAGTATGCTTTTAACTGGACTTCAGCTGAATATTATGTTGGTGGTACGTGGGGTTCGACTGCACCTTCAGCTATTGGCTCATACAATGTGAGATACAACATTCGTAACGCCGACTCTTCAGTTGGCACATATCCAGTTGTTGGGTTAAGACAATTTACATTAGTAATTACACCAACAGTTATTGTTCCCACAAGGAAAACATCTGGAACTATTCATACAGCTACTGGGTGGGCTACTGCTCATAAATATGAATTATCCTCGCAAGGAACTGTTAGCGGGGCAGTAACTAGATATTATTATTCAACTGACTATAATAGTGGAAATCCCAGTGCATCGACTTGGACAATGATTAACTTAGACCCTGCTTTATCTTCAGGGTGTGTGGTTACGTATGATCTTCCTTTACCAAATCCAGAACCAGGAAATGCTGGTGGCTCTAGTGCTATTAACTATACTTTTATGGCAGTAGGACCTGGTGGCGCAACAGTAAATTATGGTGGCGTAGATTATTCATTAGTATCGATAGCAGAGCCCAAAATGATAAAAATTGATACTTATGTTCCATCTATATCTGGTATTGTAATGGGCCAATACATTAACTCAGAGTGGGTTGTATACAATGGGGCGCCAACAAATCAGCCCGTCTATTTCCGAGTAACTACAAATTATGGTGGAAGTGGTGCGCAGTTATATATACTTAACGCTGGAAAAACGGTACTTTTTAATTCGAGTTTACCAAACCCGAGTTTTAATCCAGGTACAGATGCCTCGATAAAAACCAATCAATTAGTTGAGATAATGCTAAATCTGGAATACAGAGGAAATGTATATATTCAAGTTAGAAACCCTCTTAATAAATCGGTGATTTTTAAGCAGGGAGATCCTCTTGCGGATGTTCCATTCCCAGTTCATATTGATTTTACTCCGCCTACGATTACTTATTACTCTTCTACTTTTTCTGCAAACGCAAATGGTTGGGTAAATTATATTCCGTCATTTTATTATACTGTGGCAGATTTAGGGTCAAGCGATTCTGGAGTTGAAACCGCAACATATGTTTGCGAGGGAGCAAACGCAATCGTTCCAAGTACAGAAGGAACAATATATAACAGAATTTGTGAAATAAAAATAGATGATAACAAACAATATAATTTCTCCGTTACTGATAAAGCTGGAAACAATAAAACAGTCCAAATTCAGGCAAATATCGACACTGAAAGCATAATATTCGAAGCAAAAGAAGAAGGATATAATTCAGGAGAGTGGCTAAACGGAGTTGCAACCATTAATGCATCAGTTACGGCAGGCGCAAGCTCGCTAAAATATGAGTACAAGACAAGTAGCGGGAGCTATACCCTTTGGAACCCGCAAGAGAGTTTTGTTCAAACAGTGTATGATGATATTAATTTGGTGTATAAATCAGAACGTGATTTGTCGATTAGTCCAGGCTCAACTGGTATCATGGACACATATAGCATTAGAATTACTAACATGGCGGGAACTCAAATTGTATTTCCTTTTGATGTTAAACTAGATGTTTTTAACCCAACCATCAGCTTAATTACTAATCTAAGCCCATATCAAGGCTCGACTTGGACACAAAATGCGGTAAACATTCGTTTTGACGTTGCCGATTCTTCACATACCTTTAATTCGGGGATAAATCAAGTTTTTGTTAATGATGGAACAGGTAATGTTTTACAAGAAAGCATGTCGGGGCAGCCGCTAAGCTTTCAATATAGTGTGGTTAAATGTACATCTCATACGATATCTGTCTATGATGCAAGCGGAAATGTTGTTACCTATTCATTTACGCTAAAGGTTGATTTAGGAACACCTAACATAACTGGACAGCTGTATGTTGGTGGTGCAGACCCACAAAATCCCACAACTACCCCAGATCCTTCTGAGAATGAAGCAGGAGATATTTATCAATATCTTAATACCTCTAGGTATGTAACTGAGTTAGACCTAGAGCCATGGATAAGAGTAGAGTTTGCTTTGACTATTACTGCTAGTGGAAGCGTATTACAACAATCCAAAGATAAAATTACTTGGATAACTATGTCTGAAAATATGATTCCAGCAGGAGCTGCTACACAGGAAAATAGAAATATCAGGCTCTTTTTCACCGAAGAGCAAGTTTCTACTTATTATTTTAGACTTGTAACTGGTGGAAATAGATATACATATATGATGGCTGGAGCTGCTTCAGAAGTTGGCCCTCCTGAACCATATCCGATAAGGATAGATAAAACAAAGCCAGTACTTGATCAAAAGTTTATTGTTGATAGAGTGGAAACGGATTTAACCTCTGTATGGGCAAGACAAAACTCTACTTGGAGATTTAAGCTTGTAGAAGATTCTCTTAAAGGTTCGGGGATTAAATCAGGTACGGTCAAATTATATTCATGGCCATACGCAACTACAAATCAAGATATAGAAAGCCAATTCGCAGCATATCCAGTTGGGTTTACTGGAGTTGAGGTTACTTTAAGTGCACCTGTGCAAGGTGAATACACTCATACTTTAAGTGTGGATTCACTAAAGTATGTTGTATATTGCGAAGACAATGCAGGGCATAAGAGCATAAATATAGTATTTCCTAAGCTTGATTTTACAGCTAATTTTTATATTGCAAGTATATCTGCTACCGTAACAAAACTAGATGGTGGCGCTTCCACCAATGAGTATTCTGAAAATCTTTGGCTACCTGCCGATGAAAGAGTTAATTTCTCTATTACTTCAGCATTTAATGAGCTGAGTGGCAGGACATCTTTTGGCCCGTCAGGGGGAGGAATTGCGTTTAGTGTAAATGGAGGCGCTACTTGGCAAACTACTATTTTAATTGAGGGTAATTCACAAGCGATAACTTTACTAGGTGTAAATTCCTATGGTATGCAAGCAAGTAATCCACAATATTATCAATACATGTTTAGGGCGTTTACTGGTGCAGGCTATGTTTCCCCATACGTTACCTCAAACTATTGGGTGAAAAAAGATAATGTCTCGCCTGAAGTGACTCTTGACGCCATTTATACTGCTGGAGCAGCTGTAGACGAGCCTTATTTAGGCGATTGGATTGATGGAATAGTAAAAATTAACATAGAAACAACTTTAGGCCCATGCTTTGGCTCTTTATATTACGCGACATCTCCTGCAGGTGGAGGGGAAATAGGAAGCTATATCTTACTAAAAACCATTTCTAGAAACGATGTTACATACAACTCTGGTACTAGCGACTACACATATAACGGGCTAATTGACATTAGAGTCACGAAGAACCTAAGGTATTTTGTTAAACTTGTAACCAAAAAAGATCCCGTAACTCCAGGTACTTTTGTGGAAGTAGCTGCTGCACAAGGTATAGATGTACGAATTGATAGAGATGCTATATCTCTTGAAGGAAGAGGATATAAGGAGATTTCAACAGAAGAGCTTTTGAGTGGTGACTGGTCAGATGAAAATATTAATCTAAAAGCATATATACTACTTGGTGGCCCTAGTCCTATTAATTTAGTTGAGATATCAAGTTTTGATGGGTCAGCCTGGTCAAATTATTCAATAGTAGGGTATAACATTAATGCACAATATTTGGTTTCTCATATTTCATATTTTACGGGTTCATATAAGTTAAGAGTTACAAATGCAACAGGTAAAACTGCTATTAGTCCAACCTATTTAGCAAATATAGATAAGATTCAACCGACATTCACGATGAGTATAGAAACTACTCCTTTGCAATCGGGTACTTATGCAGGTTGGTATACAGAAAATGTGCATATTGTAATTACGCCTTCACAGCATCCTAATTATGGGTTAGATGGCTATGTCGCATCGCTATATTATAGTGTTCATAACGAGTTTACTTGGTCAGAAGCAGTAGATAAATCTGGATTTTCCTTCTATTTAGATGCAAATGGAGTTTTGGGCGGGAATGACTTTGACTACCGGTTTACTGTTCGCGGAAGGTCAGGTATAGAGGCTACATACCAAATAGAATATATTCCAATTGATACAACAGATTACACTTATACCATAAATATGTACGTTGGAGATGTCCCAGATCCAATGCCTAGTGGAGTTTCTGTTTTTGCATCGGCGCTAAATGGCGTAAGTATGACATATTCAAGAGGAGATAACCCAGAAGTTTCCATAACTTGTGCTGAGTCCTATACTATCAAGGAGATAGTGGAATCTTTTAATGGAGTTGATACTTCTCTTGTCCAAGAACAGTCATTTATTGATAGTTTGCCATCGTACCAAAAGAATTATTTAACTGGTATTAACCATGTTGTTTGGACTGTAAAGTTGTATAAGGAGATAACCTTAAATTATTCATACACTAAGCAATACAAGCAGCTAGGAGCCATTTCATCAATAACTTATGAACCCACCGATACTAGCTTTGAAAACATATTTGGAACGCTTAATCATAATCTACCTTTAGGTCAAACTGACATTGGTTTATCAATTACTTATACACCTGAGGGAGGAAATCCTTCGTCAATTATCCCCACATCAATAGGAGTATATGCCGTTACACTATCACTACTTGATAGCAATTTGGATTTGGTCCTAGGTAATCCTGAAACTACATTAACGGTCGTATATTTCGATGGACTAGGAACCTACCTTAGTCCTTATCCTATCTCCTCTCAAGCTGATTTTGAAATGATATCCACCTATATGTATTTTGAAGATGGCTATGAAATTGATGACCCTTATGAGTATCTTGGAGAGAATCGTCGGAGTTCTTACTTTAGGCAAACTCAAAACTTCTCTGTTTCAAGAGATATGTCTCCTATTTGTCTATCAGGCGTAGATTACGAAGAAGTATTTTTAGGTAATTACAATGGTAATGGTTATGAAATATCAATTGTTGATACAGTAAACATAAATAGTAGTTATGCTCTATTTGGAAATGTTTCTGGGACTATACAAAACTTGGGTGTAAGGATGAATCTTAAGATTAATTCAACCGCTTCTCCTAAGACTGTAGGTATGATAGCTATTCATTTACTTTTGGGCACAATTAAGAATTCCTACGCAATAGGAAGTGTCACACTAGAAGGCGATGATGTTATGTTTGGAGCTTTAGCAGGGCTTGCGGAAAACAGTCTAGTTGCACAAAGTTTTGTGGATGTAAACATTACCGCCACAAGCGCAACGGGTATGATTGGTGGGGCTGTGGGAAGGCTTATTGATAACGCTTTTTGTGAGGCGATCTACTCCTCCGGTATTATAAAAATATTAAATTCTGTACCTTACACAAATATACTTCCTTTAGATGAAGTATTATGTTTCGGCAACATAGCAGGGCACTCAGGGGCACTTGATGAGGGAATTGGGCCTGAAAGAGAAAGCTTGTATATACCTAATATTATTGCGGTTGATGGTATCCCAATAGAAGATCAACCTATATGTAACATCGACGATTTTATGGGCTTAATGATGAATGCTGAACAAGCCTCGGTTTTCCTAATTGCAACAGAACCAGTAATTGATATTGTCGGAAGAGAAAAGGATTTGGGTGACTTGATGACCCTCACAGTTAACATTAAAGCTGCCTCACTTGGTGTAAGCGGAAGTGGAACTGAGGAACAACCTTTTATAATTGATAACTCCAGTAAGTTCGTGCTTGTTGAAAGAATTCCTTGGGCACATTTTTCACAAGTAGGCGATATCACTTTTACAAATGGTCAAAAAACTCAATACTCATACGACATACCATTCCTTGGAGTATATAGCGGAAATAACAATAGCATAAAAAATATTGTACTTGAAGCAACGAATATTAGCTATGTTGGACTATTCTCTGTTCTAAAAGGAGAAGTTAAAAACTTAAGGTTAGTTGGCGTTGATATTTGGGCTTCGTCAAATCTGGGAGTTTATGTTGGTGCATTAACTGGTCTAGCTTTAGCTGATGCTAGCATTTCCAATGTTATTGTCTCAGGAAGCATTAATATCAACTCAACTGAAGGTATTGTTTACTCTGGGGGAGTAGTAGGACTACTTGATTATGCAACTATTAATAATGCACTAAGTCTTGCTAGTTTAACTATTATTCAAAGTAAACACTCTGTTTCAGGTGGGATAATTGGTCAAGTTCAAGGGATTTCGACAGCAAACCAACTGGTTTCCATTGCTACCGTGGTAAACAATTTCACCAACTCAGGTTCAACGGGTAGAGTTATATCCTCAATAATAAGCAGTGGTGCGACAGTTAACAATCTATATTCAGTAGCTGGAAGTGCATATTCCAATAAAAAGCTAATAACAAGCCAATGCGTTTCATATAGCGTACCAACCATTACCATTAATGTTGTAGCAAGTTATGATACAATCGCTGGTTCTTCAAGCACAATTTCAGTTGGAGGCCTACTTGTTAAAAACATTATTTCAGGACTATATCCTTTTGCTGAAGGCAACGGTACAGTATCAACTCCGTTTAGGATAGGAAGCTATAGAGATTTACTTGAAATTGGCAGCTATATGTATGCTAACTTTGTTTTAACCGATAACATACTTATTGGAGACATTAACGATGATGGCCAATTAACGGTTGATGATGGATATAAATATGATTTTAGCCCAATTGGTTCAGGAGCTGCTTTTACTGGATATTTAGATGGAACAAGCATGAAAAATGTGGGCGGAGTTATGACTCTTGTTAAGCACTATATAATTGGTCTTAGCGATGTTTTATTTGAAATTAATGCAGGAAGAGTGGCAAATATTGGCCTATATGTCAATTATAAAGTATACGAGTCAGAAGATAAAATCCCAGAAAATGAAAAGTTTATGGTGGGTGGAATTTCCTACACCTCATCAAAAGTAGCAACTCCTGGAAAAGATGTTATTTATGGGGCGGTTGCAAGACACAATAGAGCAAGTGCTAATCTTCGAAATGTTACTGTTGAGGGGAACATTTTAGTTCGACTCCCAGGATCTCAAAAAGCTATAGTTGGTGCTTTAGTTGGGGTAGACTATGGGGCAAGTGTGGTTGCAAATATTGTTGAAGCAAGTATAGAGGTAAGGTCGTTTGTTGCAGAAGTCGGTGGGGTAATTGGTGCAGTTACTTCAAACGATAAATCACTAACCTATATGAACACTCAAATTGTTGAAGGTGAATTAAAAGTTACTGCCTCAACTATGTCAGTTGGTGTAATGGTAGGAGCAATAAAAGTCAAATCTGATAGGCAAATTCCCGCTATAATTCCTCAAATAGATGTTTATCTTAACAACGTACAAGTTCTCGACCCACCAGTATATGGCAAGATGCCAATTCCTAGCTAGAACTATATTAACCAACCACATAGCTAATAATTAGACCTACAAAAAATGGAGGAAAGAAGCAAAAAAACGAAGCTAAAGAAAATATAATCTCTAAGACAAAAAAACACTAATATACCAATGCAACAAAAAAATATCAAGAATCACTAATTATGTAATTATTCGTTAACTAAATCGCTCCTTCAACGCTTAATTACACGCAATAAAAGGTAGAAAATAAAAAGTAAAATCAAAAAATATGAAAAAATTGGCGATTTTTATTAAAAAAAGCTAAAAAACCATAGTGTTACTGGGTATGTGAACGAATAATGAAAAATTCTATCTAAGTTTACTATTGCGCGTGAATATAATATAATATATACAAGGTGGTGTAGCTACCTAATCGGAGAAACATAGATGATAAGACAAAACAACAAAAGAGTTTTCGGTAAATCCGCAATATCTTTTGCCGTAGCCATATTCTTGGTTATGTTGTTTTTGCTTATGTTTGTTTCAATCCCTGAAACCGCAACTCAAATGGAAAGAACAGCCCAGCATCTAGGGATTGATTTATTGAGTCCTTCCATTGAAGGCCCAAGCGTTGCCGATGCATGGGTTCCTCCAAATAGTGGGCAGGGGCAGACATCAGATTTTGGTTCCCTAAGCCATAGTGTTTCCGCACCTGTTACTATAAGTGCACCGAGTGAACTAATAGCGCCTGGCCAAAATACTTTTAATAAAGCAAGAAATTATGGTTCAGTAGAAGTTGTTACTGATACCGCAACTTCATGGAAAGCTACATCTACAGGAACCGGAGCATATAGTCACCATTTGTGGTACAGAGACTATGTGTTCACAGACACAATGAAGGCTGCTTTTCGCAATAACCTTATTAATAGTGTGTCATATACTATGAATATCGATTGGAGTTTAGATTTTGCCGATGATGGGGGTGACATTTATCAAAATATGTTCGTAGCTTTTGGCTCATCATCTGCTACGACTCCTGGAGTCAACACCTTTACTACGATTACCGCCAATTATAATGGTACAGGTAAAGTCGATGTAGGAAGTGGAGGCAACGGAACGCTTGATGAGGCAAGAACGGTAGTCTTATCCAAAGATGGTTCTAATTTGTGGCCGGGAGGTGTTACTGGAGATACTTTGTATTCCACTACAACTTTGGTTATGAGAGTCGGTGCTTTTTTGTTTATTCAGCCCAATAGGTCTTTTTGGGGAGCAGGTGTGACTTGGCCGACAACTGACTTCCAAAATCCCAATGGAAGTGCTCTTTCTATGTCTTGGACAGCCCCATCTCTTGCTGTTAATGTAAGTGGGGCAAATAATTATGGAACTATAACTGGAAATCCTGCATATATTAACAAAGGAACACCAGTAACTGTAAGCAATTTTAACACATTAAATGCAACCTTCACTGTTGCAGCAACTGCTCCAACAGCTAATACAGATTTTGGTTATTATTTCTCGGGCTGGACCTCACCTCAAACGATGAGATTTTTAGGGAGTGCTCAAACATTTACCATTAGAGGGGCTTGCGATGTGCCACTAGGTGCAAATACATATACAGCTAACTTTCGACAGTATAGCTTAACTGGAGAAGCACCAACCTACACATATACTCAAACAGGCGGCGGGACTTCTCTTGGCCAAGGCCCTAGTGCGCCCACTGCTAACCCAATAGTAAACGATGCCGCGATTTCAGGGATAAGGGCATTTTATTCGTATACCAGTACTGGTGGATATAATAGTCAGAATAAACCTTCTGACACTGGAATCTACACATTGAATGTCAATATAAAGGACAATGGTGGTGTTTTCTATAACAATGGAGAGCATAAATACACTTTTGAAATATTGCCTCTAGACATTTCACTTAAAACACTTAGTTTAATTGGTACCTACACATATGATGCAACAAACAAGAGCTATGCTTCTCCGGGAGTAAGGATTGCTCCTAGTTCTTTTACTTTTACTCATAGTGCCGTGACTTATGTAATGAACATTGGTACCGACTACATTATTGAGGATGCTGGGTTTGGCGGTGAATGGACAAATGCTACAAATGCTCCAAGTATGGAAACAGATGTAGCTCAAAAACCCCATATTTCCTTAAACTTGTCAGGCACTGGCACAAAGAAAAACTTTTCTGGAAACATTAAAGCTTTTGCTCAAATAAATCCAATAAATATTAACAGCATGGGAATTGCTGCAACTATGGAAGAGGAGATTGAAGCTAGATATAATACCACATATACTGGATATCAAATTAAACCCGAGGTAATCATAATTAGACTGACTTATGCAACTAAGGAATATAAAATAATTGCTCACGATTATTCTAATTCTGTTGAAGCAAGACAGCAATTATATATAACCAATTACGCAAAATATGGGGCGATAGGGGAATTTCCGGCCCTTCAACAATGGACAGGTGGTTTTAGTTGGGTATCAGGATATTTTGCAATTCAAACATCCTCATATACGGATAACATCAATAGTTCTAACGATACTGCCAAGTTCACGATTAAAATTATCAAAGGAACGCCTTCTGATACTGAGTCTCATAACATTGTTGATAATGAAGGTGGAGTAACAAATGCCTCTAAAGAAATCAAATTTAATATTCCAAAGAGAGATGTAACAGACACTTATGACAATACAGAAAATCCGATTATTATAATTAGTGACTATTCTCAAGCGACGTCTAAACCATATATAGGACCTATTTTATACAACGGTAAAGTAAGAACGCCGTATGTATACTATGTACTTATTAAGGTTACCAACGCAAAACTTGAAGCACTTGATGGTTTTGGAAACCCTTATTGGACTGAAAATGAATTTGGAGTTGGTACAGGGGTTGCGTATTATGCGCTTACTAACGCAAACAATGTAGCAGGAAATCCTACTCCTCCTGTAGAGTACAGCGAGGATGAATGGACTACATATCCAGTTGTTGTTGCGGGTACCTTTTTGCCCAATTTGACATACACTGCCCAGGGGAAAAATAACGTGGATGTTTTAAGTGGTGGTGTGGTGAATATTGAAGTAAGCACCACTTCACAGCTTGAAGGCGATTTCCAATTAACCTTCCCAATATTCCCAAAACATCTAGATAGCTCCGATATATATAACTCTCCTGGCGGTGGATATATATTAAATATCGCTGATCAAACATATAATTTCGGAAATGGTGTTACACCTACGTTTACAGCAAAAGCAACCTTTGATGAAAGTGCGGAAGGTCAGGCAAATGATGGTAATGTTTTACTAATATCAGGGTCTGATTATACCTTCGTTTATTCAAATAACACCGATATAACAAAAACCGCTACAGTGACTTTAACTGGTAAGAATAATTACACTGGAGAGATTTCAAAAACATTTAATATTTGTGCTTTAGATATTACAAGTAATCCTAATGTTTCAATAAATAATCTTGCTGCTGTTACCTACACTGGCACAAAATTTGCTTCCACTTCAGCTGTCATTACTGTCAACGCAGGTGCAAACGGTACATATAATATGACCTCTACGGAGTATTCAGTATCTTCTTCAGGAGACAATTTGAATGCTGGCCCAGGAAGCTTTGTGCTTTTGCTTGGTGGATATACTGCAGGTACAATTGGCGGAGTAGCTGGAACAGGACCAAGATTTGCGGGGCAAAAAACCGTTGCGTTTACTATAAATCCAAAAAACATTAATTCAGGGAACATTACAAAATATGCTTCATGGTCTGTATATAGTCCTGCTGCCGTAACATACGACGGAGTGGCTAAGACTAATTTACCCATAGTAACTACAGGAGATGTTAAAACTGTAGTTGTAACAGATGTAGATAGATCGCAAGCTTTAGTGTATAGCACGGTATCGGCAACTGGGGACTATATGCTTAATGATGGTGTTAATTCTTGGGGAACAAATCCTAATGCAGGGGTTGACAGCGGAAGGGTTACATTTAAGGGAATCAATAACTACACAGGAACTGTAGAAGTACCTTTCCAAATACTACCAAAGCCAATAACTGGTTTGCTTAATATCACATTATTTACTGGTAGTGGTTCAGGATATAATACCGAAGGAAATGGATACAGCTTTACGGGTGCTAGAATTGAACCTGCCGTAACGAATGTTGAAATTGCAAGAGAGGGACTCGGACCTTTAGCACTTAATTATCCCACTGACTATACTGTGTCATATGGTTCGGGAGATCCCCAGGTGAATGTCTTCGTTAAAAAAGGTGGATTAGTTACTATTACAGGAACTGGGAATTATACTTCAACTCAATTAAAATCATTTAACATATTGGCAATCGCGCAAACCGTTACTTTTGTTGCTCCTACGATTTCAGATGCTGATGTTAGAGTTGAGTCAATAACTAAAGTATCAGGGCACCAGTTTTATGCTGATTACGAAATAAACGGTGATAGCTTAGCTGGTCGTGAAATTCTAGTAGAAGCAAGAACCACTGCAATATATCCTTCAGCAAGACTGATTAAGTTTTTAACTTCTCCACAATCTGCAAATATTACGATTGGCTCAATTACCTATTTATCTTGCGTATTAGAGCAAATAGAAGGGGTTACATACTCGGTAACTAAAGCAAAAGTGACTATCGCTTCAGACAAAAAATATGGCAGGGTTAGAATAGAGGCAGAACAATATGACGATGAAACAACTGCACCTTCAACGACTATAGGGGCAACAACCTTCACGAACGCAGGAAATTATATTCGTTGTGAACATCCTTCTGCATATAATTTACAAAGTTGGATGTTTTTCTCCAAAAAGTCAGATTCACTTGACGCTGCCTATACCTCAATTAACAGGACATATGGGAATAATGAGTTTTTGATTCCGAGAAATAAACTTGCATCATTTTTGACAACAAATCCAAATATTTATTCCTCGATTTCGCTTACCTCATCAGCTCCACTTATAGCAGCAGTAGAAGCTGTAGCACCAAACTGGAATTTACTGTTCAAAGCGGCAGGTAATTGTACGGTTACCCTTGCGCATACTGGTTACGTTACTGGAACAACTGAGTTAAATCTTGTTGGATATTTGGCGTATTCAATTGATATACCTGTAACTGTTAACAAACGTAATTTAGAAATTTCTTTTGCGCCCTCTACCACTGTATATGGCACGGAGGCAACATTTACATATACTTATAGAACTTGGGCAACTGATCCAGCAAAGGGCATTGATAGTTATATTGGTTTAACTTATAAAATAATTAATGATAGCCCCTCTGAGATAATGACTGGAATGATTATTAACTATGATAAAGGTAATGCGCATAGAGAGTCTACTGCATATATCGATAATGGTATAGAACTACATAATCCTTATCTAATAACTATTACTCTAGGACAAGAAGAAATTAAAGCCACAAACTACAATATAACTTCTGCCCCTGGTGCACTAACAGTCAATAGAAAACAATTGACAGCAAGTGTTTCAAATACTGGGGAACCCAATGTAATGAGTAAGGATTATGGCACCACAAATCCAAGTGCTGAAAATATTACATATTTGGGATGGATTCCTGGCGAAACACTTCAAGATTTATTGCTCCAAGGTGTTCCGTTTACCCCGCCAGTGCTTCAATACACAACAACTACTGGAAACCCGATTACCCAGGTTACGCCTATTGGAACATATACAATAACTCTTCAAGGTGGAACATCCAAGAACTATTCAATTAGACAAGAAACTGTGGCATTTATTATTCATCCAGTTGAGCCAAGTGTGGCTTTACCATCAATTGCTACAACTTATCGCGCTGCGACAATAGGATATCCTTTTAATGATTTGGATTTATTTGGACAGCCAGTTCTAAAAAAGGCCGAGATTAATCCGATTGCAGAAGGTCTAACTATTCCTCTTCCTGGCTCTATTTCTTATCAATATATATTTGAGGAACAACCTCCGACTAGTGATAAACCAAGGAGGGCTGGAACCTATAGCACAAGGGTTATATATACTGCTGAGTCGGGCGACAATTACAAGAGTGTAACGAAAGATTTTATTAATAATATAGTCATAGCAAAAGCGACTCCAATTATTAGTTTAGGACTTCCTGAGGGAGAAACACAATATATCCGTAACTTTACGGGACAAAATTTAGACCCTTCTACACTTCAACCAATTATTAGTGGTGTTGGAACAGATAGACCTCTTGGCGGTACAATTACCATTAAATTTAGAATAACAGGAGAAACTGATTGGGTTAATGCAGTTTCAGCTGCTGGAACCTATGACTTATACATTAAATTTACTGCTTCTCCTTCTGACAATTACACAAGTGTTGATAATCCAGATGAGCCCTTTACTGCAGCTTTACAAATTAAAGATGGAGTAGTAGATATTGTTTTACAAGAAGGATGTAGGGTACTTGTAGATTTTGACGGATTAAATCATTCGTTTAATATGACCAAAGTAAAATTCTATGGTAGTCCTCTTGATCTTGATGAGTTCGGCTTTAGAAAAGAAATTCCTGGCGAATATACACTTAAATATTCAAGAGACGGTGTAAATTGGACGTTAGATGCACCAATTAATTCAGGAACTTATTCTGTTTCTATAGCATATGAAACAACACCCGGATATAGTTACGAAGGAAATACGGTTGCTTTTAATAAGTATAATGGTCAAGACCTATTTATCATTTATCGTGAAAACGTAAAGGATTATATGGGAGTAAATATGGAAACGGCTATGCAGTTTACATATGACGCTGAATATCATCTTATCCCTAGCAACTTGATTATTCTAGGCAAATTATTAAGCGACCCAGTAGGTCCTACTGGAGCAGTTAGTATTGGATATCAGCTAAGTGGAAACGCAACTGCCCCTGTACTTGCGCGTGCAAAAGATGTAGGAACTTACGACATAGTACTTCAATATACAGAAGGAGAAAACGACAACTATGTATATACAACTCCTCAAAGGATACAAGCGAGACTAATCATTAATCCAGCTGCTGTAACTATATCGTATGCCTCAACATACAACGTGTTTGATTACACTGGCGACGCACAAAAAGTCAGTGTTACGATGATTGGTGTTAAAGGCGAGACCCCAAAAGGAACACTACTATATGAATATAGCTTAAACGGTCTAAATCAATACTCTACTAGCTCACCTGTAAATGCGGGTGCATATGATATTAGAGTAACCTATCAAAGAAGGCTCGATATAATTGACAACTACGCAACTACATCTTCAAGTAGATCAAATATAATTATTATTAATAAGGTATCTCCGATACTAATCATTAATGATATGATTATTCCTTTCGGAACAATAAATGCCCAATTTAAGCCAAATGTTGTTCTAAGAGGAGCCTCTCGTGATTTAGTTGGTCCACCTCTTGAGAACAATAACGGCACATCAACTATTTCTTATGAATATGGCATAAATGTCGGAGGCACTTATTCGTGGTTCCAATGGACATTTGATAGTTATCCTATTAACAGTGGTAAATATAGTCTTAGAGCTACTTACAATCCACTTCCTGATACAGATTCAAGAAACTATTTAAGTGTTACAACTGTAAGATTTTCTTGCTTAGAGATTCAAAACATATCGCCTGACTTCGAAATGTTTAAAAAAGAAGTATTTTATACTGGAGACCCAGTTCCTGCTCCTTCAGTTAGTATAGTTAATGCAGGAGGAATAGTGCCTACTGGTAAGATTTCATACGAGTATAAAAAACAGGGCACGTTCGTTTGGAGAAACACACCTCCTCAAGAAGTGGGCATATATGATGTTAGAGTAAAATATGCAGAAAATCCACGTGGCGATACCTTTAGCTCATTTACGGAAGTTTTTGGTGGAATACTTGAAATTAAAGCATTACCAATAACTATTGTTCCAGTTCTTGGTCAAGGTAACGTATTTGGGAGCAAAGCAGTAGCCTCTGATGAAATAATTTATTCATATTACTACACATTAAATGGCTTGAAGTACTTTGTGTATCCTACGGTATTAGATTCAAGATTTGGGGAAAGAATTGACGTTTCTTCATCCGAAGTAATAGCTTCAGACGGGTTTGTGTATACTTTGGATATGGCAGATGGTATTGGTTATAGGGACTATTCTTATACCGATATTGAGCTACTAGATGGCACATTTAACTATATAACCTCTAGTGGAGAAGTAGTATCTCAAAATATCGACTATACTACGTTATTGCCATCAGGAAATTTAGCTGAATTTTCTTCATCAAATAAAGAATACATTTTAGATTTAGAAAATGGTGTAGTTAGATTTAAAAACTATTTTGAAAACACAATTCTTAACTATAATAGAAAAAATGGGTATTATTTCAGCACAATTGATAGTTCTGGTAAAGTGGAAAACATTGAAATAATTGAAAGAATGGTTTCATGGTTAAATGCTGAAAGAACAATAGGAAACTATATAGTAGTAAGAGATGGATATAATTACACATATACAATTAATCTTACCGACAAAAAAGTTATCTATGGGAGTAGGACCTATCCAATGAGGACATCTACTGGATTTGTTTCTTATTCAACAGATGGTGGTAAGACTTTAAAAACATTGCTTATTGATGAAAACGAAGTGTATAACAGGAATTTGCAAAACAATTCAGCTTTATATAAGGCCTCCGATGGATTTGTATACGAGATATACTTTAGCGATTCTAAAGCAATTAGATTGTATCCAGTTAAGATTGAAACGTTCCAGTTTGCATTTGAAACAGACGATGGAATAAGTATAAGTCTTGAGCTTGACACCGATTCATTAAGTAGGAGTTATACAAATCAAGCAGGAATATACAATTATTCATATACCCAAGAATACGATGATTTAGGTGAAACAAAAACATACAATATATCTTTTGTTCTTGATTTAAACAACTTAGTGGCATATAAGGACATAAGAAACAATTTGGTCGAAACAAATGATGGTAGATATTTTGAGTATATGCACGAAACTGGTACATATCGTAAGATTTATATTAATCCACAAGATTTAGTTACTACTGATAGACAAAATGTTTATCTATATACAGATTCTATATACCAACAAACTTATTACATCGACACATTTAACAAGATAGTAAGAGCTGTCGAAAACAGAGTTTCATTCAACCCAGGGACTTCAACTATAAGTTACGAGGAACAAGGCGAGAGTGTAAGTATACCGCTTGATTTCCATTCTTTATATTTCAAGAGCTATTATGGAAATGCTCTAGCTAGAAAAGTTAAATTGTTTGGCAATGAATTTGATTCTACTGCCCCAAGCTTAATCACATCTAATAATTGGGTAGGCAATCTTCGCGCACAACTTGGCGGAGCAGGTGGATATACAATAGAGAAAGGGACTATTGCTGCTGGAACAAACTACGCAGTATCTATTTCTGGATATGGTGTCAAGTATACTGTAGATAAAGCGCCCCTATATATAACATTTAATTCACCTTCAAACAATGTATATGATGGTACTGCAAAAATAATTACATACGATGTATTTGGACTAATCGGCAACGACAACGAAGAGATTTTAAGCCTAGTGGAAGATCTTGATGGAGATAACATAGGGGCAACTATTTCTTCCTCTAGAGGATATAGATTACGTTTGTCCTTAAATCAAAATAACCCAGTCGCAGCAAACTATTATCTTACAAACCACACAAGTAATTATTATAAGATTAACCCCGCTGTAATGGAGACAATTACATTTACCCCAATTGCAGGCGGAAAGACCTATAATGGCCAAAGACATGAGCTTAAACTCAGTGATATAGATTCTTCTTACACTGTTAAGTATAATGGAAAGGAAACAATACCTACCTTTGTAAATCCAGGCACTTACTTTGTTACCGCAGTTATTTCCAAAGACAATTATATTCCTCAAACCGTAATGATGAGTATAACAATTAATAAGGCTTCCTATTCTGTTACCCCAGACCCAATTACAAGGTCTTTGCAGTATGGTGATAATATGCCATCCCTTACATGTACTAGTGAATTTGGTACAGTTAGATTTACACCTGGGCAAACATTACATCCATCAATAACAGAGTATGAGTGGGAATTTGTTCCATTCTCGCAAGATTTCTATGATTACTATCAAGGCTTAGAGTCGAACAATTATCTTATTAAGGGCAAGATGAACCTTAGTGTAAGTAGAGCAAAGCCATCCTTACAAGTATCAGGTACACTTGTTCAAAATGAGAATGCACCAACTTCTATACAGGCGTTAATTAATGGCGCAAGTGATCCAACAAAAGAGATTTCTATAATCTATAGAGCAAGTGATGGTACTGTATATACTTCTTTACCAACTGAACCTGGAAAGTATACGGTAATAGTAGAATACGCAGGCGATGATTTATATGAAGAGACAACCATTGAAACATTGCTTACAATTAAGGCCAAAAATAACATGATGTGGCTATGGATTTCTGGAGGAGCCATTCTAGCTCTTGCAATTTTATCAGTATTGTTTTTCCTAGTTAGAAAACAAAAAGTATATGCTTAAATAATCCCCTATAAGAACGAAAAGGGCTCCTTTCTTAGGAGCCTTTTTAAATAGTCTTTTTATAGAATGGATTTAATGTCACGAATTCTCTTTAACTGTTTTATCCATGTATTCAAGTAGTTTACGTTTATACTCGCTATCTAATCCGAAATTAATGTTAGCTTGTAAAAATCCCAGTTTATTGCCAAGGTCGAATCGTTCCCCTTCGAATGTATATGCAACGACTTTATTCTCTTCAATAAGCTTAGCTATTGCATCAGTTAGATATATTTCTCCAAAATGCGTATCGGTACTTGCTAAGGCATCGTATATTTCTGGTATTAAAACAAATCTTCCAAGGCTACATAAATTTGAGGGTAGTGTAGAAAGTGTGGGCTTTTCAATAATTCCTAAGACATCTGTATATCTACCATCAGTTTTTCCTTTTTTAATAACACCATACATAATAGCTTCCGAATCGGGTCTTTCTTGAGCACCAATAACAAGTTTACTTGTGCGTTGATAGGCGTCGATTAACTGCCTCGAACAGGGCTCAGTTTTGCTTTTTATTACATCATCTCCG
This sequence comes from uncultured Christensenellaceae bacterium, assembly GCA_964392385.1. Lineage (GTDB taxonomy): Bacteria > Bacillota > Clostridia > Christensenellales > DTU072 > MWEH01. The sequence goes on along the minus strand of CAYMPR010000009.1, from coordinate 11,613 downwards.
AACATAACAAGAAAAGGGTCATCTCCTGTAAAATTCTTTGCAAGTTGTACAGCTGCACCATTCCCATTTAAAACCTTTTGAGTTATATATGAAATATTCGCTTTTGAGACAAGTTCATCTATTTCTTTTAATCTTGTTCTATCAATAATTGCATCATACGGTCCTTCTTTAGCAAAGTATTTTCTTATTGCTTCCTTTCCCTCGCTAACGATAATTAATATTTCGTTGCATCCACTGTCTACCGCCTCTTTTACAATATAATGAAGAGTCGGCTTATCGTAAATTGGGAGCATTTCTTTGGGTATGCCTTTAGTGATAGGAAGAAATCTAGTTCCATAACCCGCAGCAGGAATAACTGCTTTTTTAACTAATTTCATAACATACTCCTTATATATGATATCTAATATTATATAATAAATAAGATATTAGAACAAGACAGCTAGTTAAGGTAAGAAAATATAAGGCTAGTAAACGCGAAATCGTAAACATACATAAAAATATTTCTTTAAAGATCATAAACATATAGCGCATAAAAGAGAAAGTCTGTAGAAAATATAGTTAAAAATTAATTATTACTTTTATTATCATAAACTGGGTTTTGTCTTGTGTAGAAGAAGAAATTGAATTTCCCTTCTCGCCACTATAATAAGGTCTCATCTTTTGATATAATAAATAACAATAGTAGAAATATAAGAAAACTAATATAAGAGATAAAAAGAGAAACATGAATAACAACATTTATACTAAATTACCACTAGGGGAAGTAAGGCCAAAAGGATGGCTACTAGACCAATTACTAGCCCAAGAAGAGGGGCTTAGTGGCAATGTCATGGAATTATTTAAGGATCTGTCTCTTGAGTCTAGTTGGCTTGGTGGAAAGGGCGAATGCTGGGAAAGAGGTCCTTACTATTTGGATGGACTTATGCCTTTGGCATTTTTATTAGATTCTAAAAAGTTAATAGAAAAAGCGATGCTATGGATAAATTCAATTTTAGAATCCCAAGACTTAGAAGGGTTATTCGGGCCAAAGAATAGTCTTGATTGGTGGCCAAGAATGGTCGTGACAAAGATGTTACCCGACTATTATGAAGTATCGAAAGATAATAGAGTAATACCATTTCTTAGCAAGTATTATTCATATATGAATAGAACAATTGATGAAAGACCATTCTTTAGTTGGGCGTCCGTTAGGGCTCTCGAAGAATTGATAGGAATTAAATGGTTGTATCAACAAACAAAAGATGAAATGCTTTTAGAGCTTGTAAATAAAATTTTTTCATATAGGTTTGATTGGAATAAGGAATTTGATAATTTTAGGTGGCCAAAAGCCTCGAAAAGTTATATCTCTTCAAAGGGCTTTAATGTGAAAAAGATTGTGTTTTATGCACCAGACTTTTTGCGCAATTTTTTCAAAAGCAAGGAAAGACCTAAACAAAAAACTATTGCAAGAGAAAATAGTCATTTTAACCAGTTTTATCACTGCACTCATGGTGTAAATATAGCTATGGCTTTAAAGTATCCGGCACTTGAAGGAATGTTTAAAGGAGAAAAAGCCTCCTATGGGCTAGCTAGGAAGGGTTATCAAACCGTAATGATGGAAAATGGAACTGCGACAAATTTATTTACTTGCGACGAGCATTTAAGCGGACCTAATCCTTTTCAGGGTATAGAATTATGTACAGTAGCTGAAACAATGTATAGTAGCGAAAAATTAATGGAAATTACGGGCGATAGATTCTGGGCTGATTTACTGGAAAGCTTAGCGTACAATGCACTACCTGCAACATTTACCTTCGATATGTGCGCTCATCAATATGTTCAACAAACTAATCAAATATCCTCTACAATAGCAAAGCGCACATGGTATGACTCATATAACAAATCAAATATTTATGGGCTAAAACCTAACTATGCATGTTGCCTATCAAATATGCACCAAGCTTTCCCAAAGTTTGCTCAAAATTTAGTTTTTAAGTCTAGCGATTCATTAGTAATTATTGCTCCCGTTTCATGTAGTGTTAATACAAAAATTAAAGATAAAGAGATAGCACTCGATATTTTGGGGGACTATCCATTTAAAAATCACTGCTCGATAAAATGCTTAAAAGGAGAGGCTAAATTAGTATTATTAAAACCTTCCTTTGCTGAAAAAATAATTATTAACGAGCTAGAGTTTTCGCAAAATGAAATAGCTTTTGATATTAAAGAAGGTGAAACACTTGAAGTTAAATATGAATTTCGATTCAAGGTTCGTGATAACCAAGATGGTTCAATATCATATTACTATGGTCCATTTTTAATGGCGCTCCCAATTGATGCCAAAGTAAAAATAGGGAAAACGAGGTTTTCAGATAGGGAGATGAGACCTGTAAGTGAGTGGAGATATGCACTTTCTCGCAAAATAGAGACGCCCAAAATATACTATGAGGAAAGATCCAGCAAATATCCATTTCAGTATCCCAAAATATCAATAGATGTTACCGCGAGAAGGGTTAATTGGAAAATAAATAATAACCAATGCGACACTATATCAAGTGTTACAAGCATAAAAGATGCAATTGATGAGACAATAAAATTAGTTCCCTATGGGTTTACGGATTTAAGAATAGCTCAATTCCCGGCTATAGAAGACTTGTTTTAACGAGCTTAATTATAGTTATTTAGCTATCCCAAACTTTTAATAACAGAGCCTTTCTTTTTCATAGTTGATTATAAAACAATACTTTCGATTTGGATTATAAAACTCTCTTTTTGTGACAAAAGAACTTTATTAATAATTTTAAAATCAGATACTGACGGAATTTTACTTTGTATTTATGGGTGACATAATCATGTTTGGTATTGACCTACATATACATATATTTATATAATTAGGTTATATTTGTATTATGGGCATAGTGGCCTTGGGGGAAACAATGAGTAAAACCATGAATGTTATAAAAATTCAAAGAACATCAGTCCAGGATGGAAGTGGGCTCAGAACAACTGTGTTTTTTAGAGGATGTCCGTTGAGATGCAAATGGTGTCAAAATCCTGAAATGCTTAGCAAGGACACCCCGCTTTATGAAAAAAATACACTTGAAGAAGTTTTAGAAGAGATTTTAAGAGATAAGCAGTATTATCTCGCATCAGGTGGTGGCGTAACAATTAGTGGTGGCGAACCTCTTTTGCAAGATGCAGAAAATTTAGTTAATTTATTATCCGCTCTAAAAAAAGAAGGCGTTAGCACTGCGGTTGAAACTACTTTGTGCGTACCTTACGAAACTATAGAAAAAGTTTTACCTTATGTCGACTTATTTCTCATTGATATCAAGGTTGCTGGGAATAGTGAAAAACATAAAGAATTAACTGGAATTGAAGATACTAAAATACTAGAGAATCTAAAGAAAATCACTAAAACTGGCGCTAATATTAGATTTAGGATGGTAATGATACCAGGATTAAATGATAAAGAAGAAAACGTTTTGGCGATGTCTAACTTATTGAAATCCTTGGGCTATGACACTATAGAAATTTTGAAGTACCATAATATGTATGAAGAAAAAGCCAAAAGGCTTAATCTTGAAATACCCATGTTAAACATCACACCAGAACAAAGCCTTATCTCGCTAAAGCAGGGTTTAGCGTATTTTCATAAATACGGCATAAAAGCCTACAATGTCAAAGAAAATGATATAAAAAGAACCGCTGAGTTTTCGGATAGAGTAAATAAGGTACAGCAAGATATACGAGCAGCTGGCAGATCTCTTTGCATTGAGGCTGACAAATTAAAAACAAAATTCTATAGGAAAAACGGATTCAAAGAGCCAGTCCATTTACATAGAGCTAAAAGGTTAAAATATGTACTAGAAAACAAGTCCATCCAAGTATATGACAAGGAACTTTTAGTTGGAAACTTTACATCTAAAAGATGTGGTGGACAGGTATGGATTGAGCAATACGGGGTGCTGGATGTTTCATTTTTATATAAAATTAATAGGCAAACCCCAGTTTCATTTAAAATTTCCACTAAAGACAGATGGTATTTCTACACACGTATGGCCCCATATTGGGTTAAGAAAAGTGTGCTTGGAAAGGTAAATGATAAATTCCCTAAACTTATGGCAATGCTAGGACGCAGTGCGGAAATGATTGCGGGTTTTAATAATAATATGGCAGCAATTGCTCATTTTATCCCAAATTATGACCGAATACTAGAAAAAGGCACAACAGGGTTAATTGAAAAAGTCAAAGAAGAGGCAAAGGCACATCCTGAAAACGATCAAAGCTTTTATGAGGGAGCTGTAATTGCTCTAGAAGGCTTAGCTAATTGGGCTGATAGGTACAGCGCTCATTTAACTGAAATGGCTAATCATGAGAATGATTTAGATAGGAAAAAAGAACTTGAAAAAATGGCAGCAATATGCAAAAAAGTTCCAAGATATCCTGCAACTACATTTCATGAAGCACTACAATCTATTCTTTTTATACAAATAGCTATATGTAATGAGGCATATGAAAATGCGGTAAGTTTTGGGCGATTTGACCAACTATTATACCCATATTACAAAGCTGACCTTGAGGCAGGAAGAATAACCTATGATGAAGCAAAAGAACTTCTTGCACTTTTTGTTTTAAAGATAGACGAGGTTATTTTGGTTAATGATGGCGATAGTTTCTTAAATATTGCCAAATTATTTGAGACATTGTCTGTCGACCAGGCCCTCACATTTGGTGGAACTGATAAAGAAGGGAATGATGCAACAAACGACTTAACATACATGTTAATTGATGTTTGTGAATTACAACCCTTGGCGATTAATATGTGTGCTAGGATAAATAAAAACAGCCCTAAAAAATATTTAGATAGATTGGCTGAGATATACATTAATGGTTGCCCGATGCCTGAACTATTCAGCGATGAAGAGTATTTTGATGCAATAGTAAGAAAGCATGGGACCACTATGGAGAATGCTAGAAATTATGCAATAGTAGGGTGCGTTGAGCCGATAGCGAGCGATGACCATTTTGGCAATACAGATAGTGCAAATGTCAATGTTACGCTACCTCTTTTACAAGCTATAAAAGGTCACGAGCATGACTTATGGAAATACTCCAACAAGGAATATTTAAAACTAGTCATAGACAGGTTTTTTGAATACTTTTTCGGGAAATACAAAAAGTGTCCTTATTGCAGAGCGATGGTTAATGCAAGGAATAAATCTATCGAAAAACGCAAGATAAAAAAAGGTTTGTACATCTATAATCCACCTTCCTCAATGGAAGAACTAATAGCAAGATATAAAGCTAGGTTGCAAGCTGTTACAAATTCTGTACTTGCAGACCAGCAAAGAATTATAAAAATCTTAGGAGAGCATTTTACAACTCCCCTTGCCTCCTCTTTATATGATGGTTGCTTGAGAAGAGGAAAGTGTGCCTATCAAGGCGGCACAGATTTTATTAGTAGTGGAATTCAAGGAGTTGGTATAACTGATGCAGCAGATTCACTATGTGCCATTAATCAGTTGGTTTTTACTGAGAAGAAATACACTATGCAAGATATAATTGATGCGATAGAATCAAATTATCAAGGAGAGAAAAATCAAAAAATACTTGCAGATATTAACGCAATTCCTAAATTTGGAGATGATTCATCCAAAACACCTGTTAAATGGGTTGATCTAGTTCTTGGAATTTGGAATGATACTTTAGCAAATGTGCCTACTCCCGATAGAGGAGGTAAATATGTCGCTGGGTATTATGCTTTAAATGTTAACGATAGGTATGGACTAAAAACGCAGGCATTGCCATCAGGAAGACTCAAGGGTGTTCCTCTAGCTAATAGTGTTACACCCCATTATGGTATGGAAGAAAGTAATTTAATGTCCTCTTTAAACGCAGTATCTGCAATAAACTACAAAGATCTAGCCCCTAATGGCACAACTGTAACATTCCATATAGATTCCGCACTTTTCCCAGGTCAAGAGGGTATAGAAAATCTAGCGAGCATTTTCAAAGTCTTTTTAACCACAGGTGGAATGCAATTCCAACCCAATGTAATTAGTAGAGATATTTTGATTGATGCCTATAATAACCCCGAAAAATATAAATATTTAATGGTTAGAGTAGCGGGATATTGCTCATATTTCAACGAATTGTCGGATGATTTGAAAAAAATAATTATCAACCGTACTTGCTACGTATAAGCAACGAATTTCAGTTACAAGAATAATTTAGATAGTCAATAATATACTAGTATAAGGGAAAAACTTTACTAGTATATATTTTTGTGCTTCTTCCTGTTTAGAAAAGACAAGACCGAAAATACGTATATTTGTAAAAAGCCATTATTGACTATTAAGGTAGTGTTACAGGGTTAATAGAGGTTTGGGGAATAAGCTCATCAAGACCATCAAAAACCTCTGGGAAGTTTTGGTTTAATATTTGAGTTGCGACAACGTCGGTATTTGAAAAATCTAATATAGTTGCCCCATCAGTAAATTCAGCAGTTGGTTCTTCAAGCATCGCGAAATAACTTAATAAATTGCCTGTCGATCTAACAAAATATGACCCATAAGACATACTTTGAGAGTATGTAAATTTAACTCCTTGATACAATACACTATAGTCATTAACATGATCGTGGCCACAAATAACTAATTTTGTGCTGTTAAGACTAAGTATAGAAGCAAACATTCCAGAGTTAATTTTTGAAGAACATTCTGGCTCAAGACGTATCCCATATAACAAAGATGTATCAGACGTATTATTTTTATCGTATGCTTGATTGTATGCAATGCCATATTCGAATAGGGGAATATGAATAAATAGGGCAGATATTGGCATTACCCCATTATTTTGGGCCTTGATTGAATTTAGACTATTTTCATACCATTCTATTTGATCTGGCTTAATGAAATCATAACCTTCTTTGAAATCAAAACCATATTGCAAGCACTTTTCTGAAGTCGTATAATCTCCACTATCTAGGAACACGAGGGTGTTTTTAATGGTATTATTAGGGCCTAAAATATTAATCATGTAATTGCCATAGCCATAAATAGTATCTGGGCCAATAGTTGTCACGCAAAACGGAAAGGCCTCATAATTTATTATATTTTCTTCTCTGGTTAATCCACTTCCCTCACCATCATGATTACCTATAACTACTGCATAATATTGACTATTTCGTTCAAAAACTTCATTTAAAGCTATTTGTGCTTCCGCAGCACCCCCACCTAAGCAAATATCCCCTGTAATTACGACAAGGTCTGGTTTTTCTCTTAAGATATGCTTTTCTAGTATAGTAAGGGTAATTATAGTTTCAGCCGAGGAATTGCTGCCTAAATGGAGATCAGTAAAAGTAATAACCTTAAAATCCGTATCAGCAATTGTGCCATCGGGATACACTTTTTTAAAAGAAGCGAAAGACGAAGAAGTTTGTTCTTGATAAACTAAATCTAATGGAAGTTGTACCTCCACATTTTCCTTGCATGAAATTAAAAAAACTGAACAACCAACAAAAAGTACTAAGCTAAAAACCACTATGAGATTTTTAAATTTGCGCATATTTCCTCCGATACTTATGAATTATAGTTTATCACAAGAAAAGTTAATTTTGTAAACTGTATAATTATGAGTTTATTTTATAATCATTTACTAAACAATTCATATTTGCAAAAAGTGAATATACGTAGAAAAACCCACTATTTAGTGGGCTTATGGATTAGTGGAAGTATATGAAATGATTATTTTGCAACATAATCTCCAAATATAGGCACCATTTTGTGTTGAGGTAAACTTCTTGCAAGGTTTGTGATTTGTTCCTCTAGATATCTTGCAATAACATCTGCTTGCTCTTTAATTGGAAGGTCAGGATTATATTGAATAGGCTTTCCGAAATGGGTTTCTCTTATGGTTTCTGCAATATATAGAGGATAAAACTTAATGCGCTTTCCTGTCATTTTATAGAAATTATAGGCAATATATACAAAACCAGTTGCAAACTTACAAACAACTTCATTAAGCCTATTTTCAATTATTTCGGGATATACTGCAACATTCACATCGTTCATAAGAGTAGTGGAACTAACTCTAAAGGTTTTTGCAACATTCATATCGCGATATACTGGAATGCAATTAAGCTTCTTTCTATAATACCAAGAGATTAAAGGAATACTAGCGGGGAGTAAAACTCTAAAGATTTTCTCGCCCTTTATATCTTTTATAACTTTATTTTTAAACAGATCGTAACATGACTTTCTTTCAATTAGTTTCGCATCGCTCCATGTTCTAACCTTACCAGGGTATCTGTACTGAATAGCTAAAGGTCCACGAAATCTGGTGTGATTACCAACAAAGATAGCGGCTTCATTAGGTATTTCATCGTGAAAAACAAAGCTCATTTTAGGAACTACCATTTTGTTTAATATGAAATTAACTATTTTGGAAGAGAAACCCTTACGTTGGTGTGTAAATTTTTCTGTGCCTTGGTTATCAAGTGTTTCTTTCAAATTTTTGCCTCGCATAAAAATACTATTTTTCCATTAGAAAGTGTATCATAACCCCTTATTAAAATCAATACAGATAGTAATTATAGGAAAGTAATAAAATGATAAAAAATGATAATTTCTGTCTCAGTATATTCGTAATAATCTCCCTTAAAAAGTAACTATCTAATGATTAAGCGAAGCAATAAATATTATTTTGTCTCGGTATGTTCTTTATAATCTCCGTAAACAGTAACTATTTTATGCTTAGGAAGACTTCTAGCAAGGTTTGTAATGCTTGAGGCAAGATAATCACTAATAATTAGAGCCTGATCTTTCATAGGAATAGTTGGGTCATATGCAATTGGTTTTCCAAAGTGGATTTCTCTAAGCGTTTGGGCAATATATACAGGGTAAAAGTTTAAATTTTTTCCAGTTTCTCTATGGTAATAGAAACCCATATAGGTAAAGCCAACAGCAAAGTTGCTTAATACCTCGTTGTTTACGGTTTCTTTAATTTCGGGATAAACGGCTACATTTACTCCATTTACTAGAGTTTGGGTGGAAGAGGTAAAGGTTTTTGAGATATTCATATCGTGATAAACTGGTATGCAGTTTAATTGCTTTTTATAGTACCAATTGACTAGTGGGATTCCAAGGGGCAATAAAAGCTTGAAAAACCATTCGCCCCGAATATTTTTTATAATGTTAGTTTTAAAATGATCATAACAGCTTTTCTTTTCAATTAGTTTTGCATTGCTCCAAGTTCTAACATCTCCAGGATATAAATATTGAATAGTTAGTGGGCCTTTTGCCCTAGTATGATTTGCAACAAAAACTGAGGGTTCAGAGGGAATGCCATCATGAAAAATAAACTTTGTTTTACCTATAACTAGTTTTGTCATCAAGAAGGTGACAAACTTTGCAGCAAAACCATTTTTAGCATGAGTGAAAGTTAAATTTTTAGTGTTATGTTTTCCCACTCTGTAGTCCTTTTAGCTCGAGAAAGAGAATCAGATAAAGTAAAAAAATTCCCTATAATTCAATATAATATTATAAAAGTCTAGCATAAGGATATTTTTAACGCAAAGGATATATAGTCTTATATAATAAAACAAAATCAATAATTCTAAAACATTAACGTGGCACGATGAGGGATTTTTCTAATAGGTAAAAAAGACAATAATGTTATAATAAAGGTTTATTTCTTGTATTTGCGAGTTATTTTGCCACAAATGATGAAGGTCGAAGAAAAATTCGCTATCATGACAATAAAAGTCCCTATATAGCTACTTAACGTAATAAATGATGGATTCCAAGGAATATAATTCCCCCATAAGTATGTAAAGCCAACAGCAAAAACAACAAACACAAAATAGAACAACATAATCCTTGGCACTGCTTTTTTATAGTCTACAGACTCTCCAAAGGTTTTCTTTCTATTAATAGTAAAATTCCAAGTAGTTGCAAGCGCATAACCTATAGAAAAAGCTTGCCAATACTGCCACCCAAGTGTGGTTTGAAAAATAAAAATGCAAAGAAACTGCATGCCTCCAGCTGGCAGAGTCAGTAAAAAAAAGCCTAATATCTGTTTTAGTTTTGCCTTTCTTACTGCTGATTTTTCAATTTTATTCTCATCATTTTCCATAAGTGTATATTAACTTAATTAATGAAATATAACAATAGACTAATTCCACTATTAAAAAGTTGTTTTTGTGTAAAGCCTTATATTCTCTGCATATTAAAGCTTATGTACTACGAAACAATCTAAATTTATGATAATATAGAAAAAGTAGGTGAACAATGAAAAAGAACAAGACGACATATACTTCCTCAAAAGAAAGAGCAAGAAGCAAAAAGATAAAATTTTATGGAATTTGGACTGCGGCGATTATACTCTTTTTATTGCTCTTAAATTTTGTGATTATGCCATTAACTGGTGGAATACAAAGGGTTGGTAGTGTAGAAGAGTATTATGGCGAAAATCAGTATATTAGAATAGGAAAAACTCCACTGGTTTCCGCCCACAGAGCGGGCGGAGATTTAGCACCAGAAGAGACGATGAAAGCATTTGAGTTATGCATGGCTCCCGAGGACTATGAAGTTGATATTGTTGAATTTGACCTGCATATTACAAAAGACGAAGAGTTGGTTTTATTACATGATGATACGGTAGATAGAACCTCAAACGCAAGAGAGTATTTTGGCGGTAAAAACATTAAAGTAAAAGATAAAACATTAGCTGAGCTTAAGGAACTGAACTTTGGAGAAAACTTTCAAACTCTTGACGGCGAGTATCCATACAGGTCACTAAGGGGTTCCGATATCCCAGATAGCGTGAAAATTCTCTCCCTCAATGAAATCCTTATTTATCTTACTTCTGTTAGAGGAGATAGTTTAAATTACATTATCGAAATCAAGGATGGAGGTAAAGAAGGGGAGAGGGCAACTGACATATTGTACGAAAAAATGGTTGAGTATGAAATCGTTGGAAGAACCATTGTAGGCACATTCCATGACAACGTAACAAGGTACTTTGATGACAAATATCCCATGTTAAAAAGGTCAGCTAGTATAATTGAAGTGCTTGATATTTATTATGCTTTTTTGTATGGGATAAAGAAGGAATATAAGTTTGATGTGCTTCAAATCCCCAAAGGACTTGCAACAATTAATTTAGGCACAAAAGCCTTTATTGATTATGCTCATTTACATGATATCTCCGTTCAGTATTGGACGATAAATGAGGCTGAAGATGTTAGAAATCTTGTTAATTTTGGAGCAGATGTAATAATTACTGATAATCCTGAAATTGCTTATCAAGTTATAAATACTTAAAAACAATTTTTTATATAAAAACAAAAGACATTTAAGCCCACTTTCCCTTATTATATTAATTAAGGCAAATAACATTGAGCCCAAATAATGGATTAATTATAGGTACAAAAAAATGATTGTAATAGTATCAAGGAAAATATGTCAAATTTAGCAATAATAATATTTGGAATTTCTTTTATATTTTTCATGACCTCACTTGGGTCGGCATTTGTGTTCTTTTTTAAAAAAGATATTTCTCCAAAACTTAACACCTTGTTTTTAGGTTTTGCGAGTGGAATAATGCTTGCTGCATCGATTTGGTCACTAC
>CAYMPR010000008.1:12204-42179 GCA_964392385.1 uncultured Christensenellaceae bacterium | reverse complement strand
ACGCCACTGCTTTCAGGTAAAAGCTTCAACTTAAGAGTGAAATCATTCATTTTATATAGCCAAAATTCCTCTTTATTCCTTAACTAATATTATCATATCTAACTAGATTATGCATATAAGATTAGTTTGTCATTATATCATTACTATATTATGGTTTAAATACTCTTTATTATTAATGACTTTATTGATTATAATTTACTATATCATAGATAAGCCCTACATATGCAATGTACAGGAAAAATTGCTTGCTTGAATTAGTGGTGCATGATATACTAATTTAGCATAAAATATGCCCTCATAGTCTAATGGTTAGGACGCTGGCCTCTCACGCCGGTAATAGGGGTTCGAATCCCCTTGGGGGTACCATAACTAAACTTAAACCAGCAAGTTGCTTGCTGGTTTTTGCATATTAATTGATAAATATTTCTAGGCAAATTTATGGAAGCTAAACAATAGGAACAGAATCATCAAAAAGATCTAGGTTTTCGGTTCCAATATTTCCAAAGTGCGAAGAATAATCCAATACAACTATTTCTGAATCGCTAATAATTAGTTCACCCATATTATATGAATTGACAAATTGAGGATTAAATCCAAACGAATTTTCATCATTTGCATTGGGTGTAAGGGTCGGAATTAGTATATTGCCTTGGTACTCTGTTCCTTGGGTAATATCATTGTTTGTACGATACCATGCCTCGCCCGATTCGTAGTATGGATAATATACCTCCTGAGCAGCCATCCCATCTATATATATTATTGCTTTACCATAGTGAATTGGTAAGCCCGTTCCATTTTCATCGGTAAGAGCAAGCGAGCCTGAATATAAAACGTAGTTAGATCCAACAGCTGTAGAATATCTTTGTTTATCTATTACAACCTTTATTGTATGTTCAACAGCTGCGTCAAGTAATCCACCTACAGGAAGCAATAGAGGTTGAGCAAGATAGTTTGTTCCATCCAAATAAAAGACATAATTTAGCGTTTCAGCGACTTCATCATATACTAACTTCATTCCTTTATAATATCTATTGTCATATCCTGCTGCTATATCTTCATTTGCTATTATATGCCACTCATAACCAGCAGAAGTTCCTATACTACTTGTATTGTATTTTAATGTAGCATTTTCAAATCTTGAAATAAGTGGTGTTCCATATCCATCCGAAAGCTTAATCGATGCAGTATCTGAAAGTGCATTGACTAAATTACCTGAGGAAGTGTTCCTCAATGTAAATGCTCCATCTACAAGGTAATCGTTTAGTGCATAAGAGTTTTTGTTAACTGTTACTCCGTATAATACGTTTCTAAAGATATTACTTGCACCAATGCTACACCCGTTGCTTGTACCAGATGTTGGAGTAAGCCAAATAGGACTGAAAATATCATAGTTTGCATTTGTAAGCGTAATTGCAGGAGATGCATTTGTTTTTGCATATTCGGTATCAAAAAATCTTGTAAATACAGGTACTCCATTTCTTAAAATTCTTATTAATATACCGCCACTTCCAAATCTTCTGTTGTAGCCAAGATTATCATAGCTTTTAATATCATCCCTATCTAGGTAGAAACCAAAAGTATATATTGCGCCATCATCAAAATTCATTGATGAAATCTCGGATATTGGAATGGTAAATTGCTTTGGAGATTGGGCTGATCCACTAAGTCTATTTGCAACTACTAACTTTCCACTATAGGTATAGGCATCTTGAGCTGTCCTATTCTTATTAAGTATTAAAGATAACCCTCTTGTGGTATTAGAGCCATCATCTGTAGCGTATGTTGCTCCATCCATAAAGAAATTAAATGAGAATTTGCTTTCGCCAAGGTAATATGTAGCTGGTTCAGTTGGAATTTTTGCCTCCATAAAGGTCATGCTATATTCTAAAGACCTAATTAGTGGCGAATGAGGGGTAGAAGTCCCATATGTACCATATTGAGTTAAATTATATTTACCCATAGCAGGAGAAGAAGCATCGACTATATATGTTGGATCGACTTCAGTTCCAGGAGCAGGAATATTATAAAATCTCATAATGCCCCCATCAGTTGAAATTGGGTCAGTTTCCGTTGTTTTTTGTAGTTTATACGAATAAGGTTCGTGATCCACAAGTGCAAACGCGCTTTCTGCACAAACAAGGACATCTCCGCCACCATTATTATAATACACGTATACCTCTATTTTATTTAATCCAGGATAGAGCGTTAATAAAAACTGAGGGTCAACAGCACCATAAGATATCGAAGAAGCAAGAACTCCATTTACATAATACTCAAAAGTTTGGCCCAGTAGATTTGGCATATATGGCGAGAATATTGTTCTAGTATCTATAATAACGGAGGATGTTTTGTTGCTATTTAAAACAATGTGTAAATCATTAGCGCCATTTCCAAATAATCCTTGCGAATTAACATTTACTCTTTGAACTTTTGTAGCATAATTGTCGTAATATCCTTGGTTTGCATAAGAAAAATATCTTAAATAAGCGCTTAATCCTGTCAGTTTAAATCCAAGCTCTGACGCTTCACTAATCACATGGTCACCAGTTCCAGACAGAGTAATTCCCATATCTTGAACATAAACCATTTGACTTGTGGAAAAATCGAATGTCACTAACACGGACCCGATTCTCTTATCAAACACTATTCTTATATCATGAGTATATCCATCAAACGGATTTGCCCCTCTTAGCGTCAATTCTAACGGCTCTTCAGTTAAAACACCTAAATCATATCTAACAACAAATGCTTTGCCAGGGAAGCCCTTCCTAAATTCAAGTGCGATATATGTTCCAGATGTATAATCTCCATTAATAAGTATACTTGCAGTGTAATTTTGTGTTCTATCTGGAACAACGAATCTGGAAGATAGTTCAACTCTATCATATAAAAGTAAACTAGGAGTGCCATAGGGACCAGAAAGATATGTGTTTGCAGTAAATAAGGTTGTGTTATATGGTAACAAACCCATCGAATCATTAAATGTTGCATTTCCACGAGTTGTAGTTTCATCATAGATTCTGACAGGAACATTTGTGGTTACATCCATATTTTCAACTTCAATAATTGTCGCATCGCTTCCATTTGGAGTCCCTCTTCCTTCAATTAATGTTACAGGTGTCCCGGAAATAGTGACATCATAAGAAGTAAAGGCTTTAAATAAGGGGTATTTTTCGATATATTCAAGCTCTAGATAGTAATTGATATTGTTGTTAACAAAAGTAGATTCATTGGGAGAAGTTGGCGTTTTCGCAATGTTTGTACTTTGTCCTAGTGTATTTATTTCAGCAGTGGTAGAAATTGAACCAACTAAAAAATCAACTCTAAAAGCATCAATTTTTATTAGGTCACTTATATTCGGTTTATTAGAATTAAGTATTACCTGGTTTTTAGCAGGTCTCATTCGCCCTACTTGTGAAACGATTTTGTACTCCATTGGTTCCAAAGAGACTGCATAGTTTTCATTTCCCACAAATGTTAAACCGCTTACAGTATATGTCCCTACAAGAGAACTATTAGGGGCAGTTGTTTGTATTGTGTGATTTACTATTTCCATAACATTTAGTGGTAAGTAATTGTAGGTATAAGAAGCATCAGTCTCTACTGCAACTCCACTAGTTGGAGCATATCCCGATACGAATACTGAAGCAAAAGTATCTGAATAGGCAAATCCAGATGTTTTGTTTGTTGTGATATATTTATTTGCAATTTCCGAAGGGTTGATTGCGAAGAAATCATCAATACCATACTGTCCATATATTAATGTTGCATTTTCTAGACCTTGATCGGAATTTCTAATCATTGCTCTTACTATAAATGGGGATATTTGATAGCCTAGCGTAGTAACACCTGGAAGTAATGTAGATAAAGTACTAGAATTAAGTAATTGGAGTCTATTTACTAGGTGCGTATAGTCGTATGCTAGTGTATCCATATTTATAAATCTTTCGTACATAACTGGTAGCTGATTTTTATTATTTAAATAAGGGGATCTTACAAAAATACTAATAGGCTTTTTAGCAACATTTAGGGTGCTTTCTAAAACAGTAAACTCGTAGTTCTTAAGTTCATTGTTTAATACATCATATGAGAAATAAACTTTAGAGGAATCAAGTATAGTAGCCCCTGCATTTTGATTGAATTCAATTGTTGGCTTTATTAACCCATTTTTGTCAATTCCTAAATCCTCAGCTGTTTCATGAGAGGCTAAATTTGTGTAATTAATCTTGTAGCCGATAGTTGAGGTGTCTTCTGCCGACCCATAAACAGTATTAATAACTGCGGTGTCTAAAAGTGATACAACACGTAAGCTTGCTTGTCTTTTATTTATTTTTAGATCATAGCTTGAGCTAAATGAAAAACTATAGTTTGCAAGTACATATTCATATCCTGGCATATTATAAACTTGATCATCAAAATACACGAAAAGATCCGTTGTATCAATTCCTAGAGTAGGATCAAGGGCATCAGCGTTATCTACAAAAGTTGGATCATCCCCGTTTAAAAATATTGTGGAAAATTCTGGAGACCCAACACTATAACCAATGCTAGTAGCCACGCCTTCAGGACTTATGCTATAAACAGGCAAGTTGCTAAAAGTCGCTAGGTCTTGATCAAGAATCCCATTGAAGGACAAATCAACGTAACTATTACCATATGTTCTAGTTAAATAGCTACCGCCTTGTAAAAATTTTGGACTTAATGGCTTTCTAGATATTTTCACTTCGCCAGATAAAACATGAACATCATAACTACCAGATTCAGTAGAAAACCCTGTTGCAGAAAGTGCGTATGTGGCAACATTAACCACCCTATTAAATATTTCTCCTCCATTTGGATTTAGAGGGTTGATATAACAATTATATGTGACAGAGTCTTCCACGATTTCATCCTGGAAAACGTGTGGCGCAATTATACCACCATAATACATTTTTAACTTCTCTATCCTTACTGATAAATCTTCTAGTCCTGTAACCCCTGCAGCTTGCCATAAGGTTTGATCATCTTGGAAAGTGGAAGAATCAAAATCCAAATATTCATAACCTTGTACCGCAAACATTTCTAGATTAGTACCATACTCTATAGGCGTTTCAAAACCATGCTTTTTAAGTCTAAGAGTTAAAATTGCTTTATCAATATAGAAGTAGGCTTCTGAAACAGTTACTAAAGAGTAGTTGCCGGTTGATTCAGAGATATATTTAGTCGAAGTAGCTAAATCCTCTAAAACAATCCTGTATCTACCAACAGCAGAAGTCCTAATTAAATCTTCAACAGGCCTTGGCGTCCCAGTAATAGTAGGAATATTTAGAATTGTACCAGTTTGAGCATCCTTTATAATAAAACCACCATTTAGCATGTAATAAGCATAGTCCACATATGTGTTATACTCTGTTTCAAGTTTAGCCCAGCCATATTTTACTCTTACATCACTAATTTGAACCAATACTACTTTAGGAGTAATAGTAACAAATCTATTCTCGAGCGTATAAGTAAGCGCAAAATCTACATTAAAGTCATTGCTAACAAAAGTATAGTGATATACTCCAACATTAGAAGTATCATTAGTATCTTCCTCTCCAAACTCAAAAGACAAGTAAGTGTTTTCATATCGAACCCTATTAGAGGCCATTACCATATATGATTTTGCTAAATCAAGACTACTTTCTGCTTGTTCAAGATTCCCTCCATTAAGCGAATCTAATGTGGCAAAAAGCTTATCTTCTATACCTATATATGCACTATTGATTATAGAACTACTTCCACTCTCTAAAACACTTCCGTAATTTAACAACCTGCTCTTTGCAATACTAAGAGCAGTTTGAGCTGCGCTAATATTTGTCCTGGTAAACGGAATTGTATCTGCATCAATAAATATTTTATCTATAGCAATTCTTAACTGATTTGAAGAATCAATAATATAATCAAAATTAGTTATAAAAGTCTCATAAGAACCATTGTTTAAAAAGTTTCTTACCTTTGGTATCGTTGCAGAGCCTGACTGTAGAGAAATGTTGGCTGAACTGAAGGTAGCATTTTGTCCATTGTATTGTCTTAAACGTGCAGATTCAACAATCGAAATTGTAACATCATTACGTTTCGAAATTGTATAGAAATAGTTTTGCGCAAAGCTAACAAGGTAGTTCTGGTCAAAGCAAGCAACAGTGATCCCATATTCACCCGAATCAGTATTGCTGCGACCATCGTTTCCAGTTACTCTTGCAAAAGTAAAAGTTATATCCTCTTTATCTATATTTACATCTTCCACAAATGAATACATGCCCGATGTTATAGTAGGTGGGTTTCCATCGTATTTTTTTGTTAGATAATTTTCAATTACGCTTACTCTTGCAAATTTTGGAGTTATTTTGTATAAGTAAGCTTTGTCTAGTTGATATACAAAATTTCTGTCATCTGAGTTCTCAACAATAGCTACATTGTAACTAATAACATTTCCATTAACATCAAAACGAACATTAGAAGGATTACCTCCTTGTGGAATAATTACTCCAAGTTCAAATAACGGATATGGATCAACATATCCATCTATAAGATTTGAAATAGAGTAATCAGCAGGAGAAAAAGAAGCATCAAAACCATTATATTCTCTTTGATAGGTTATGCCATCAGGCGAGTTTGTATTAATTTTTATCAGCAATATTCTCGGTATAATGTTAAATGAAATCGTTGGATTATTTGCAGGCGGTAAATAATAATTTAATGGGTCAGAAATGCTTTCCACTTTTGTTTGGTAGCTGCCTGCATTAAGCGCTGTAGATAATGTCAAATATACACTTACATTATCATATAATGGTAAATTATTTTGATCGGTTTTTACTGTGCCATCTTCGTTATACTGATATTGCAAATCTTCATTATTAATTGCTGCAGTTATTATAAATGGAGACGCTTTATATTGTTGATTTGCGGGTAAGTTATTGTACTGAATTCTCACTGTTTTGGGCAAAATAGAGAATATGTAAGAGCTAATCAAAGAAATACTATAGTTAGGATTTGTGTTGGTTAAGGAAACAGCATACTGCCCGACATTTTTCAAGGAATATGTACACGAAACATTGATAAAGGGTAGAACTCCTTGACTACCTGCAAATACAACATCTACTCCATTTACCTTTTCATAGATAGTCAATGCATTTGAGGGTATTGATGGTTTTTGCCCATTGTATGTTCTAGATAGGCTATTGGGATCTATTCCAACAGTTAACATCTTTTGAGTAATAACTAAATATTTAACCTCAAATGAAATAACGTAGTTTGGATTAGAGCTTACTAAATTACCGATTCTTATGTTATACGAGCCAACATTTTCTCCCGGATCCCTAACAAGGGCTCCACTAAGTGATTCTCTTTGCACAACTCCATCAATTAGTTGAGGATTACCAAACTGATCTAATAATGTCACGGGGCCTGAAGAAGCAATCCCAGAAATTCCAGAAACACTAAATGTGAAAACTAAAGGATCGGGTTGACCAAATGTTTTTAAAACGTCGGTTGGAGTAACTTTTATTTGTCTTCTTTCTACTACAACAACACCGTTTGAACATACTATATTATAATTTGTGTTACTTTGTGCGTTAGGAGTGATAATAGGTAGTACGTCATATTTTCCAACAGGCGAAAGATAGGTA
Organism: uncultured Christensenellaceae bacterium; assembly: GCA_964392385.1. Lineage (GTDB taxonomy): Bacteria > Bacillota > Clostridia > Christensenellales > DTU072 > MWEH01. The sequence goes on along the minus strand of CAYMPR010000008.1, from coordinate 34,533 downwards.
ATATTATGGTTGAAAGTCAATTGACCTAAATCAGATGGATTATCTCCTTGTGCAAAAGCGCCTTCAGTGATTGTGCAAAGAGAATCAGTAAAATACTGAACTGTAGGTGGAGCAAAAATTTCCCCGTATGTTTTAACTCGACTATCTGCACGAACATAAATATTTCTTGCTAGAATACTAACGAATTTAGGCGTTACGGATTCTAAAGTATTATCAAATACAACAATATAGTTGCTGTTTGCAAGCCCTAAATCACCTCTAGTAATTAAGTAGTTACCTACACTATGAACAGTTGGAGTGGCCCTATTAAGTTGTCCAAGGAGTGTATCAGTATTATAGAGCCCACTTGCATCTATTTCGCCTAGAATTGGATCAGTAACTTTAGAGGTAGTATATGTTATTAAAGGCATTGGAAAACCATAGGTATAGCTCACGGAATTGGGGATGATTAAAACTTGCCTTTTCTCGACTTTAAAAACAGCATCCTCATAAACTAAATTGTAATTTCTACTAAGTATTTTATTTGCAGAAAATCTAATGCTGTAGTCTCCAGCTGCCGAGCCTTCTGCTAATACTTGTCCACCAGTTCTTGTGATGGAAAATTCAAACATATTTAAAGAAAGAGGATTGCCTTCCACTAAGAATTTATTCCCTAGTTTGTCAGAAAGATAACAAATGCTAGGGTAAGTATTTGAACTTGGGTTGAAATTACTTGAACTAAAATTATCTTGGTAAGCAAATAAGGTAAGAGGATTATCAAGGATTGGGTCGGTGTTTCTTCCCTTCAAAATAAGTAATATGTCTGGGTTTCCCGTGCCATAAATCTTTTTTTGCCCGGGATAAAATGAAAAGTACAAATTCTTTTTTTCAATTACTAAAGTTCTATCGGAATTTTGGAATTTATTATGTGTGGCATCACCATTATAGTTATTTATTTCGCCTCCATCGTAAGATACAACAATAAAATAAGTGCCTACTTGTGTAGGTAGTACGGTGTAGTCTACCAATGGGTCCATAGAGTTATTTATCCAAATATTTTGTTCTATATACTCGACTTTGAAATCAATATTGTTGAATTGTTTATTCCTTACTAAATCCGAGAAAGCATCAAATCCCCAAAGCTGAACGGATGGAGCAACCGTATTCCCATATATAAAACTATATATGTTTTGTGTACTAAATCTAACCTCGACTTGCTTCCTGTCGCGCATAATAATGTTATAACCGAGTGTCTGAGTGTCATTGGCAAGAGCACCTTCTGAGGTATATGACACAAAAATCCTTTGAACTTTATCATACCCTGAAAATTCACTACTGTCGTAGTTAATTGTTGATATATTGTACCTAGCTTGAGAATTAATCTCCGCTTCAGAAAATAATTTCGTTTCGGTTTCGCCATTGTTATAGTATGCAGTAATAGAGCCTTGCGAAGCATCATAACTTTGCCCTTCAATATAATGCTGCTTAGGTATTTCACTTAATTCGATTTTTATTAATCTTCTATCATTAACAGTAACAACGACATTCTCAATGGTTAATGTAACGCCATCAAAGGTGTAAGATATGGTAACATTTCTTGTGCCAGTGGTTCTATTGGTCTTGTCATACCCATTCGGATTATTTGTAGAAACAGCGATATATGATTGAATCATCGGAACGAACTTATCTTCGTCTAATTGATTATCCGTTTCAAATTCTAATCCGAGTTTTATTCCCGATAAATCTATATCTGCCCCCTGAATCGCGGTAAATGAAGGACTATCTTCGGTTATATATATGCCTTTTAGAATACTTTTCACCATTTTTACATCGACAGGTAAAAAGATATCTGATTCGTTTGAATATTTGTATTTTAATTTTATATGTTGGTTTATGCTACTATCTTTATTGTAATCAAGGACTTCAAGATTTAGATAAAATTCTTCGTAAGATATCTCTCTTGAAGTGCCATCAGAGTAATTAATTGTCAGGAATAAATTGATGAAAGGATAGCTAACATAAGTAACCTCTTCAACTGTCATAGCACTAGTACTTAGTGCAAATAAATCTATATTATCGCCCTCTCTTTTGGTAGTAGAGGGAACTTTTACGCCATCATAATTATACCAATATACATTTTCATTATCACCTTTCCAGCTAATCCTTTCGACCTCTGCATCAAGGACCTCTATAGTGAAAGTTGTTTCCCATCTTGTTTCAAATACATCATAATATGTCACGGTTATGGTTTGAATGCCAGTATCACCAGAGTTAAATCCAGCAAACAGCAATCTGTCTTCAGCTATTTCCTGTTCTGCATCAATCACTTCAAAGGTATTATTGTCATATTCTATATGAACTATTATGCCAGTTGGGTCGAGAGGAATTGAGCCACCAGTAACTTTGTAGTATTGTTGCTTAATCGGTTTTTGCACAACGCTAATACCAGTTATAGATTTTTCTTCTACCACCACATACGTTGTTCTTGAGGCGATAGTTTCTTCTTCCTCAGGCGTAGATGGGAGTTTAGGATAAAAAACAGTTATGGGACGTGTGGAAAGGATAGTGTTATTAATATCTAAATCACGCACCATTTCACTAGTAATTTCCTTCATTAATGTCTCGGATTCGTATACAACCTCGATATAGTAAGTGCCAAAATCGATACTCATTCCCGGTAATACTGTACCTAAGTTTTCCACGGATTCAAAATACTCAATTCCTCCTTGACTAACTTTTCTAAAGAAGGGGAATTCTGAAAATTCAACAAAATCGTTTGTAACTTCTACATCTATAACATAAGGCTCTGTTAACCCTGGGTTATTAAGATTAACTACGATATCAATTGGCTCACCAGACACTATCTCGCCATCTGTTTTTATAAATCTATTGTCTTGGTCAAACCACGCACATGAAAAAGTCCAACCTCTTCCGCTAAAATTCACATCTTCATATCTAAGAGAAACAGAACTTGGCAAAAATTCGTAATTTAATAGAAGTTCTAATCCTGATGGATCAAAAATTTCATTTTTTACATATCTGACTTTCGGGAGAGTGGTAACTTCTATCCCTACAACTCTTCTTATTACATTTACATATATTGAAGTTGTAAATTCATCAATATAATTGTCGGAGTAGGAAACACTGGCTACTTTTAGTCCTTCGCTAGTATTGTCAAAAGTTACATTTGAAGAATTAAGAGGAATTCCAGGTAGCCCAACTGGCACCTCCCTAAGAATTCCATTTGAGTAAGTAATTGTCATATATATGTCAGATGTATCAAGTGCATTACCAACAAAAACATCAATGATATCGACTGGATTTCCTTCTGAATCCACAAACTCAATTGAATTTTCATTTAGAGAAAGTGGAAGAACTTGTATATCGTAAAATATCTCTACTTCATTACTTCTTACAATTCGCCACACATAGTCGCCTGGGGTGGAATAAGATGTTATTGGAATTGAATCTTCCCAAACAACCATAGATAAAGAAAAAGGTATTTCCTCAGATAATTCCCCATTATTATATATAATCCTATAACTCCATGAAGTAGTATCAATCGGGGTATCCTGGTAAATAGGTGTATTGGGTCGCAAAATTTCCAAAGAAAACTCTTCTCTTGGGGCAACATCTAAAGTCACTGTTCCTCTTGTGCTTAGCGTGACTGAAGCAAACTTGAACACGATTTGTGCAGTTTGAGGTCCAGCAATTGTCTCGTCAAAGCCTAAAATAGTTACTTTCTCATTTGGTAAAGCTACGTTTTCCTTTTCATTATTGTTATAGGTTATCTCAATGACTGTACCCTCAAGATTAAGTGGAATATTTTGCATCTGAACAATTGGTGCTTGGATAAATCTATATGATAAAACATCCCTAATTTTAACCTGTACATCAAAAGATGTAGAAAAGCCACCGTATATGATTTCCACACTACTACTATTAGTAATAGTTATATTGTCCCAATTATAAAACAATCCAGAAATAGGATTTGAGCTTGAATCCACCATATTTATCTCGGTAGAATAGCCGTTATTATATTTCAAGAAAAGCTTGCCACCCACCAAACTTAAATTTGGGTCTCCCACGTAATAAATATTTTTTACAGGCTTTTGGGTTACCTCAATTCCTATAAGCTCTTTTTCGACAACGGATACAACAAACTTTACTTGTTGTAGTTGACCTTCATAAGTAAAATTAACAGTTACAGTCTGTTTTCCAACTTTATTGCGATCAAACCCCTCACACATTTCTTCAGTGACAGGAAGTAAAGATGTCGCACCATTACTAAGTGTTAAATTTACAAAAACATTGTTTAAATTAAGGTTTTGCTCTTGGACTAGCGTTGCATTTGCACTTGCAATAGAAACTACAGCATTTCTAATGGCTTGTTTTGACACTGTAATTTCTAAAGTTGCACTTCTGTCTTCATAAAAGATTTTTATATATTGTTTCCCAAGTATCGTCGGATCATATCCAGATATCATACTTGGGGTTACGTCAATGATCTTCTCAGAATTATTTTTATAAACAACTCTTATTTGTGCATTTGTTAGATCAAGTTCCTCGCCCTCAATATAGTTTAGTTTGGGGGAATTATAAACCTCAATATAATCTATATTTGAATCCTTTCCGCATGATATCAATAGCCCAGTTAAAGTAAGGGCAAAAAAGATAACAACTAGTACTATTGGTATGATTCTTTTAAATCTCATTACGGATATTCCTTTCTAGGAACCTGTTTCAAGGTATAATTACACGCGCACACAATTATTATATATTAATAGTATAAAGACAACAACCGTTATTTCTTGGAATTTTGTGTGAATTGTATCTGTATTTTTGTCTCAAAATAGTTACATTTAATTTTATTTTAAAATTTTGACATAAAAAAAGCCCGCATAAGCGGGCTGATTTAACAATTATTAGTTTTTAAATTACTATTCCTTCTCTACTAGTTCAAGGACATATTGGGGTTCATGTTGAATCCCTAGTCTTTTTATTGCATCAACATGGCTAATTCCTTTCATATCACAAATATATAAAATTAGCTCTTTCAGAAAATCATAGTTTGGATAAGCAAGTCCTAACATATTCATTATGTAATCATAAGCATAAAGTGTTCTGTTTGAAATTAATGTTACAACATCTAATAATGTTTCTCTTGCCTTTTTATTTGTACTAAAACTAATTCCTAAATTCTTAATGGACTCATCATAAGTCTGTCCAAAAGTGATTGCTAAATCAACAATTACCTGTATTAACAGTTCGTACTTATGTTGTTTTTGCATATCTAACTTTGTAACAATATAATCAAATGAATATCCACCTCTCTCATTAAGCTCGGCTATAACTCTATACATGGTTTCGCTATCTATATGTTCCTTATTGTAGACTTTATAATCGCAAAGAATTTTTTCAAGAGTTAAATCGAACTTATCAACTTCTGGAAGGTTTAAAAAATCTGCAGGGAGGTTTCTTGGTCCCATGTCGTGTGCTATTCCAATCATACTCTCCGCTTCTTCTAAGCCAGCCGCCCAATACAAAGCATTAAGTTCGGAAAGTTTATCCTTTCTGTTTTCTTTATATGAGCTGAATTCGTAGTTATATCCATCTGCTAAACCACTAGCATATGGTTGTGAATGGACTATCATAATACTTTCAGCCACATCCATATAATCTTTTATTCGCTTATTTCTTACGTTGCTTTTAAAAACATAACCAGCGCCCCTAAAATATTTATTGAAATATTTAGCATATTCAGAATTAGCTTCAGCAATCCAACGCATATGGCTAACAGGAGTTTGATCATAAGTGGCAACCACAAAATAAGCTCTGTTGTTAATAATTGAGTAAGCTAGAACTTCTACTGGAAACGATTTAATTGAAGCTTTTAAACAATCCAAATAAAATGCTTTTGCTTCAGGAGTTGGAAAAGCCATTGTTCCTCTTTTACCATCAACTGCAAGTCTATAGAACTTAGCGACTTCTGCGTTTCTTGCTCCTACCCTATGATGAGGGTTGTTCTTAACTTTTTTAACTGGAGGTACGTAAATTATTTTGGGATATTCAACTGGCGCTTCTGAAGAATCTTCCGACAGTTGGTCTTCAACTATTTCTGCTTCTTGAATATTATTTTCGTTTTCCATCTTTCCTCCTCAAACATCTAATTTGTATCTGTAGATACATTTATACGTGGATTTATGTATCTACTTAACAATCGAATCAAAAGCCTCTTTAATCTGCTCGATTCCCACTTCAACCTTTCCTGTAATCGCCGAAACATGTTTACTAACATACTCTTTTGCGGCAGCCTCAATAATTTGGCATACGTTAAAAGCCTCATCTAGAGAAACACCACAAACTAAAACCCCATGCCCTGCCATCAAACATGCCTTCCTATCTCTTATGGCAGCGACTGTTGCGTTTGTGAGCTTTGAGGTACTCGGTAAACCATAAGGGCCAACTTTTACATCCCCCCCTATAATTTGCACCATGTCATCACTTATTGCAGGGAGCTCAGCCCTTGCTGCAGCAAGAGAAGAACACCATGGAGAGTGTGTGTGAATTATTGCATTTATCTCTGGCCTTTCTTTATATATAGCAGCGTGAATCTTTCTTTCTGTAGTAGGTTTGTTTTCGCCTTCATACTCGAGTGTATTTATATCTACAACTACCATATCCTCAGGTTTTAATGAAAGATAATCTAGTCCACTAGGAGTAACTATCATGGAATTTTCGTCAAGTCGCACTGAAACATTGCCCCAAGTTCCTCTAACTAATCCTTCTTTGATTAATCTAATTCCTGATTCCTTAACTATGTTTCTTAGTTCTAACTCATTCATCTTTTCCCTCTGAATTTTTCATCTTTTCAATCAAGTTTTTTTGATTCTTTTTGCTGTACTTTTTTTTGTAAATAAAATTCATCAATATCGAGTCTAGCAATCCAATCTTAACGGGGTTACCAATAATTGTGGATTCGACATAGGCTTTTGCTCCCTTTTCTAGTACCATAACACCGGTAAATGCTTCATCAAGAGTTCTTCCAACTGCTAAAGATGAACCATTTTTTATAAGGCAGGCGTTTCTCCCTTTTAGCGCGGATAGTATATCTAGCAAATCTGCTGAAGCTGAAACCCTTGCTGAATAACCTACGATTTGAGCAAAATCATCAAGCACCGCAGGTAGTTTTGATTTCTTCCCCGTGACTATTGAACAATATGGTGCTTGGTTAATAATAATTGCATTGCCTTCTTTTTTTAGCCCATAGATGGCTAAATGTATGGCCTCATTAGCCTCAAGCTTTTCTCCTCTTTGAACGACTTTTAAGTCATCAAGGGAAAGCGAAAAAATATTTGATCCAGGTCTATTAATAATAATTCCATCCTCATACCTAACACTAATAGTATCTCCTACTTGCGTAAGCCCTTCAATTTTTAACGCCTCGGCTATCTCTAAGATTCGCCTTTTTAGCCTATCAATCATAAAATCCTCTTATCTAGTAATAATTTAATAAGTTAAAGTTTAACATATTTGGATATAATAAATCTATTAAGTATTGTAATCAATGTTTGTTTTTTCCCCTACAATAATCCTTATATAACAATCTAGTGAATCTATTAAAATTTGCTTTTTCACTTTAACTGACTATTTTACCCTAGAAAGCTATTTCTTGAATCAATAAATTTTTTTTACTTAGTCTAACAATCTATTTTTATCTATTATAACGTTCTAGTAAACCTATCTCCGTTTGCCATTTCGTATGCTTTTTTAAGTCCGTAATAAATTTCTTTATAGGTATTGTACATTTTATTATACACATCAAAATTTGCTGGATTAGGCGTAAATGTTTTGTTTACTTTGGCAAACTTATATGCTTCCTCAAAGTTTTTCAGCTCACCAAGTCCAATCATTGCTATAATTGCACCACCTAGGGCACCTGCGTTTCTTGGATTGGATAGTATTGAAAACTCGGTACCAGTTATGTCCGCAATAATCTGCATCCATACCTCATCAAGTGCTCCACCGCCTACAACTCTAAACGTATTACAAGTGAACTTGTAATCTTCTTTGAAATTATCTAAAATCCAACGTAGATTGAAGCCAATTCCTTCATATACTGCCCTCATAATATGCTCGCGTGTATGCACGTTAGTCATATTAAAAAGTGTAGCTCTCGTCGTGGTTGTGCTCACAGGGCATCTCTCTCCTAGTATCCAGGGAGTGCAAATCAATCCATCAGAACCACATGGAATTTTTAAGATAAGTTCATCCATCTTGCGATAAATTTGATCCCCATATTTCTCTTTTTCTTTGGAGAAAAACTGGTCCATAATCCAATCAATATTTGCCCCAGCAGATTCAGTAACTCCCGTTATTAAATTCATGTTTGGATCTGCACTTTTTATGGCAGCTGCGCCATTTCTAAACTGAGTTTTATCTCGTGAAGAGGCACTTACCCATGCAGAAGTACCAAGATAAATGTGTACATCCCCATCCCGTGTCATTCCACTGCCAATACAAGCGCTTTGCACATCATCGCACCCGCCAAAAACTGGAGTTCCTTCTAGAAGTCCAAGTTCCTCTGCTGCAATATGGCTTAGTGGGCCAACATTATCCGTGGATTTTACTAAAGGGGGTAGCTTATTCATATCTACACCCGTAAATTTTAACACTCCTAGCCAACTGTTTTTCTTTAGATCCAAGCCATAAGAGGAAGCACCTGAAAGCTCAGCAACCATCTTTCCAGTACACTTCATCTTTAAATACCCATTGACATCCAAAAAATATTTTGTGCGTTTGTAGATATCAGGTCTTTCTTCTTTTATCCAAAGCAATTTTGCAATTACATCTTTACCCATTATGGGTGTGCCTGAAAAAAGGGTGAAGAGTTTAGGCCCTCCAAATTTTTTCATTATTGAGTCGGCTTGTTTTTGAGCCCGCCCATCAACCCAGGAAATATTGGGATATAATACTTTTCCTTCCTCATCAACTGGAATAATTCCCATGGCTTGGGTAGCAAAAACAATTCCTTTTACATCATTTTTACTAATCCCGGTTTTACTTAGTAAATCCTTTGAGCTCTTACATACACCCGCCCAATACTCATCTGGGTTTTGTTCTGCCCAAGCAGGATAAGGATACGACATTCCATAGTCAGCTCTGCTTTCAGCAATAATTTTACCGAAGTAGTCCACTAAAACTGCCTTATTGGAACTAGTGCCCATATCAAAAGAAATAATATACATTGTTCCTCCACCAAAGTTATCTAAATTTAGAGGTTTTTATTGTTTTTAAGGAATTTATCAAGTTGTTTAGGTTTGAGCCCTTTGTTTGTTATTTTAACCTTTTGAAATACTTGTTCAAACCTTGCTAAAGCGTCATCAATTACCTCATCAGTATCTGCTAAAGAAGTGTACAGTCTTGAACCTGCAAGAGTTACAATTCCACTAGCCATATAGGCTGCACCCATAATTTCCATTGATACCTTTCTCTCAGTCATTACAGGCTTATTGCTAAGTAGACTCGCAAGAGATTTTGCAAGACACATGGATGATGCATCAAAACTCATGGCGCCAGTACACTCTAAGTGCACAATGCTTCCTTGGCTATATACAACATATGGGAGCTCATATTTTGCTAGAGCTAGTTTTAGCCCTTCCGCAAGTCTTTCACCTGCAAGTCCTGCCTTAACACACGCATTGGTTCTTTCTATCTCCTTAATAGTTAAGTACCCGGCTAAAGAGGAGAGAGGATTTGCAGCTAAAGTGCCACCAACATATGCTCTATGTTTTCCAGTTGCAACCCCTGCAGCCATTAAACTTGCATATTCTTTTTTCCCGCCCACTCCGCCTGCAGCAGGATATCCTCCAGCGATAATCTTACCAAAAATTGTCAAGTCTGGCTCTATGCCAAAGTATCCTTGAGCACCTCCCAGACCCACTCTAAATCCAGTAACTACTTCGTCAAAAATAAACAAAGCATTATATTTATGAGCAAGCCTCATAGCCTCTATATTATAGTCGAATGCAATAGGTCTTGTGCCACTTTCAGGTCCAACAGGCTCTACAATAACAGCTGCTGTTCCACCTCTCATACGATTTATAAACAACATTCTTTCAAGCATATCTAAATCATTTGGTCTAACCTCATCGGTTAGCGAATAACACTTAGAGGGAATACCATGGCTCTCTAAAAACTGTCTACTACCAGGTATTTTTAGTCCGTATACCATCTGATCTGACCAGCCATGATAAGCACCGCCCATCTTAATTATTCTTTTTTGTTTGGTTTGAATCCTAGCTATTCTAAGTGCTGCCATTACACTTTCTGTCCCTGAACCAAGCATTCTAAACATTTCTACTGCTGGCATATTTTTATTAATTTCTTTGGCTAGTAAAATTTCAGATTCGTGTAGTAACCCAGTCACAGGTCCACATTTATCTAAATGCTTTTTTATTTCTTCTCTAATTGAAGGATAGTTAGATCCAAGAATCGTTGGTCCACCAGCTTGTAAAAAATCAATATATCTGTTGCCATCAATATCGTAAAGATATGCGCCTTCTGCTCTATCAATAACTAGTGGAAAGGGATAGTTAAAAGCAAGATTATGTTGAACCCCACCAGGAACATATTTCTTTGCTTCTGTAGCAATTACTTTTGATTTTGCGCAGTTGACTTCAAAATGTTCAAGTACTTTTTTGTGTTCTTCGTCACTAATTTGATAAATTGGTACTTGTCTTAATTTTAAAAGCTCCTTGTTAATCCTATCGGGCTCTTCCCATTTGCTAATGCTAAATTTTTGCTCCGCCATTTTTCTCCTCCATTTTTTTATTTATAACACCCCAAGCCTTATACTCTTAAAAGAGTAAAGTCTTATAGCTATTAACTTTATATAAGCGAAAATTATCCCCCGATAATCTTTTTCTATTGGATGTTAAAGTAATATCTTCCTGCGTTTTCATCTGTAACAAGATAATTATTACCAACTTGCACATAGTAGCTTCCAGGCTCGTTTGGTGGCAATCCGTCATTAATATCATCACCATTGCTGTCTACTAGTTCATCGGTAGTAGCATCATAGTAGAACAAGTCTTCAGCCCTTATTGTTTGTGTAATGTTATTGAAAACATAACTTGCATTATATATTCTACCACCCGATCCAGCTACTTCTTGGAAATTTATAACTGTACCACTTGGAACTACTTTTCTTGAAATAACGAATTTATCAAAAATAGGAATTATTATGTACCTATCAGATTGGGCTAAATTACTCGGATCAAATTGCCAATGAAAATTGTATCCAATTACATTCCCTAGAGAATCAAATTTGACATTTTCCCCAGCATCGCGAGTAATTTGGATAAATATACTGTCACCCTGCTCAAGGAATGTATTATTAACTGTTCTCCAAGTAAAGACAGGGTCGCCTGAGCCATATTCTTTTCCAAGATAATCTACTTGAATGTCTATTGCTTTCTTAATAACTTGAAATTTAGTTGTAGACAAGACATATTCTCCACCTATAAAATACTCGTTCCCAACTACAATTAGCTTTATATTATAATCCCCTGGTAGTACAGGAGGAGTTTGTGTCCAAGAATTATTGACAAAGAAAGAAACACTCAAATTTGGCGCAGTAAAACTAACTACTGGGTGAGTAATTGTAGCGATTGGTAAAGAAACCATGCCATATGTATGAGAAATCTTACTCATAGTCAAATAATCAACAGGAGATACTTTTTTATATGTTTTCATTGCAACATATGTTGTTTTTGAATTATATTTTAATGCAACTGGCTGAGTAGTAAATAAAGAGCCAGCTACTGATTTATTAATATCATATCCACTATTTAGCACAAATATGTCTGTCATTGGGATAATAGCATAGGTGTCGGATGTGACTAGATTATCACCATTTTCCGCAGGATTTGAATAATTTAATTTTATTATCCCACCGTTTAGCTTTAAGGATTGACCTACTGCATAATCGGTAATAGTTGGTAAAGAGTAAACCTCTACTGAGGATAATACTCTGTTAGCTATGTATATATTCATAGAAGTTTGCATACCACCATATTCGATAACGACGCTTCTAAATCTCTTAATTTGTCCATTTTCTAAAACATCAAAGAATCTATCATATGAGGCTCTTGTGATGTATTCAGGCTTTAAGTCTATTAATTGAAATTCTCCCGCTTCTGTATATTTAACTTGAAGCTTAAGGTTACCAATTGCCTCACGTTGCACTCCCTGCCCATCTATATATTGCACAAAATACCGTGTGTTAATATCTTCGCGATAACCAACAATTAAAACTCTCTGCCCTGAAACCTCCGAAAGCCCCATTTGCGTGTGATCGAAAGCAATCTCATAAACTCTTTGATTAATTGGTAAAACCTCTATTTGATACTCAAAAGATTTAGAGTAAAGACCGAAATTTCTTTCTATTTTTACATTTTGTTTCCCAATAGTCTCTAGATTATATCCAGAAATTGACCAATATGAAGGAAGCGCACCCATAAGTTCTTCTTCTCTATATGTTCCATCTGTAAACACATATCTTATTCTCATGTTCGTATCAAGAGCTTGATTTGGCCCTGCATTGTAAACCAGTTGCGGAGGAATGCACATTCCTATAGCTGAAACATTGTTAGGATTAATGGAAACTTCCACTTCACCGGTACAACCCTTATATCTAAAAACAATGGTTTGATTGCCAACTTTATACCTATCATACTTGTATAAATAGTCTAATGTTACGGGGACATTGTAGTCAGTAGTTTCACCATCAACTCCATCTGAATAGACTGTCATGGTCATAGATGAAATTGGGATATCATTAAACTCCTTATATGTTGTTTGCGGCAAAGCGCTAAGGACTATTTCGTAAACCTCATTGTTTTCCACCACGAATGGGACTGTTTCGACTACTCCTTTGTAGTTAATAACCATGTTGTAAGTACCCACCACATCAAAGATTGTGACAGGATTTGCTTGAGTATCTGTATATGAAACATACTCTTCTGGAATTGGACTTAAAAGTATAGGATTTCCATATTTCATTTCTGCATAAAGCGATGAACCTTGTAATGGAACACTAGTTGAATTTATTGCAACATAATTTCTTGTAGGCTCTACTACTCTTACTGAAGTAGGGATATTGGGGATGACATTGATGTCAAATCCTGCAGTTACATTACCAATTGCAAAATTAATTCTCTGTACTCCTTCAACATTAGCTCTAGACAGCCTAATGTCAAGAGAGCTTCCATCGTTTGATAATAAGCTTTCAGTTAATCTCGCCCAAGTATCTGTATCATCATTATCATAAGCATAAGTGCCATTATTATACAAAATGTTGTAACGCAAAAAATCCGTAGTGACTCTCTCGCCATCTATGAAATCTCTTGTTAATTTACCTTTGATATCTGCAACCATCATTTGGTAAGGACTTTTCGGTATTACATTTATATCTAATACCGCAAAAACATTTTCATTTCCATACTTAATGTAGATTTTCTTGCTGCCAATATCATTAAATCTATAATCTTTAGGTATTAGTTGCCCATCTCTTCTTGCTAGATATAAGTAAACCTCATTCTTTTCTATTGTAACTTGCTCTGAGTCTCCATTATCATAACCTATGGTTAATTCACCAGTTACCCAATCAATTTGATCTCTTTCAACTATTGCTGTCACAGGAGAAACAATTGTTTGTCCTAAAACGCTTATGCCTTTTGTTACAGGAACAGTTGTAACAGAAAGAGTAGTGATTCTTGGCTCAGCTACAATTGCAGTAAGATCGTTCGCTAAAGTCCTAAATCCACCATATCTAACAATTATCGGATTAGCGGCTCCTTGTATTTCAAAATCATAAGTGAATTCAATGTCGCCATCTGGAATATCTTCATAATTCAAAACACTTTGGCTCCCATTATCATACTTGAGCAAAAGGCTTAGCCCAGCTGCGTTAAATTCTTCGCCAACAAAATATTGTAGGTCTGTAGGAGGAGTATTTATCTCCATTGAAATTATCTCGCGAGCTTTAACATTAATTTCTATTGGAATTCTGTGCCCAGAATATTCAATGTACACCGTATGTATCCCTGGTTCCCAAGCGGGATTATACCCTATAATCATTTCTTTTGTTATATTACTTTGGGGTACTACATTGTTCTCGTACTCGATGTTAATTGTGACTCCTGACAAATTTAGCTCTGCACCTTGCGTTACAGAGATTTCCTCAGGGGCTGATAAAATACTAATCCCAACCACACTAATATCTGTAAGGGTTACATATAGTTTTGTGTTGCAATCTTCATACCAAACGTCTAATACCTGAGGACCCACTAAATTATTATTAAAGCCAATAATCATATCCTGGGTAAGCGCAATTCGTTGAGTATTGCCCGACTCTCTTTTCACCAACAGGAATACACCATCTAAATTCAGATCTTCGCCATATTGGACCGTGATGTTTTCAATTTCATCTATTTGTATTTCTGTTACGGGGTCAAGGGTATTAAGACCACTACATGCACTAAGTAAAAGAAGTGGCACTAATAATACAATTATAAGAATTATTGATTTACGAAACACAACTATTCTCCGATAAAACACCTAACCTCTAGCGACAAACAGTAAAGCCCAATTATTTTCTATTAATTGATTTGCGAACTAATCTGTCCAGTCTGTTTTTTCTCTCAGTTTAGAGGCTTTAATTAAATACGCGTACGCATACACAGACACAATATATTATATATTAATAGTATGTCTTAGGCAATACATCCTTATGTGTAGTAGTTGATAAAAAAATGAATAATGCGCGAATTTAAAAACAAAACTCGACCATTAATCTCTAAATTACTTAAAATTGACATTTTTATTTAAAAAAATAATTATCTTTAATCTTTTATGGGGGAAAGATATGAATGCTTATTAACCCTATTCAATTATTGTTTATTAGGCATATCAGCCCTTATTGATAGCGCTAAATCTATCCTATTTGTGGTGATATTATCAACAACTCGACCCATTAAATTTTTAAGGCTTTTCTCATCATCAACTGTGTAAATTGATAGTCTTAAGCCTATTTCTTTAGCCCTATCAATAAATCCATTATTGATAAATATTTGTGAGACGTTCAACCCTTTGATTTCATGGCAGTTAAAGCTATCAATATAATTTTTAATTTTTTCTAAATTATCTTGCCTTGGAGGGCCAAATTTGTGCAGATAAAAGGTGTCATTTACGTAAATACTCATCCCTTTAAGCTCATTTAACTCGGACTTTTTTATGATTCCGGTTAAATACACAAGGTCAATTGCCCCAGCTTTATAAGCCTCTTCGTAGAGCATTTTTACTAATCCAACTCTTTTCAAATCACAATTAAGTCTATAACCTTTCTTAACGCACAATTCTAGAACGCAACTGATTGCTATCCTATTTTTTTTCCTAAAGGGAATAAAAGTATGGCCTAAATATAGCCTTTTCCCACACTTTCTAACATCTACCTCAAGAGCATCAACTCCATCAATTTTTTGCATTGCATCAAAATACTTTTGAGTATTTCGCCCCGTTCCAAGAGCTCCTCCATGGGCAGTGATAATCATATTATAAAACTCCTAATTCAACTAAATTTCATTTCCGCGGTTATAAAAAGCAAGTGTTAAAGTATCTTTGACATTAAACTTATAAACAAAATGTTATCTCTTAATATCCCACGTAGAATGGACTTGATATAAGTAAATCAGATTCTTTTTCATTCAATTTACCAACAATCTTTACTCCCAAATAGCCTTTCTTAACCTTAATCTTTTTTGCATAACCTCCGAAAGATACACTCGAAATATTGCTATCGCTTATTGCATTGCCGAAAATTTCAATTTTTTCAGGGATAATATCATAATTTGCATATTGTGCTTTTTCCTGCGATACTTCACATACTAGGGTATACTCACCTTCTGAAATTGAGCTCCCAATTTCTATTCTTTCGCCATTTGTGTTCTTTAAAAAAATATCTGCTCTTATTCCTGTTGATATATATGTTCTTCTGTTTTCTATCGCTAAAAGAGCATTAAGAGGAGATTTATTATCACCTTCTATTCCTAAGTAGGTTGCAGCATAGATATCATTTCTCTTACCATTACGATGCCAATCTCGCCCATATATAGCAGCTATTTTATATCCCTCTTTACACAATTCGTTGTAAAAAATAAGCGCTTGTTTGTTAGATACATTGTTAGAAGGATCACTTCCCGACCAAATTTCATATCCATTTAGATACTGGTAGCTTTTAAAGTCAAAACTATTACAACATCCTGTACATACAGGAGTCCCTACACGAAACGGATGGGCTAGAATTGCAACATCACCTGCTTCAAGGGCTAACTTTAACCTTGCTTCAACAGTAAGAGGGTTAACCATTCTGTAATCTTTATCGTAGTGCCCACCAAGAACAGTTATGTGCCCAAAAAAGGTAGTCCACTCAATGCCTTCAATAAATGCGATATCTAAAGATTTACTAATATTTCTCGCCTCGGTACAACCCGAGTCAGTGTTATGATCTGTTAATGCATAGCCACATAAACCAGCAGAAATTACCTTATCTGCTAATTCTTGGACAGTAAAAGAACCATCGCTATGGAGTGTATGGGTGTGCAATTCAAATGGTAAATATTTAATCATTTATTAATTTCCCTTAAGAGTTTATCATCCAAGACCTATTGATTGTGTCTTTTCCTTTTACTTTGTTTTATTGTCTATGGTTGAAATATTGCCTTATGAAGTTTAATTTACGAGCAAGTTAATGGCTAACTATTATCCTTGGGTCAATGTTTCTCCATTTACTACAACTAATGCTTTAACTTTTTCACTAGCAATACAGTGGGTGCTTAAGGATATGCGATATAGCCCTGGAATTATTTTTGAAGGGCAAAATCCATAATCAGCACTTTTTGAAGAAATGGAATATGATGCAAGTGGTTTAAACCTATGGGCGTTACCGATAAAGCCCTTTGGCCCATCCAAAGCTACAGTAATTAAATTTTTTAATGGGAGTAATTGCTTTGCTTTTTCTTCATCAATTGATTGATTGACCTTTTTATATGCTTCAAAAATTCTTGCAAGGGAATTTAAATCATCATTTTCAGTTGGAGAATAAGAAAAATCAATTGTAATGGAAGAACATTCTTCTTTTACTAAGAATTGAAAATAAAAATGTTGATTCTCATCTTTTCGGGAAAAATCTTTTTCTATGTCTAGTAGCAGCATTAATTAGTACCTACCCCTCTTCCGATAAACCATAGCACGGTTATATTCAAAATGAGCATTTCGTTTTAAAAACTTAAGAAAATCAAAAAAGCCTAGAAATTTATTCCCATCTACCATAATTAAAGGACAATATATCTTTCCCATTCGCTTTAGAATAGGTAAAAATTTATCTAGTCTTGTTCTAAAGTCCTCATAATCCAAACTACCTTCTTGACTCCAAGCAACCTCACAAAGGGCCTCCATTCTTGGGAAAAGCTGAAACTCTAATCTTTGTTGAGTTGGGATCCATTCCGTCCAAAGTGTAGCTTCGACACCCAAAATTGCACTTTGGTTGTGCTTAAGACCATATTCCTCGGGTGAAAATGAATAGGTATCTTTTAAGTTCATTTTTGAATATGGCATATCAAAATAAAAAGATTGATGTTTGCTTATTATCACATTATGACCCGAGGAAAGCCAATTGGTTACTTTTGGATCGTTTTTTGCGGTCCAGTAATGAGCAATAATTGAATTTTCCAAGTTTTCAGATTTCAATATTTCATTCCAGCCAATTAATCTCTTGCCTTTACGCTTCAAATAAACAGCAATTTTATTGGAAAAATATCCCTGAAGTCCCTCCTCATCAACAAGCTTATTATCTTGAATTAATTTTTGACAATTGGGACATTTTTGCCATTCAGTTTTGGGTGCTTCATCCCCACCTATATGAAAATATGGCGATGGAAAAAGCTTTGAAAGTTCATCAATTATGTCATAAATAAACCTATAGGTAAAATCCTTCCCAGCACAAGCAATTATCTCCTGTTCCCCAGGATTGTTCCCGGAATGTAAAACAAAAGGTTCGATTTGTTTATTGAAACATCCAAGCTCTGGATATGCCGAAATAGCCGCAGCTAGATGTGCAGGCATATCTATTTCTGGAACAATCATTATATTTCTTCTTATAGCATAATTGACGATATCTTTTATTTCATTTTGTGTATAAAACCCTTCATGAGGATTCCAATCGATAACCTTACTTCCCCAAGCTTTACTCTGAGTCCCTTTTCTAGTGGCTCCTATTTGGGTTAATTTAGGATAACCTTTTATTTCAATTCTCCACCCGTTGTTGTCAGTCAAATGCCAATGTAGAACATTAAGTTTATGCATTGCCATAGAATCTAATAAATCCTTTACTATTTCTGGTCCAAAAAAATGCCTGCTTTCATCGAGCATTAATCCTCTCCATTCGTACCTAGGAAAATCGCTAATTTTTACAGCATGCATAGATAATATAGAGGGATCGTCTACCAAATCTGTCAATAAAAGCTGTCTTAAACTTTGAACCGCATAAAAAGCTCCTGCTTTTGTTGATGCATTAATTATTAATTTTTCGGTATCACACTCAATCTCGTACCCTTCTTCGTGAATTTTACGGTTCATAAAAAAACAAACTGTTGCTTTTGAACTCTCTACATAGTTAAGTCTATATCCACAAGTCTCTTCAATAATATCTAAGAATCTATCCCTTGCATATTTTAAAAAGTCATCTGCATAGACCGTAGTATCTTGATTTATTATGAATTCGCCATACTGTTCTTCACAAAAAACTGGTTTAGGAATCAGATTGATCATTTCTACCTCTAACTACTTTCCTTATGACAGGATTTATTTTCTCTCTTTCATTTTTTTATATTTTTGAGTAGGACAAACCGCCTCATAGGCTGGTCTAATTATTTTACCAGTGTTTGCTAACTCCTCAATTCTATGTGCACTCCATCCAGATATTCTAGAAACTGCAAATAGAGGAGTGAATAACTCTATCGGAATATCTAACATTTTATAAATAAATCCCGAATAAAAATCCACATTAGCACACACACCCTTATATATTTTCCTCTTTTCAGGGATAATTTCCAAAGAGAATCTTTCAACTCTCTTGTATAAGTCATATTCTTCCTGGAGGCCTTTCTCATCAGCTAATTGTTTTGCAAAACTTTTTAATATTCTAGCTCTTGGATCACTTTTTGTGTAAATTGCATGTCCCATTCCATATATTAACCCAGTATTATCAAATGCTTTCTTATCCAATAACCTAGAAATATAATCTTTTAAAGCATCATCACTTTTCGTGTTAATATTTTTCTTTATATCATTCATCATTTGCACAACTCTTACGTTTGCTCCACCGTGTCTTGGCCCTTTAAGTGACCCAAGAGATGAGGCAACACTAGAATATGTATCAGTTCCAGAACTAGTCACTACATGAGTTGTGAATGTTGAGTTATTTCCTCCTCCATGTTCGGCATGTAAAACTAAACAAAGATCTAAAAGTTTTGCTTCTAGTGATGTATATTTTTGGTCTGGTCTTAATAAATGCAATATATTCTCAGCAGTAGAGAGAGAAGGATTGGGCTGGTGAATTATTAAAGTGCCATCATCAAAATAATGTTTATACACCTGATAGCCATAAACTGACAACAAAGGAAATCTCGATATCAATTTTAATGACTGTTTTAGTACATTTTCAATAGAGATATTATCTGGGTTGTCATCGTAAGCATATAGAGTTAGAACCGACCTAGCCAAGACATTCATCATATCTAAAGATGGTCTTTTCATAATCACATCTCTTACAAAGCTTAGTGGCAAGCTCCTATAACCACCTAATATGGTACAGAATTCATCGAGCTGGGCTTGAGTAGGTAATTTCCCAAAAAGAAGTAAATAGGTAGTCTCTTCAAAACCAAATCTTTTCTCAGAGATAAAACCCTTAACTAGGTCATCAATGGAGTAACCTCTATAAAACAACTCACCATCGATAGGTTGAAGTTCACCGTCTATTTCCTTACGTGAATTAATTTCAGAAATGTTTGTTAGCCCTACTACCACCCCTTTGCCGTTTAAATCTCTAAGGCCTCTTTTTGTATCAAATTTATCATACAATTCTGGAGGAATAAAAGATTCTTTAAATGCAGTTGAGGCCAAATTTTTTAGTTTAGGCTTAATTTCCTTTTCTGTAATAATGTTTTTGTCGTCTTCCATTGTTTACTCCTTGATATCTACTAGCAACATAAATAACTAG
The DNA here is from genome assembly GCA_964392385.1 of uncultured Christensenellaceae bacterium. Lineage (GTDB taxonomy): Bacteria > Bacillota > Clostridia > Christensenellales > DTU072 > MWEH01. The sequence continues at coordinate 14,216 of CAYMPR010000008.1, read as the reverse complement.
TCTAATCTTATATTAATAATAAGATAAATGTCAATTGCACTTTCTATATCACTTTAAAGCATAAAAACAATTCTAGAGGATAATACAAATGGGTTCCTCAAATTTGGTGCTCAAGGATACGTAATTGAACAATAAATCGATTAAAAACTATATTTCTTCTTCTTTGAAGGCTATAACTCTTTTTCGCTCTTTGGATTTAACAATTGTTATTATTATCGCAATAGCTACTAGCAACCCAGCTACAACACCAATACCAATATATAAATACATCATATTAAATGTCTCTGCTGCTGGCTCTAAAAACATAATGGAAGACAAGCCTTCTATGTCAAAAGTCGCAAGATTCCCCGATAAGCTTGGCTCATCAAGTAGTATCATATCACCGGAAGAAGTGACGCCGAAAAATTTATATGTACTCATTTTTTCTACTTGCTCTTCCGAAAGCTCAATAGTCATGGTTTTTGCCCCAGCATCTTGGACAACTTCCCCATCGGAATTAGTAAATTTTATCAAATACATTGTTGATATCATAGTACTAGCTAGTTCGGTATATATTGCCTTAGCAGCCTCGAATTTGCCCGCCATATTTTTATATTCTAGCCCAGTCTCAACAACTTCGCACTGGCTTATTATGCCGTCCTCAAACACGCCATTTACCAATATATTATCCTTATCCTCTTGGGGCACTAATTCGATAGCAAGCACCCGCAAATTAAAAGGTGTATAAGTAATAGAGTAGTTATCTGCACTAGCTCTTGAGGCTCTTATTCCCTCATAAAGGCCAACCTCATCAACATATACAATAACTGGAGATGTAGTTAAATTTAGGTAACTTTCTCCCGCAATAAATCCCTCATATGTAAATGCATATACCGGAGTTGCACCTTTTGCAACCTTAATATCTGGGTGTCCAATTACAAGTTCTTTAGGGGTAATATCAATATTAATGCTATTTGAGTTGGAAATAATATAGTTGCCGTTATTAATTGTAAGAGTTGCTCTATACCTACCAACATTTTTAACATCCCCGTTGTATGTTACACTTGCCCTTACATCATCACTACCTAGAACACCATTAAATCTAAAGCTCATTTCTTTGTGTTCCAGTCCATCATAGACATAACTTGTTTCGCCAGTAAATGTTAAGGTTAACGCGACCCTGATTGGAGTTATTACAATGTCAAAATCTGTAATTTTATAATTTCTATCTAATGGATTAAAACGAGCCTTTGCAGTATAGGTATTAGCTTGGGCGTAGTCAGGCCTTTCTGAGGTATTTTTCCATACATAGGTTCCTTCCACAATTTTTTCTTCCCACCTACCCTCTTCTGTTACATATCTTCTTCCTCTAGCTGAAGCAAGAGAAGGCATTTCGCTTACCCCTGGATTTCCATACAAAGCGTTACTAAGAGTATTTCCATATTGAACTTTTACAGGTACTATGTTTTCAAAAGAAGGAGAAATAGGAAGTATCCTTAAGGTTGCATTTTGCACATTTATTGTTGGATTATAGTTTTGAGAAGTATGAGTAAAGGCTTTGTCTCCAGTACCTGCATAATATGTATAATCGGCACTTGGAGTAGAAAACCCTTGTTTATATGCATTTTCCCCGAGAGCTCTTAAAATTGTGCCTTGGAGCCCAATAGATAAAGCAGTATCATTACTTGCAAGTCCTTCCACACTAAAAGTTGGAACAGGGTCAGGATCTCCGAAGTTTTTCGTCTTTGCCTCGATAATAATTTTAAGCGTTGCTGGGGTGATTGAATAAGTACCTGGAGAGAAAACAATATCAAAGTTTAAGTTTAATTCAGATAAATTACCTTTTGAAATAGCATAATCTCCAACACTCACGCCGTTTTCTCTAGATAAAGCCCCTTGCAAGGTAATCTCTTCATCATCGACTAGAAAAGTAAGAGGAATTTCTGCTTGGCCATAAATTTGTGTTTTATCTTCTGCAGTAACATTAACTTGAAGTTTAGAAATAGTAAGGGTAGGAATTTCTTGCGATAAGG
>CAYMPR010000008.1:0-12104 GCA_964392385.1 uncultured Christensenellaceae bacterium | reverse complement strand
CTGAGTCCTTAGATTTATAGTTTCTAGACTCACCTTTTCGGGCAATTAGCGAAATGTTTCCAGCCTTGATAGAGGTTAAGCTATTCCCCTCTATACTTACTTGTGCCGTATTATTTATCGATTCGTATGTTAAGTAAATTGTCTCACCCGTTCCACTCCCGCCAGTCGAGCTTATTTGATAAACTTCATCAAAATCAACGGTGCTAAGGCTATTAATAGAAATATCATTTTGTTCAGCTTGGAGAATATGAAAAGTAAGTTCTGGATTAACTAAATAATAGTTTTTAGTGGTACTAGAATTTAACCCATAAATATCTTCTACTTGCTCTTGGATATACACAGTATAGGTTCCAGCTTCACTTGGGTTACTACCCAAAGCCGCCCCATTTTCCCAAAACTCTTTTTCGAGTAAATGCTTGCTCGAAGCTATGTCGATAAAGTTTGCATTGTATTGCAGTAATCTACTTGGATTATAAACAATACTTCCAGTTTTTCCCGAGGAATAATAACTCTCTTCAAAGCCTAAATATTCCACCAAACAAGCTCTGGGAGTAATATTATAATTTAGCTGATTTACTGTTAATTGACTATTATTTGGATCTTGAAACGCAATGGTATAAATATTACCATCTGATGGATCTGCAAAATTTACTGTCATAGGATAAGTTCCTACACTCGGGTTATTGTCGGGCGTAAAAGTAAATTTGGGGGACCCATTCAATCGCATATCATCAGGAATAGGAGAAAGTCTATAGTCGATATAGTAATTCGGTGGAGGAGAAGGTACTAATCCATCATATTGCTTTTCTAAAGGAGAAGATATCACAATCTTAATTAATCTTTTGGTGATTCCTCCGTATGAGCCTTCAACTTGACTAGGGGAAATATAGTTTGCGCTTGAAGTACCTACAAGGGCAAATTTAACAATTACCGAAATTGTTTCATTCGGATTAACATCTGGAGCAATATATGAGATTTGGGCATTTACTCGCAATTTAAGTAGGTTATCAATATCTGCTGGAGCTACCCCAATTATTTTGCTCTGATTAACAGTAGTAGGTTGAAAAATTCTATCACCAAAATCATCCACTCCACCAATACCATCAAATTCCTTTATTGTTTGTACTACCGAGTGGTCTTCCAAAGTAAATGTAACGCTAAGTTCCTTGGGAAGGATCACGTACGTTTTATCAAGTTTGCCCCTGATAACATTGTTTTTGGAATAAATAACGGCAAGTCTTCCGTTACTCGTGGCATTGATTGGGCTTACGCCATAATAATCAACCGAGAAACTAAATCCAGCTGGTCCACCATCGACCAAATCGTCAGCGGAAGAAAAGGTATAGACTTCTTCACCAGTATAGGTTTTAGGACTATTAAATGCTGTTGAAGTAAGTGATATTTCCCCAATTACAATTTTAAACGTTGAAAGCTCCTCTACCATTTCTGTTCTTATACTAGCTTTCTTTAAATAATTGTCATATGTATGTTCTAAAAACGCAGGAGATGCGATAGTTTCATCTAAAGAATTAAAAAATTGTGTATTATCCACATAATAACCTAATGTGGTATTGGATATATCAACATTCACACTAAATCTTTGCCCCACCCAATATTTAGTAGAAAGCGCAGGGGATACAATGAAACCAAAATCACCATCTTCTAGTGTTCCATGTAAATCTACTGTGTTGCCTTCTAAATCTACTAGCTCAACCTCAATTGTTTTTACGAATCTCAAATAGAATTCTAAATTTTTCCTTGTTTCATCTATACTTGGTAAAAATTCATTCCCAGTAGCAATCTCCTCTTCATTTACGTTTCTAAATGAAGAAGACCAGGATGAATCTGGAGTTGAGATAAAAGATATCTGCCCAGTTTCTGCTAAAGAAGCACTAATATCGCCATATGCCGTACTAAAATGTAAAATATTTCCTTGTCCTGAAGTAGAGGAAACTCCCTGATTATTAGCTGGGTTGTCGAGATACCAAATATTTTTCAAAGTTGTATTGTTTGAAGTACCAAAAATACCTTTATGTTTCGATATAAGCAAAGGATCAACAGATGCAAAACTAGGGTCACTCAAAATGTTGGTATATACTCCTGTTGCGGCTTGTCCAATAATTCCTCCGCCATAATCAACCGTGGCTTTTACGCTTGCCTTACTCCATACATTTATTACTCTTCCACCATTAGAGTAGCCCACAATGCTTCCGACCCTACTTTTCCCTATAAATACGCAACTATCGTTTAAGACGATATTTTTGACTGTACTCGAGGCATTAATATACCCAAAAAGGCCAACATCGTTTTGGGTAACATATGGAGTATCCGTTAAATTAAAGTTTGAAATGGTTTTAAAACCACCATCATATGTGCCTGAAAAAGGATAGTTCGATTCGTGCTTTTTCCCAACAATGTTTGGACTAATTCCTTGGAAGTTTAAATTGTTTTTTTGCAAGAAAAATTTGTTTAAGTAGCTTTCTGGACGAGTAGAATTTTGCGTGGACAAAGCAAGGTTATTAAATTGTTCCACATTCTCAATTAGGTATGGGTTATCTACTGTACCCCACTCAAATTGATTATGCGTATAACCATATCTTCTAATTGCGACACTGTTTTTAAAATAAAGATTTTCCAAAAATACATTTGAAGTAGGAACTCTATTTTTTAGTACTGGAGCGTACCAGGCAGAATAATCAGTTGTTGAGTATTTTCTAATCCAAGAACCTTCGTAAGACAAACCAAATAGATCTGTTAATGTTTTTGATAAAGGAGATTGCGTGCTACTGCCAAACTGCTCCCCACTAAGTCCTGCAAATCTATAGCTAGCGTGATTAGGATCATCCGGGACCTCCACTGTGTCTCTAGAAGTTCCAAATCCAATTGCATCCATATTTCCATCGTTATTACCCTTGTAAAAATAGGAATAAGCTGGTGTGGTGTTATAACCATTGTATCCCGGCATTCTTCCCCCTAACACACCTCCGATGTTTCCATCGTAGTTATTGCCAGGCCAATAAGAAACCTCTATTTTAGAAAGAGAATATGTACAATTCATCTGATAATAGTTTTTACCAACAACACCGCCAACATATGTCCCGCTAGCAATAATCGTTCCATTACCATAGGAAAAGCTAACAGTTCCTGTTGCACCCCCATCAGCGCCGTTAATTCCGACAAGACCGCCTACATTGTTAATGCCTTTAACTGTGCCGTAAAAGAAACAATTAGTGACAGTCCCTAAATTTACTCCAACTATACCTCCTACGTTTGACACTGCGTAATTATCCCCAATTGTTGCGTTTGCTATGCCTATTCCATCAATAACAGCTGTTGAAGCAGTGTAACCAAACAATCCATTTCCTTCCGTAAATAGATTGACAATTACGTGTGTTTGCCCACCATAACTACCCTTGAGTTTTCCGGCAAAAGGATGGGCGAGAGTCCCTATTGGGTTAAAAACAACACCTTCTTCCATTAATGACATATCTATGTTATCCGAAAGGGCAAAAACTAAACCTTCAGTGTTTTCTGGTGTTTCAGCATGATTTACCTTGTTAGATAATTCCAGTAGTTCACTAACTGATCCTATGAGGAAGGGGTCTTGCTCTGTTCCAGAACCTGAAAATGAAAACGCAGCTTCTGCATTAAAGTTTGAGCTTGTAGGCGTAATTACAAGAATTGATAAAAAAACCGCAGCGAAAAACAGCGCAACAAAAAAAAGATTTGTGCTTTTATTAATTGAATTTCGTTTTACTAAATTCATCATCCTTTTATCCTGTTCATTTGCATCTAAGTTATTTGTTTATGATTATTTTACTAAATTCATCATCCTTTTTTTACCCTGTTCACTTGCATCTAAGTTATGCGCTTTTGATTATTTTACTGTCGCTAATTTCCTCATCTTGTCTATTCTCTGACTTTAGGCTATATGGTTTTACTTAAATGGGAATGCCTGCTCACAATGTGATACAAACACTCCCATACTATATAATCTTATCATAACGTATATAAGAGTACAATATGAGGTGATTTAATGATTTTTTACCGATATTTTTCCCATCTACTAATATTTATAAGCATTTTATAAGTCTTTATACTCCTCAATTATGCCATACTAATTCAATCCTAGAGACTTTGGCCTCCACTACTTAGTCACCTCGATAATTAAGCCCGAATGCCCATTTAATCTAAATTGTTTCCCGAGATTTATTTTTTTAGATTTTTGCATTCCTGCAATTTCAAGTGATCGTATTTTCTTTCCAACGGTTGTATACCCTAATTTGTTTTCAACCCCAATTTCAAAATCAACGGGTTTTTCGGCAAAATTATAAAAAACTGCAATCATGTTTTCACCGTTTTGATACGTTGAACATAAAACTTCAGCTTTATCTGTTTTAAATGGGTTTTGTTCATCCCAGTAGCCTCTAAATATTGCATTTTGGACTTGAAAATTATCAAGATGACTGTACATATCGCCTAGGGCATCACTTACTTCATATTCAAGTCCGTATTTAGGAAGACACGCGTACAGTAAACACTTACTTATAGAATCTTTTTCTCGCCCTACAACAGCTAAACCGTATGGCAAACCTGAGGCTTCAATTAATAAGACTTCGGGGTCTTCTTTCATTGCCTCAAAACTTCTATCTAGCCAAACTTTATCTAAAAATGGAAGTACATCAGTGTAATAATTTAAAGAGTTAGAATAGCCGCTGTTTTCATTAAATTGATCAGAAATTTGCATTTCAATGATGCCAGGTATACCTTTTCTTCTTCCAATTATCTTTTTAATTCTCTCTATTGTAGTACGGTTAAGATTTGCATCTCTTAACGAAACGGCATTTATATCTGCATTTTTTATGAGGTAATCTAAACCCTCAATATAATAATTGTCCATTCTAGAAGAAGGAGCAGTAACAACTGCAAAATCGCTGAATCCTTTTCTTTTACCCGATGTATATCTAACCACTTTTGCAAGTAATACATCTCGCCCTAGCTCTTCAGAAAGTCTGGGATCAGCAAAGCTACTGTCTTTAAGACGTAATATTAATTCATCGCCCAAAGCTTTATATGCATAAATTTCTCTATTTTGAACGCTAATATCTCGAAGGTTGTATGAAATGCTTAATCCTAAACCTTTCTCATGTGCCTCTTTTGATAAGCTAGCCAAAGCTTTTATGTATGGGAATGGGTAATTTAGATATGGATTTAGCTCACCTCCATAAGTAATATTTAGATAGGTAACTCGATCTTTTTTAGCTCTTTCAATCATCTTGCTATAGTTATTTGCAATTTGATCTCTCCCTACTCTTAAAGATAATGACTTTCTTAGATTAATGGGCTTAAAGGGTGTCAAGTGAACATGAAAATCAAATTGAATGCTTTTTTTAGCGGGAATAATAACCCTACCTGTATAAGCAGTTAATTCGGCACCAAAATCTGTTTTATTCACCGATAGACCACCAAGTCCACCATTATTCCAAGTGTCTGGTACCTCTAGCGGGCATTGTTTAAAAAATCCAACTACTGTTTTTGACTCTTTTGAGCCTTCAAATTTAATTCTTGCTCCACAATTAACATTGCCTATAAAGAATGAGTTTTGATTTAGATTTCCATCCCACTTACGCTCAATATTTTCTATCTTCCGTGCTCTTCCACCCAACCCAACAATGTATTGAGGATCTTTAAAATACATTTTTAGCTTGATATTTGAAGTAATAAAATCCTTTTCTGCTGTTATCTTTATTCGATATGTAATAGCGCCCTCATATAGAATATTGGCTTCTACATCAATTCTTGTACCATCAGCTTTTCCATCAGATATCAAAAGTGCACTATTTATTCTTCCTGCCATTCTAAGTTTGTTATATTTTATTTTTTTGCCATCAATTAAAATCTCCATCGGTTTATAAAACAGCTCTGCCTGAGGCTCGTTTTCAATAGCAATTGATTTGTTAAAATATGATTCAACATTTTCTATTAATCCATCATTTGAAAGTGCAACTGTCTTACCACTGAATTTGAGTTGTTTTTTGCCTATATCTAGTGCCTCTAGTCCTTCTGTTATAGAGATATTTCTTGCGGCATTTGAGTTAAGCCATTTTAATCTTGAAAGAGTAGACTTATTGTCGGTGCCCTCGTTGAAAACAAGCTTATCAGTTAGTTCTAATTCAATTACAACTTCTTCTTTCCCTATTTTTACTGTTGTTGTATGCAGTCCTATATCTGATCTGGAAAAATTAAATCCCAAAAATATGGGCTGTAAGATATCTCTCTTAAGCGGAATTGGCTTGTTGAATTTTTTTCCTTCAAAAGAAATACCCTCTGAGTTAAAACATGTAACAGCTCCTATATACTCCTTTCCGCCACCAATTAATGGTCCAGTAATAATTTCAAGTTTTTCAGTAGTAAAATCTGGAAACAATAAAAGTTGAACAATAAAATATTCGTGTCTGGAAGCTACGAAGTTAAACTTTTTGCCTTCTGTAAGTTCCTTAAGAATGGACTTATCTTCATAGTCTTCTATTATACTTGATCTATCTAGCGCAAAAATCCTCATGTTATCTCCGTATTAAAAAATGTTTTTCCCTTTATTCTTGCCTTTTTGGCTTAAAAATTTTCTTTTACATCCTTCCAGTTTAATTCTTTAATTATGCTTTTTTCTTGTCTTCTTGTCTTTTTTATTTGCATCCTTCCAGTTTAATTTTCTACTTATACTTTTATTCATTCCTTTGGGGGCTTTTACCTTTTTTATTTGTATCCTTCCGATTTAATTATCTACCTATACTTTTATCCCTGCCCTTGTTGTCTTCTTTCAAGATGCTATATCTTATCTTTCTTCAACAATCTCTTTTCTAACATCGGTAAATGGAACCATGTAGAAAGAAAATTTATATGGTTTATTTGCTTTTAAACGGTATTGTTTCATTGTTATAGGTCCACAACTATTGCTACCAACTCCAGACATAAAACCATCAATAGAAACGTAATTATAGCCAAAGTCTTTCAAATCTTCCCTGTGTTTACATTTAGAAAGTTCTAAATCTGGTATATTTTTAATACCAAAGTTAAAAGGTGCTTCGCTTGCTATAAACATTATTCCTTGACCTTCGCTGTTTTTCACGGTTAGGTAACGAGCGTCTGTCCTATTCCCACTTTCTTGTGGTCTAATATATGGCTCTAGAAAAGTATCAGCACTCTTTCCATAAACACCAAGTCTTACATGTTCTTTAAAATCAGGATAGCTCTCATAAGGACCATTTGCGTAATATATGACCTCACAAAAATCTTTTTCCATCTCTATAGTCTTTCCCACTCTTGGTAAATCGGGTAATCCTTTCTTTAGAGGAATAGTTTCCGACTCTATCTTTACAATCCCACCAGAAAAAACCGTGTAGGTGTCTGTAACACTAAATAAAATTGATTTTTTAACGCCTAAAAGGTATTTGAAAGTAATCTTAGCTTCATCTTTAGAAAAATCCTCGATAAACTCAATACCACTCTTTTTTAATTTATCATATCCTACTTTATACCACCTCTTTTTAATGTTCATATCATTATCAATTGGGGCACGGAAAATATTATGATACATTCTTCCACTGCCTTCATTATCCCTTGCTGCACGTTTTGCAAGAAGCTCAATTCCTTCCGCAGAATAGCCAATTAGAGAAGCCATGTCTTTATCAAATCTAATGCTTCCTATCCCAAAATCAACGGTGAGTATGTTGGAAGAATACTTACCTGACACTTTTGACTTCGGAAAACTTGGAACCCTCGTCAAACTCTCACCAACTATAAGTTCTTCTTTTCCAACAAGTCTATCGCCTTCTAGATAATCAATATGAACTTGACAATCACCTTCATAAGTTTTGTAATTTAAGTCATACCTTCTTACTTGTCCTGGCTCTATATCAGAGGGTAATTCAAAAACAAAGGATTTTTCACCTTCAATTAACACCGAGCCCATGATTTTTAGATAGCTCGAATTGCGAAAAGAATTCATATTTTTTAATTCAATAAGCCCAGGCGAAACAATTTTTGCCCTAATAGGTCTATATACGTTTTTCATTTGATAAGCACCTGTATGAGGTGTTCTATCGGGGAAGAACAAGCCATCTACACAGAAATTACCATCGTGAGTGTACTCGCCATGATCCCCACCGTAAGTATATTCATATTTATAGTCTTCGTTGTGTTTAACTGCATGGTCGACCATTTCCCATATACAGCCACCCGCTAGACAATCATAATCATAAATTACATCCCAATATTCCTTAAGATTTCCTGCTCCCACACCCATAGCGTGTGCATATTCCACCATAAGTAAAGGTTTATTTTTATATGTTCTAGGATTAATACCACTTAAGTCACTGCCTTTTCCAACTTTTTCGAGTTGATAAACAGATGGATACATTACTGCTCCAACATCATATGCTCCCCTTAAGTAAGCGCATGCCCTTTCATATATTATGGGAATAAATGTCAATTCCTTTAATTTTGAATAACAATAATCCTGACACCTAATTCCTCCACTTTCATTTCCAAGTGACCATAAAACAATACTAGGTGAATTTCTATCCCTCAAATACATTCTTTCTACTCGATCCCATAAATGATCCTTCCACTTGAGTTTATTGCTTATTTCTCCTTTGTAGACTAATCCATGCGTTTCAATATCTGCCTCATCAATTATGTATATCCCATAAAAGTCAGCAAGCTCAATTAATAGCGGGTCAGGAGGATAATGAGAGGTCCTAATGGCATTAACATTAAAGTTTTTGCACAATATAATATCTTTTTCTATTTCTTCAGGTGAAAGACAATATCCTTTTTCAGGGTGAGTATCATGGTGATTGACCCCTTTAATCTTGAAAAGTTTGGAGTTTAACATTAGAGTCCTTTGCGATATTTCCACCATCTTAAACCCTATCCCTTTTATAACACATTCGATAACTTTTCCATTGTTAGTTAACACAAGTGTAAGTTCATAAAGAACATGGGTTTCAGCGTTCCATTCTTCAACTTCTAAGTTATGAAACATTAGTGTTGTTTTTTCAGATGCTTCGGCGCTCATAGTGTCAATAATCTTGCCCTCTTTCCTAATCGTCGCCGTTAGGAACATATTTTCGTAGCCTACAATTTCAGCTGAAATAATAGCATCATATTTTCCTTGATTGTTTTTGGTCGCAAAAAAATCATAATCAAATAAGTAGCTCTGTCCATATGAGAACAAACAAACATCTCTAAATATACCATTATTTCTAAACATATCTTGGTCTTCAAGATATGAGCCAGTACACCATTTGTGAACAACAACCACTAGCTCATTATTACCCTCGACTATCATCGATGAAATGTCGAATTCCGCTGTGTTATGGGAGCCTTCACCGTACCCAACATATCTACCATTACAGTAAACTTCCACTGAACTTGCAACTCCCAAAAAAGAGATAATATAATTAGAGGTCTTACTTGTAACATCAAAAAATTTGCGATATACCCCTACACTATTGTATTGTTTTTTTCCAACCTTATATGAAATACCATTTATATCTTCACTATATACTCCTTCGCTATTTGCTACAGGTACTCTTGGAGGTTGAGGAGCAAAGGGGTAGTTGACATTTGTGTAAAACGGAGGCTCATATCCAGTAAACTGCCAACAGGATGGAACGGGTATTTTATCGAATTTAACTTTATCTGTGTCAAAATTTCTAGGGACATCGTCTATTTTAGCGTAGTAAATAAAATCCCATTCGCCATTTAGACAACTGACTAAATCACTAACATATCTTCTATTTAGAATAGTTGCACTTCTTGCTTTTGCTTCATTAGAAAATGGTATAAAATAAGCCCTGGCTTTTAGCCTATTGTCGTTTATTATATTAACATTTCTATAATTGTTTCTTTTTATGTTGTAAAGCATCTATTCCTCCACCTCGTAATAGCCTAACTTATTTTAACTGCTTAATTAATCCCTCTTTACCGATTTTTCCTATTACCTACCATCTTTTTCTACTTTTTCACTAGTACAACTAATTCTGCTTCATAGTATTATGTTTCATCTTTATCTACTCTTTCACTTGTATAACTAATTCTGCTTCATAGTATTATGTTTCATCAAGGGCAACAAACTCATTAACAACTTGGGGTCTAGAGGATGTCCCTTCTATAGTGGGAGTTGGAACTTTTGTAATAGAAGAATAGGTAACAGTGTCTAGAACTCCGGCAAGTCCACCTGCATATACACCCCCATTACTTTTTACATCTATTACAGCATTTATCGTAATTCCACTAATACTCATGCTAAATGATGTGGAATTAATTGCCTCACCTACAAGTCCACCTGCTCTTAAATTACAATCACTCGAACGAAGATGCATTTCGCCATTATAGTTCGAATTAAAAATACTATGGTTTGTTAAAGAGCCATATACTCCCCCAACACAAATCATAATACCATCACCACCACCAAATATCTCCACTACAATGTTAGAGTAACTATATAGTCTTTGTCCCGCATCCAAATCAGTTACTGCAATCATGGGTCCATAAGTTTTAGTAACACTCCCTGCTATTCCGCCAACACTTACATTGCTTAAACTGCTCCCATTACTCGATTGAAGTTGAATGTCACCAAGAGAATATGAATTGTCTATTGTGCAATTTATGGAAATTCCCACCAATCCTCCAGCTTTAATAGAACCTTTCCCAGTAATAGTAATGTCTACATCGGCTTGAGAATATGTTATCTCTTTTGAGATATCAACGTTTCTAATTCTTGGACTACCTTCAGACTGTCCTACAAGCCCACCAATTGAAGAAAAGGCACTCTCTTTTTCAATCTGAATGTTCAAACTACCTGTAGCTAAACAATTCCTAACATCTGTATTAGTCATTTTATTTGCAAGTGTGCCATAGTAAAGAGTGTCGCCCGAAAAAGTGTATTGGCCTATTGCGTTAATAAGATGTACGCCCGATATTTCAGCACCTTCAGCGTTAACAAATAGCCCACCATTTCCTGCTAGAGATAAATTAGAAATTCTTTTATGATTGCCGTAAAACTTGCCTTTGAAGTTGTTAATTACGCATTCTTGAAGACCTAAATCGATATCTGAACCTAAAACGTATTGACCAGTTGCGCCTTCAGGAATATTTTGCAATTGTTCAACAGATGTAATGTAAGTCGAATCTTCCAAAACCCTTACTAAAATTGTTGATATTTCCTCACTACCTTTCAAAACTCTAATTCCCACATTTACACCAGGTTGCCTTAAAGTTTCTTCATTAAATGTCATCACTAAATCGGAAGATATATTAAAATAATTTTCAGGCTCTTGAATCATTGTAATTTCGGAAAATGAAAAATCTCCAAGTAGAGATGAATCAAGCAAAACACCTGAATTATCGACAATGTCTATAGCATAACTATAATTTTTGCGAATAGGCGAGGCGTATTTATTGGGATCAGAGTCTACGGGTGGGAAGGCGAAAAGAACGATTAAAACAATAGCAACCGCCACCAATACAATAAAAATAGAGCTAGCGGAAACAATAATGATTCTTTGTTTTTTGGATAACTTCTTTCTTTTTACTCCCCCCTCATCTCTTGAAGGGAGTATTTTTTCTTGTGCTACTTGGCCATTATTACTAGAGAGCCCGTTATTATCTTTATTCTCCATTAAACTGCTAGAATTAAGCTTTTGCGGATCTTCCACTTTAGCCTTTCCCTGGTTCTTTTGGTGCTTGTTATTTTTATTAGTTGCCAAGTCTACTCCACTATAATCATTTTAATAAATTATATAACAACGCGCCTGCGTAATCAACCTTTATATATTATTAAGAGAGTCAACCTTAGCTATTCACCGAAACTAATATCAGCACTTTAGTGTAATAAAACATTAATGTAGTCAACCTTAGCTATAACTTCTATTCAGCAAAATAATTGAATTACTAATTATAACCACCAAATCCTACCGATTAACTCTGGTTAATAATATAGTCTAGAAAAAAAACACCTCTTGGCGAGGTGCTTTAAGATACTGGCGGGGCAGCGAAACAGAGAGCGTATTGCTAACTATTTTCGTACTGCCCGAATATCA
>CAYMPR010000007.1:28720-48581 GCA_964392385.1 uncultured Christensenellaceae bacterium | reverse complement strand
AAATCAAATAAGGCCTTAGTTTCCCCCATCTAGTTCGTGTTTTATCAATAAAACTCCCCATAATTGGGTCATCCACCCCATCGAATATTTTAGAAACCAAAAACATTATCCCTACTGATAAGGGTTTTACTCCTAATACCGCTGTGTAAAAAATCAATAGGTAACCTTGTGCTAAACCGCTAACTGCAGAAGCGGCAAACCTTGCCATAGAAAAAGTGATATAATCCTTTTTCTTTAAATATTTTTTTTCTGTAAAACTTTCCATAAATATACCGTCATTAAATAAATTGCTTGTGACTTTAAAACTTATTTTACTATACCATATTTTATATGTCCATATATGATATCATCTTATGTTTATGTTCGATTGTATTATCGCTTAACCAGAGGAAAAACTTACTTTGAGAACAAACTTTACAAATGAGAAATCTTTCTTGATTCTTTCTACACTTGTATTGTGTAATATAATATTTTATAATTTTAAAAATACAGGAGAGATAAATGAAAGACAAAAACACAGAGTTATTATCAGTTATTTCTTCAAAACTTCCCTTTTCTTTTTTTTGTTTAATAAGTATTTTCTTCCTAGTAATGTTTATTGGGGGCTTCAACTTTTTAAGCATGTTTGCTCTTGCCATTGCAATGATTCTTCCGATACTAATGATTCCTTTTGTTGTAAGAAAAAGCACCTCTATTATATGGATATTTTTTTCCTATATAGTAATCGTTTTAGGTAATCTTATTTTTTATTTAGTCTGGGGCGCTGACCCATTTCTTGATAGGGCATTTAACAATATCGCATTATCAATAGCACCTCTTGGATTAGCCCTGATCTTTTGGTTTTTACCGCGAATATCTAGAGCAAAAGACCATAGATGGATTGCCGTTATTATTTTAATAGCTATGACCCTTTCTAATCTTTTATATTTTTTTGCTGCAGCTTTTCGGGTGAGACCTAGAGTAGAATCAATGAAATCAGGACATGATGATTATCTTGCTTCCATGACAGATACTTCAGAAAACTCCCCAAACATCTTGATAGTTTTGATGGATGACATGGGTTACTCTGATCTATCAAGTTACAGCTACTTAGGCGAATCGGAAGCTACAATTAAAACTCCTAATATCGATGCGCTTGCAGCCGATGGAGTTCTTATGGAGAATTTCTATTCGGCTTCTCCTGTTTGTTCCCCCTCCCGCTTCTCTCTTCTTACCGGTAGATATTGTTCTAGAGGATATTTAGATGAAGTTGTTTTTCCTACCAAGGTTTCTTGGAAACCTTTCGGGACAACAAGGTTTTTTAACCCCGTTCTCTTCAAGCACAACGTAGACGGTATTTTGGGAGATGAAATAACAATCGCTGAAGCGCTGAAAAGCGCTGGCTACAATACTGGAGCCATTGGAAAATGGAATTTAGGAGATTATGGACAATATCTTCCCACCAATCAAGGGTTTAACTATTTTTATGGAAGCCATTATGTAAACGATATGACTCCATATAATTGGGTAAGGGAAGTTAACGGAGAGCCTATAGAGGTATTAAGCCATAATGATATTGAAGACCAATCGGAAACAACGAAAATGCTCACGCAAGAAGTCAATGGCTTTATAAACTCATCAATCGATAACAACCAAAAGTTTTTTGCCTACTATGCCACTCCTTGGCCACATTATCCAATTTTTTCGGGAGTTAAAGGAGATACTTCCGATGACTGCTATATTGACTGTATTGAAGAATTTGACTCTTACTTAGGAACTATAATTCAAAATCTTAAAAATCGAGGAGTATATGATGACACTCTTATTATATTCTCCAGTGACAACGGACCCGGAAGAGAAGGCTCTTCTGGAGCATTGAGGGGGAGAAAGGGAACTACTTTTGAAGGCGGTCAAAAAGTACCTTTTATCGCAACTTACGTGAATGGAGGAATTGGAAAGGAAGGGACACTTCCAGCAAGCAATGTAATTAAATCTACAGCTATGAACATAGATTTGTTCCCAACCATTCTTTCCTATGCTGGGATAGACAACTTACCGTCTGACAGAATTATTGACGGGGTTAATATTCGGAACCTTTTAGAAGGAACTATACCTGTCGATCAACCTATGCATGAGTCTTTGTACTACATAGCTAAAGGGAAGGTTTTAGCTGTACAAAAACCTATTTCCGATGGAGAAGATATCTCGGTTTTCAAATATTATGAAAAAGTGCAATCTGAAAACACTGCATTTTTTGACCAAGTATACAAGAATTACCTCTTCAATCTATCAATAGACCCTATTGAGGCCTATAACATTTCAATGGCACATCCGGAAATCGCACTATCTCTAAAAGAAGACCTTCTCTTTTTTAGAGAACAACTCAAAGAGAATCAAAGAGGAATTATTAAGGATAATTGATTGTTCTTTAACGGTTAATTGAAAGAAAAAGGAAAATCCATGCCACCTATCTCAGTAATGCTAAAACCATCTTCAGCTATCTGTAACATGAAATGCCTGTATTGTTTTTATCACTCTTTAGCTAGCCAAAGAGAAAACTTCTCTCAAGGGTTTATGAATGAAGAGATTTTAGAAGAAACGATAAAGAAAGTCTTTTCTTATTCAGACGGAAGCAGGGTATATCTGTCATTTCAAGGAGGAGAACCTCTGCTTGCTGGAATTGAATTTTTTGAAAAAGCAATAAATTATATAACAAAATACAACACTAAAAGAAGCGAAATAGAAATAGTAATACAGACAAACGGGCTTTTATTAAATGAGGATTGGTGTATTTTCTTAAAAAAGAACGACATACTCATAGGACTATCCCTAGATGGAAATGAAATACATAATTCCTATAGACTAGATGTTAATGGGCAGCCAACGTTCAAACAGGTTTTTAAAAGTGCAAAGCTTCTCCAAAAACATAGCGTTCCTTTTAATATACTAACGGTGATCACGCCCAAAATAGCAGAGAATATTAAGGAAATATACTTGTTTTTTAAAGAAAATAATTTTAAATTTCTTCAGTTTATCCCCTGCTTAAAACCATTAGGAAGTTCATATAGTAGTTTTTGTCTTTCCTCAAAACAGTATGGGGACTTTTTATTAACACTGTTTTCTTTGTACATGGCTGATATTATGAATAACAACTATACTAGCATAAGGCTATTTGATAACTTTGCCCTTCTTGCAAAGGGTTTGCCCGCTAACCAATGCGGAATGAACGGACACTGCACCCATCAGTATGTTGTGGAAGGGGATGGCTCGGTTTATCCGTGTGATTTCTATTGTATTGATGAGTACAAACTTGGCAATATTAGGAATGATGATTTTTTCAACCTATCAATTAATCATACTGCAAAAGACTTCATATTTGAGTCTTTATTACTTCAAAATAAATGCAAAATATGTTCATATTATTCTCTATGCCGCGGAGGATGTAAAAGAGAATCTCTGGATCTTGAAAAATGTGAAGCATACCACAGATTTTTCCCAATTGCACTTCCCTATCTTGTAAATATAATTTAAACTAGTAACATCTTCCCTTTTATTAATTCATATAAAATCAAATAAAAATATGGGATTCAAACTAATTTCTAATTAAGGAGGTATAAAATGAGGCAATATGACCATGAAATACTAAATATCATAAAAAAACGCTGGTCCCCTAGAGCGATTTCGAGTGAGCCCATCGATCAAGAATTAATTAAAACAATTCTTGAGGCCGCCCGATTTGCCCCATCTTGTTTTAATGAGCAGCCATGGAGATTCATTGTCGCCAATACCGAATCCTCTCTCCAAAAAATGCGCTCACTTCTCGCAAAAGAAAATCAAATCTGGGCAAATTCAGCCCCTGTTTTAATAATGGTTCTATGTAATAATAGGTTTACATATAATGACAAAGATAATTTCTGGGCAAAATTTGACACAGGTGCCTCTTGGGCATTTTTATCTTTAGAAGCAACTGAACATGAACTAGTCACTCATGCAATGGGTGGTTTTAATCGAAATAATGCCATATCAGCCTATTCACTAGACCCTAATACTGAACCAATTGCAATTATAGCTATGGGAAAATATGGCGACCCTGCCCTTCTCCCTAATAGTTTAAAAGAGAGAGAATTTCCTGAATCAAGAAAGCAACTCGACGAGTTTGTTGTTTGGGACAAATAGCCCTTCTACAAAACCCGCACCGAAAATTAATAAAGAGATTTAATAAACTGAAAACACTAATTTGTTAATACTAGTAAATTTTCAAGTAGGGTTGGCTAATATAAAAATATAAATATGGAGAAATTAATTATGGAAAGAACAATTAAAAATATATTTATCGGTCAGCCTTCGGTTGATGGAGCAGGCGTAAATTTAATTAGAATACTCAACAACAAAACAGTAACAGATTTTGACCCTTTTTTAATGCTAGATGCTTTTGACTCAACAAATCCTGCAGATTATGAAAAAGGTTTTCCATGGCACCCTCATAGGGGAATGGAGACTATAACTTATCTTATGTCTGGGAAAATTGAACATGGAGATAGTCTTGGAAATGAAGGAGCAATACTTGATGGATCCTGTCAATGGATGACTTCAGGTTCTGGGATAATGCATTGGGAAATGCCTAAGGCTTCAAAAAGGTTTTTAGGTGTTCAGCTTTGGCTTAATTTACCTAAAACCGACAAATTTACCTCTCCAAAATATAGAGCTATTGAATCTTCAGATATTCCTGAAATAATTGATAAAAACTCCAAAGTACGCGTTATTTCCGGAACATATAATGATATCGAAGGGCCAGTCTCTGGTGATTTTGTTAAATTGACATTTCTAGACATTAACATAGAGCCTAATTCGAATATGATCATTAACACCAGCTTTCTTAACAATGTATTTGTTTATATTTATGATGGAGAAGCAAATTTCGGCGCAAATATATCGAGTAGACATAGAGCTGGGAGAGTTCTTCTATTTAATGTAGGTTCTGAAATTTCTATCTCGACTAGTACTAAATCCATTGGCTTTTTGTTGTTCTCCGCAAAACCTTTAAACGAACCCATTGCTTGGGGAGGACCTATAGTAATGAATACACAAGAAGAATTAATAGAGGCTTTTAAGGAAATAAAGCAAGGAACATTTATAAAATAATTTGTTCATTCCGTTGTTATAAGCTCCTTTTCTACAATTAATATTGCTTTTGTAATTTTATATAGATAATAGTTCGGTTCTAATAATATCAATCGCAAAAACGGCTGGAAAACTCACTGCTCTTCATGATATAATTCTATAATAACAACCAATAAATCAATTCAAAGAGGAGATTAAAAAATGGCAAAAGCAAGACAAACTTTTTATATCTGTAAAATATGTGGAAATATCGTTGGTTTAATTAATGATGCAGGAATACCTCTTGTATGCTGCGGCGAAGAGATGTCAGAGCTAGTTCCAAACACTGTAGAAGCAAAGACAGATTATCATATCCCAGCAGTTTCAGTTAGCGGTCAATTAGTTACTGTAAATGTAGGGTCTATGCCTCATCCAATGACTGAGATACATCATATTAGCTGGGTATACCTACAAACAACAAAGGGTGGCCAAAGAAAAATATTGAAACCTAATGAAGCACCAGTGGTTCAATTTGCATTAACTGCTGATGATACAGCTGAAATTGCATATGCCTATTGCACTCTTCATGGCATATGGAAAAAAGATATTTAATAATGGAGGAATAAAATGAAAAAATATGTATGTGAACTTTGTGGTTATGTTTATGATGAAGCGGAAGGCGATCCAGATAGTGGATTAGCACCAGGGACTAAATGGAAAGATGTTCCAGAGGATTGGGAGTGTCCAGTTTGTGGAGCAGCAAAAAGCCAATTTTCCTTGACCGATTAATTATAGTCAAAATATAATTCGATTAGAGAGTCTTAAAGGCTCTCTTTTTTGTTAGCTTTTGGGGAATCAATTAAACACCCTTTTTTCATTTAGTTATTGGCAAATATTGTATTAATCTAATTAATGGTGATATTGACATACCTCTTTATAAATGACAAAATTACATTATACTTAGATATACTTTTCTATTATTCTCTTTTTAACCATTTTATCTTTTAAAAACAGGAGGAAACCTATGAACAGTAATGTAAAT
This sequence comes from uncultured Christensenellaceae bacterium, assembly GCA_964392385.1. Lineage (GTDB taxonomy): Bacteria > Bacillota > Clostridia > Christensenellales > DTU072 > MWEH01. The sequence goes on along the minus strand of CAYMPR010000007.1, from coordinate 42,460 downwards.
GAAATTTCTGATCCAATTGAAGCTAGTAGACTAAAACAATTCAATAAGAACAAGTGGTTTTTCTCATTAGGTGGAATCGGAAGAGACATGGCCTATCAACTGATAGCGGCATTTTTGCTAACCTATATACAGTTTGGCGTCTCACTAGAACTTATCCAATTCACTACTTTAAGCTTAATAATTGGTGTAGGAGGAAGAATTTGGGATGCTATAAATGATCCAATAATGGGAGCAATAATAGAGGGAAGCCATTTTAAGTGGGGTAAGTTTAAGCCCTGGATAATGGTTGGAGCAATTACTTGTGGCATTGTTATGATTGCGATGTTTAATGTTCGCTTAGAGGGTTGGAGTTTCGTAGCCTTTATGATTGTTGCATATCTTCTTTGGGAATCAACTTTTACTATGAATGATATCGGATATTGGGCGATGCTTCCCTCCCTTTCATCTAAAGAAAAAGAAAGAAATCAAGTCACTATGCTTACTGTTATCTTTGCTGGCCTCGGAGCATTTGTGGGACAAGGAATAGTTACTTTTTTCACACCAGGTAACGTTGTACAAGGTTACAGTTTAATGTCAATCATTATTGTCGCGGCGTTTATTATTTGTCAGGCTGTGACTACAATTTTTGTTAAAGAAACAGAGAGAACCGAAGCTGAAAAAAGCTCTAAGATCTCCTTAAAAAAGATGTGGAAAACCATTAAAAGCAATGACCAAGTCTTATGGATGGCGCTGTCGCTAATTGCCTATAGTGTAGGAAGTGGCTTACTTGTTGCTCTTGCATACAATTTGTATTATTTAGAGGTTGGATATGATAATAAAGCCTTTTATTTTATAGTTGTATTTGGAGTATGTAGTATTTTAGCAAATGCCCTTTACACTAAGCTTGCTGATAAGATGGGTAGGAAAAAACTACAATTACTAAGTGCTGGTATTGCAATCTTTGGTTATTTGGGAGTTGCCCTACTCGGCTGGACAAGCATCCTACCTTTTAACATAATTACCTTGATAATTTTTGGTGTATTTATCTTTACTGGGCAAACATTGTTCTATATGGCGACTATTATCAATATGACAAATTGTGTGGAGTATAACGAGCTTAAGCAAGGTGAAAGAAATGAAGCTGTTGTTTCAACTCTTCGCCCATTTGTCGCTAAGTTTTCCTCGGCCATACAATATGGCATTGTGACGCTTGTTCTTGCGGCATCTGGTATTTTTATTTTAAGCCAAAATATTTCTACAATGGAATCTCAGAAAAACTACCTAGCTGACATGAACACATCGTCTGCCCAAATAACATACTTAAACAACGTACAGGATTACATAAATATTATTGAAACAGCGGATGATGAAACGGCGGCAAAAGCTTTGGTTTCGGAACGTATTATATCAGATGATATGTCTAAATATCAGCTTAAAGCAGATTACGTGCAAGCTTTAGGAGATTGTAAGGTTTTTAGAAAAACATACGTAGATGGAAATCTTGTTGAAGGAAGTGAGACTCCTATTGGAATATGGAAAGACATATCTGATGCTGACCTTTTAGCAGATAATGGTACAACAACTTATGTTTACTCAATGGAAATTATACAAAACGACTATAACGCAGCTAATTTGAATTTTAAGGACAGAACTTCACCTGGAATGAGAATATGGATGAGAGTTGCGGTATGCGTGCTACCTATTCTACTTATAGCACTTGCTTGGCTAATTCAAAATAGAAAATTCAAAATTGATGAAAAATTCTATAGCGAGATGCTAGTCGAATTAAATAGAAGACGCGCCTTAGTAGTTGATACGAGTAGTGAAGCTAGTAGCTTAGATAATATAGCTAATGTGCCAGATGAAGAAGCTATTGTAGAAAAGACGGATGACTCCGCAGAAATAGATTCAAATAACGACTCTAAATAAACAAATATCCTTTATTAAAAGGAGCTAGTTTTTCTAGCTCTTTTTTTTGTGTTAATGAATTAGAGAGGTATGTTAATTATGACCAAATAAACCAAATCATCAAGTACCCAGCAACCACTGCAATTAGAGTGTAAGGTATGCTAATTTTCATGAATTCCCAAGCTTTAACGTTATGCCCTTCTTTTCTTAATATCCCAAGTGCTGTTATATTTGCCGATGCACCAATAGGCGTTAGATTGCCCCCTAAAGTGGCTCCAGAAAGTAAACCAAAGTAAAGAATCGTTGGGTCAATTCCGAGAATTGCTGCAATACCCGATACAACAGGCAACATGGTAGCTATATAGGGAATATTATCAATAAATGCTGATAAAATAACGGAAAACCATACCAATATAGAATATATAGCAAATAAATTTCCACCCGATAAATTAACAAAAAATCCACTAAGTAAATCTATTAATCCAGCTTCTTTAATTCCTGCAATTACTATAAACAAACTGGCTAGTAACAATAAAGTGAAAAAATCTACTTCCTTTATTGTTTCAACTACTGTTTTTATATTCTTCTTTACAATTATTTCTTTAATTATGCCCACAAATAAAAGTGCTATACATATAACTCCATTAGTAATATCCATTCCACCGATGATTAATTTATATTGAATTGGCAAAAACGAAGCAGTAATTAGAAGCGCAAGCATAACTAGTAGCAGAACAGTTGGGAAATAATCCTTAACTTCCGCGATAGTATCAACTGATATTTTTTCTTTATCTTTTCTGAAAAGGAAAAGAAGTAGTAATGTCGCAAGTATTGCACTTATTTCTACAACAAAGAATAAGCCCATGTTACCTTTAAAGACAAAAAAGTCAAGAAATGTCATATCGGCATAACCACCAAGCATTATTGATGTGGTATCGCCTACTAGTGTCGCAGCACCTTGTAAATTAGAAGAGATTGCTATAGCAATTATGCTTTTTACGGGGGAAATGTTTAGTTTTTTGCAAATTGTAATAGCAACAGGTGCAACCATTAAGACAGTAGCAACATTATCGACAAATGCGGAAATTATACCAGCAAAAAAGGATAAAGCGATTATTGCCCATTTGACATTTGGGATTTTGGATATCATTTGATCAGCTAAACGTGCGGGCATCTGTGATTTAATAAATAACGCCACTATACCCATTGTTCCACCTATCATCATCAAAACATTCCAGTCAATTGAAGAAAATAGCTTTCCAATGGGTAAAATTCCAATAGCTAAATAAAGTATTGCTGAAGCAAGTGCTATGTATGCCCTGAACTTAGGCAGAGTCATTAACAAAATATAGGTAAGTGCAAATAAAACAACGGCTATTATAAATTTTGCGTCAAACACTTTAATCACCTCAAAACAAACTAGAAGTCATTATACCATTTATACTATTACTTTTCATCTAAAATCAGGTTTAATTTTAAGGTTTAAAATACCAAAAACTTGGTATATTCCTTGTTGATTATTGACTAAAAGACGACTTAATGTTAGTGTAATAATAGAATCCAATTAGAAGGAGAAAACATGAAAGAAATAACTTACTTTTATTTACAAGGTTGCCCATATTGTCGCCAAGCAGATCAATTTATTGAAGAAATTTGCAATGAAAATCCTAACTGCAAGTTGGTAAAGATAAATAAACTCGAGGAAAGACAAAATAAAGCGATAGCTGATTCGTACGATTATTTTTATGTCCCATGTCTTTGGATAGATGGAAAAAAGGTACACGAAGGACCTGCTACAAAGCAAAACATCAAAAAAGTATTTGATACTGCATTAAAAGATTAGTTATTATTTATTGCTAAGGTTTTAGTAGGCATTGATTTTAAAGTTAAAAGCTATAAAAATTTAGATGCAATAATTGAATTAATACTTTGTTCTCAACAAAAAACAGCCTTATCTTAGGTTGTTTTTTATTTGTAGTACTTCTCTATAGAATTTATCCATCTAGCTACCTTTTTTTCTTCAAATTCTAAAGGTATTTCTTGTGCCTTTTTTAGCGCTGATTTCCCTTTTATAAGAGTGATTAAGAGATCTATTAATAATCTAGGCTTAGAGATGCCTTTTATCGCCTTTTTAAACATCTCTTTACAACTTAATTCGAATGGGTTTCCAGAGGCTACAAGTGCCATATCGCTTGCACTTACAATTTTACTATTTGCAATGAAAGCTATGTCTTTTAGGCTAGCTTTTAAGAGCCAATTTTTCATGATATCTACTGAATAATGGGTGTATAACAGCTCTTTGATTACTCTTGCTTGATAAAGCCAAAGCTTTTTTTCGGGAAAATCTGGTTTTATAGTTTCAATAACTTCGGATAATATTTTAGCACTTAGTATTGAGCTTCTTATTCCCGAACCAAGCATTGGTATTGTCATAAATGCACTGTCACCAAGAGCAACATAACCATTCCATACCATTTTAGCTAGCGGTCTTCTAACTGGGATAATATACTTACCAGCAGATAACGCCTGACCTATTATCATTTGATTGTCTCTTTTAATATCATTTAAAGCTGATTCAATCTCCTCATTACTTATTGAACCTATGTTCCCAATTAATACGTCTACGTCTTTTCCATCAATCGCCCAAGAGATTCCTCTTCTGCCTAGATGTCTTAAGTATGCTTTATTTGTGTGATAATCCTCTTTAAACTCTTGATTTCTTTCAAAAAAAGCTCTATATACAGAGAACTTTTCTTCCTGCTTTATTTCTTTTTGAATTTTCGCCTTATCTGGTAAGTTGGTTCTAAGAGGAGAATCTACCCCTGCACTATCGATAATTAAATCTGCATAGTATTCACCTTTTATGGTTTTTATACCAACAACTTTTTCATCCTTAATAATGGGCGATAAAACCTTCTCCCCAAAATGAAAAGCAACTCCCCTAAGATCTTTCATGAGTTCTTCCGAGAGTGTTCTTCTATGAACGGAAATATCTTTTTTTTCATCTGGAATATTTATTTTGGTAACGTTAGTGCTTCCGTACATAATAAAAGACCAATCCTTCTTAGAATAGAAAGACAACCTATTTTTAGAAATCCCTGACTTTAAAAAAGTATCATATGAAACATCATCATACCAATCATATGAAAGAGAATCTTTATCCCTGTTTTCAAAAATAGAAATATCGTAGTCTTTTTCGGAAAGAACTTTTGCAAGGAATAATCCCCCTACGCCTGCTCCTGCAATAATAATCTTCACCAAGCTTATCTCCCCCTATTTAGGAACGTTTCCATCATTGTATAAGATTAAAACATGGGAAGCATCACAAAAAGGCATGTTTTTTGAGCTCCCACAACGGCAAAGCGCCACATTATTTCTCTTTTCATAAATTAAACCATCTTCTGCCTCAATTGTAATGTTACCTCTAACGAAAATGGCAGCAGAACACTTGTTTTCAGGATCTTGAATAATTTCAATGGAAGGGGAATATTGTACTTCATGCTTAAAACCATTTTTTTCCATAGCAATTAGTCTGCCAGTTGGACACATAGATGCACCTATAATTGCCTCTTTTTTATTTTCACTGTTATATGACCTTTCAGTCAATTCCCAGGCATCGCCTAAATCTCTATGGCAAAACCTTGCGAGTGCACATCTACCATCATCTAATAGATTTAAGTCTGGGCCCTGTATTAGTTCAGCTCTATCTAAAAAACTTAATCTACTGGCGGTTTCTTGACCTTCAAAGCTAGATTTTGTATGTTTAAAATCGCAAAAAGGTGCAGAAGAACTTAACCCACATCTACAGAGTAAATATTTTTCTTTTTGAGGAAGAGGTCTGCCATCTTGTAAATCATAATGATCACCTACAGGCACAATTATCTTCTCGTAAAGCGGGACACTCCCTGTGACAATATATGGACCATTTTTTGTAATTTTTATTTTCATTTCATTTTCCATTTTTTGCCTCAACTCTCTAATCACTAATATAAGTATAAAATAATTATACATTTATTGCGTAAAAAATCTATACACTATGGCCTTAGCAAAATTAAAATTATAGAATTGACAAAAAAATTGTTGATTTTTAATCGGTATGGAGCCCTATTCCAGTAAATGCAACATAGAAAAGGTAAAGAGCAAAAGCAAACAATAGTACACCCATTATGATATTGATTATTTTACCAGCTTTCTCGAATTTTGGATTTTTTGATAATTCTTGCACCCATCCAACTGATGTGCCTGCTGCAATTGCTAAAATGCTATGCCCTAGTGAGTAGGTAAGAAGCATTATTGCCCCCATCGCAATAGATTGACCAGTTGAAACTATAGCGACAATAGCTATTAATACTGGGGTAGAGCAGGGAGATGCGAAGACTGAGCTTAACATACCAATTAACAGGGCGCCTAATGCCCCTTTTTTCTTTCCAACATGTTCATGTCCGCACTTGTGTTTAAATATATGTATTATGCCCCACGATTGTAGTGCCATAACCAACATTAGTAAGCCAAGGAAAATATACCAATACATCTGAATTCCTAAAAACAGATGCCCAACAAATGCAGCAATTATCCCGATAATAGTAAAAACTATTGTAGCGCCTAGTGCATAAAGCAAACTGTAAAAAAATGCCTTTTTCTTGTTTTCAGAATAGCCTCCACAATACCCAATTATGAGAGGAAGACTTGAAATACAACAAGGAGTAAATGAAGCAAGTATACCGGCTCCAAATGCAACAAGAGGGCCAAGCCATAAATTTTGTGTTAAAAGCTCAGTTAATACTTTCAGCCAACTTTCAATCATTTTATCCACCCCAACATTGTAAAATCCGCTTCTATTTCTTCCTGCGTTCTATACCCCGAAGTCCTATGAACTTCTACGCCTTTGACCAAAAAGATTAGTGTGGGGATAGTCGAAACATTATATTCATTAGCTAAACTTATTCCTTCCGAATCATAATTTACATTATATGAATTAATCACAATTTCCCCTTGATATTTTTCCTTTAACGCATCCACCTCTGGCCTTATTCGCCTACAAGGTTCACATGAAACTGTATCTCCTAAATTTATAAGCACAAAGTCAGTTGTTGAATCGTTTACAATTTCATTTGGGTTTACTTCCAAGGCATTATGATTAACAACAAGTGATGTTATTATCACTGCGACTACTGATAATACAACCAACGTAATTATTGAGATCTTTATTACTTTATCTTTAGGGATTTTTATTGGTCTATCTTTTTTTATATCATTATTTTGATTTTGTAGATTTTCCATAACCCTATTCCTCTATTATATGACTCTATAGATTAATAGTATTGCTATTATACAACAAAAGTAAAGTGATATTAGCACAAGAAAATCAAATTATTTATCCTTAATTCAAAAAGAAATATTCTAACGCCTCCGAGTATCCCAAAAAGCCTTTACCTTTAATAACTTTTTTCGCTACTAAGCTTATAAAGGAGTTTTTCCTAAAATCCTCACGATTAGAAATATCGGATAAATGTACTTCTACAACAGGTAAATTTACAGCTTTCAATGCATCTAAAATTGCTATGCTAGTATGAGTATATCCACCAGCATTTATTATAATTCCATCATACTTTGAAATTGAGTTTTGTATCATAGTAATTATTTCACCCTCATAATTACTTTGAAAAATCTCAGCTTTAATTTGACGAATTTCTGCTTGTTTGTAAATATAATCCACTAAATCTTCGTAAGTATTTTTTCCATAAATATCTGGCTCTCGTATACCTAACATGTTAATATTGGGCCCATTAATGACTAATATCGTCTTCATAAATCTCCTTTATCTCACTTGCAACGGCAAGACTATCTCTATTATTAATTACCGAACTATCCGATATATCTGCATATAGATGCATCCTCTCAGACTCAATTCTTCTTAAAGCCTCTAAATCCTTTGATAATGGTCTTCCTTCTAATTCGAGATCTTTAAACTCTCTACGAATCCAAACAATATACCCGTTTCTTCTAAGTGCATCTCTATTTTCAGACCTAATAACTGCCCCACCTCCAGTAGCTATTACAAAACCTAACTTAGATGAAAAGTCATTAATTACAATACTTTCTATGTCTCTAAATGCTTTCTCTTCATTCTCCGCAAAAAAATCTGGTATGGACATACCAACCCTTTTTTCAATTTCTTCATCTAAATCAATAAAAGGTCTATTCATAATCTCAGCAATTTTCTTACCAATCGTTGTTTTACCCGAACCTGGCATGCCTACCAATATTATATTTTTATGTGCAACTAGTGTTGCAATGTATAAGTCATCCGTTATAGAGTTTATTAAGGGTTTGCCCATGTAAATCTCAGCAGCAAGTTTTGCTTGAGCAACTAACATGTAAAGCCCATTTGCTGAAGGTATACCCATTTTTTCTGCTTCTTCTACTAGTTTTGTCTTTATTGGATTGTACACAACATCATATACGCCCATAAGCCTATGAAACCTCGACAAATCAATTGGACTTTCTTGTGACATTGGAAACATTCCAACTGGAGTAGTATTGATAATTAAATCAGTACAATTAAAATCATAACAATTAGTATAGTTGATTTCACCCTCTCTTGATACCTTTACGATAGAGGCTGCAGCCTCTTTTTTGGCAAGATATTCTGCCGTCGCAGAAGTTCCACCAGTACCAAGTATCATTACATTTTTTCCCCAAATAGTAATCCCTGCTTTTTTAATAGCAAGTCTCATGCCTTCAACATCTGTGTTATAACCATAACTTTTACCATCTTTATTTAATACTGTATTTACAGCTCCTACCTCTCTTGCTTTTACATCTACAACATCTAGATATTTCATAATTTCTTTCTTATAGGGAATAGTAACGTTGTAACCCGAATACTCCTTTCTCAAAACAAATTCTTTTAAAGCAGCTTCATCGGGAAGTTCAACTACCTGGTAATTTAGGCCAAGTTGTTGATATATAAAGGGAGATAAAGTATGCGGAAGGCTTCTTCCAAGCACGCAATATTTATTCAATTTCATCCTCCGATATTTTTTTAACTACAATTTATTGTACTTTCCTTTCGTAATTATAGTTGTCTATTGTTAATTAACTTCTCTATAGCAACCCAAAAATACAAATTGCTCAGAATTTAAATCTAACTCAGCTAGGAGATTTTGGACTACCGTGTTTTCTATTTCTGCATCAAAGTCAAAATAAAATCCAAACTCAAAAACGCTATTGGGCAGTGGTCTACTTTCTAGTTTTGTTAAATTCAACCCTAATGTTGCAAACTTATTTAACAACTTATTTAAGCTCCCAGCCCTATGTGGTAGATTTACAAAAATACTTATTTTATCTGATTTTTCGTATATTTGAAGTTCCGGAGCTATAACAATAAATCTGGTGTAATTGTTTTCTTTATCCTGAATATTTGCCTTTATTGAACCTAGTCCATATAATTCAGCACATTCCTTGGAGGAAATACATGCAATATCCTGCCTTTCAGATTCTTTAACAATTTTTGCAGCCACAGCCGTGTTGCTTACGACTGTAACCTTAACATCTTTTAATCCTTTTAGAAAATTTGCACATTGAGCAATAGCTTGCTCGTGAGAGTATATTTCTTTGATGTTTTGAAGTTCTACCCCTCTTTTTGAGAGTAGGCTGTGCTTTATATGAAGCTTAATGCTTCTTACAATGTAAAAATGATGTTTTCTCATTAAATCATATACTTCATTAATGCTACCAACTGAACTGTTTTCAATAGGTAACACACCAAACTCACAAAAATGTTTTTCGATTGCCCCAAAAACACCTTCAAAATCCTTGAAATACATAATATTGTTGATAGGAAAAACCTTGTCTGCTGCCATATTTGAATATGCTCCCTCAGCACCCTGACAAGCAACATTTGCGTTAATTGGGAATTTTTTTATTCCAGAACTTATTTTTTCCTTAATACTTACCAATAGATCTGACTTAATTTCCATAAAACGACTTTGATAGGCTTTACTAGTTTCGAAAAGAGTCTCATAGAATTGTTTTGCAAAAAGCTTGATTTCATCATTTAGACTTGAAGTAATTCTATTAATAATTTCTTTTTCGCGTATAGGATTCTCTAATGGCAAATTGGTTTCTCTTTTAACCATAGCAACCTCTTTGGCTAAAGACATTCGTTTTTGGTAAAGCGAAATCATTTCATCATCAATTTGATCAATCTGTTTTCTAATATCATTAAGATCCATTTATAATTCTCCTTCCTTTATCTCCTCTAAATATTCATACCATAGACCATTCTACTTTTGACTATCATAATCATTGTTTTTGTTCATCTAAATATGCATCCATTATCGCAAGTGCCACTGCACTTTCTATGCATGGAACTGCTCTTGGAACAATACAGGCATCGTGTCTTCCGCTGATTTCAATCTCCACATTTTCCCTTGTTTTTAAATTAACTGAAACTTGTTTTTTACCAATTGAGGGAGTGGGTCTAATCGCGACGCGAATGGTTATGGGCATTCCGTTAGAAATTCCCCCATTTATTCCACCACTTCTATTTGTTGTAGTTGCTACCTTATTATCAACATATTGTATTGGATCATTTGCTTTACTTCCTCTTAGCGAGGTTAGTGAGAACCCATCTCCAAACTCGATACCTTTTACTGCTGGAACTGCGAATATAGATTTAGAAATCCTTCCTTCAAGCCCATCGTATAAGGTCTCCCCAATCCCTGCGGGCATACCAAAGACTATGCACTCAATTACCCCACCTAAACTATCTTTATCTTCTCGTGCCTCTTTTATGCTTTGTTCTATTTGATTTTTAGCTTTTTCGTTTATTACTGGTAATGACATTCCTTCAACAGATAGTATTTCATCTTTGGAAACATCTCTCTTTTTGTATGAATCAGCCTCTATTCCGCCGATTTCACTAACATATGACAATACTTCGATACCTTTTTCTTGGAGAAATTTTTTTGCGATATATCCAGCTATACAAAGCGGTGCAGTCATTCTCCCAGAAAATCTTCCTCCACCCGATGCAATCTCTTTTCCATTTGATTTTATGTAAGCAACATAATCTGAGTGAGATGGTCTTGGGATACTTGCAAGATTACTGTATGCTTCTTTAATCAAATCTTTATTATGTATTACAGCCCTAATATCATCGCCATTTGTTAATTCATCAATAATACCCGCTTCAAATATTACTAAATCTTCTTCAAGTCTATTTGTGCTAAAAATACCTTTGCTCGCTCTTCTTCTTGACAAAAACTGCTTCAATCCATCGGAATTTACGCTTAACCCCTTAGGGAATCCTTTTATGATGACGCCAATTTTTTCTGCATGAGATTCTCCAAAGATATCGAGATTAAAATTTTTAAAATTAGAACTCAATTACTTCACCCCCAAGTCGTTTATATTCCTCAAAAAATTCTGGATATGATTTATTTACTGCCTCAGCACCCCATATTTTATTTTCTTGAGATGTCCCAACAATTGCAATTGCTTCGCTCATTACCATTCTATGGTCATTAAAGCTAGGTAGCTCTGCACCAATTAGCTCTCCGCCATTTATTATTAGGCTTTCATTTTCATTTATTGCCTCGTTGCCCATGGCGCGCAACACTTCTAAAATTGCGGATAACCTATCACTTTCTTTTAATCTTAATCTCTCTGTATCTGCAATTACTGACTCCCCTTTTGCTCGCGCAAGCATAATTGACATAATGGGAACTATATCGGGGCAGTGTTTTGCGGAAAAACTAACACCATTAAGCTCCTTTTTAGCAAACCTAATACCAATTTGAGAATCTAACTCTGCACCCTTATTATCGTTTTTAATAGCTACTTCTTCTACAACTGCTCCAGCTTTTTTCAACAACTCCATTACGATTCTGTCGCCTTGTAAACTATCTTTATTTAATCCAATAAAAGTTATATCGCCAGATAGCACTGCAGCTGCTGCAAAAAAACATGCACTACTCCAGTCACCTTCTACTTTTATTATTCCAGGTGATGTATATCTTTTATTGCCCGAAATACTATATCCGTGGCTAGTAGTTTTTACTTCTACTCCATAAGTTTTCATTATCTCTAAAGTAATATCGACATAGTTTTTTGAAACGATTTCCCCTTCAATTAATAATCTACTGTCCCCATTTAATAGAGGCAAGGCAAGTAAAAGTCCCGTAATATACTGTGAACTAATATTTCCTTTAATCGAATAATCGCCATGAATAATACTGCCACTTAATCTCAAAGGAAGTTCTAAGCTGTCTATACAAGCGCCCTTAGCGGTTAAGGTGTCTAGAAGATCAGTAATAGGCCTTTTTGCTATTCTTCCGCTTCCTTTTACCCTAACCTTTAAGCCAAGCGCAGCAATTAACGGGAGAAAAAACCTTAGGGTTGATCCGCTTTCCCTAACATCTACTACTGGATTATCACTTGGAAGTGACTTAATTGGGAAAATCATGGTCTCATTTTCAGAAATCTTTTCAATCCTCGCTCCTATTGACACTAGGCAGTCCATAGTCGCATAAATATCATCACCATCAAGCTTTCCAAGTATTGTGGTCGGTTTATCGGCTAGTGCACTACAAATTAAAATTCTATGTGCATAGGATTTAGAGACTGGTACTTTAATAGTTCCATTCAATCCTCTATGTGCTCTTACAATCAAATTTTTTTCTTTATTATTCATTTTTTCGCAATAGTTTATACAATTCATGTGTGGTTGTTTTTTTCTTTTCACAATAATATTCTTTTTTAATATCGTTTTTGACATCTATTGGGTCAGCACCCCTACGACATCTTTCTATTTGGGTCGTGATCAAAAAACATGCATAGTTCATCTTGTGGCATTTTTACCACTTCGCAATTACCAATTCCTTTTACCGTTACAATGTTGATGAAATTGCCTGGCTCCACTTTTTTATCATTTCTTACAGCTCTTAGAAGATCTGCACATTTGTATGGCACGGAAAGATCAAAATTATATTTCTTCATTAAATTAATTATTCTCTCTCTTTCGTGTTTTGCTAGTGCTACTGCCCCAGGAGCATTTATGAGAAGATATAACCCCTTTACTATTGCTTGCCCGTGTGGAATTGCATACCCAGATAACTTCTCAATTGCATGGCCCATAGTATGTCCTAAATTTAAAAGCATTCTATTTCCTCTTTCTCTTTCATCATTCTCTACAACAGATGCTTTATACTGTATACATAGTTCTAAAAATTTATCCATATTATTTTTATCGATCCCTTTTTCTAGAATTTCAAGTATTGGTCCACCCGATAAAACAGCATATTTTATTCCTTCGCCTATGCCGTTTTTCAATTCATCTTGTGGGAGATCTTCAAAAGTTGACGTATCACATAATACAAGCCTAGGCTGATAAAATGTACCTAGATAGTTTTTTCCTTCTGGAAGATCTACACCATTCTTTCCGCCTATTGAAGCATCAATTGCAGCTAAAAGAGTTGTTGGAAATTGTATAAAATCAATTCCTCTCATATATGTGCTTGCTATAAATCCAGCTAAATCACCGACAACGCCCCCACCAAGTGCAACCACCAAGTCTTTACGCGTGTATTCTCTTGATGCCATATCCCTTACTACTTGAACATAGGTACCTATGTTTTTGCTTTTTTCACCTGGTTTAATCGTATATATGCATGCTTCAAACCCAGCTTTTTCTAGTGAAGTTAAAAGCTTTTTTCCATACAGTGACCCTACCTTTGTGTCAGTAAGCACCATTGCTTTTCCGCCATGCGAGAGTTGCTTAATATATGGGCCTGCTTTTTCGAGCATCCCTTTATCAATAAGAACACGATACCCTTTTACAGTGTTTAC
>CAYMPR010000007.1:0-28620 GCA_964392385.1 uncultured Christensenellaceae bacterium | reverse complement strand
CTTTTTCGAGCATCCCTTTATCAATAAGAACACGATACCCTTTTACAGTGTTTACATTAATTTCTATCATATTTGTTCCCCCTTTTTGTCCCCTATCTCAATACATTATACTATACTTTAGTATTTGATTATCCTTGAATTAAAGCCTATAACTTTCTTATCTTTTAACTTTTTGTGTTTTCATTAAATATTAATAAAACCATGTTATTTCTTTTTTTCTTTTGCTAAACTATCCGCCATCTCTTTCTTTTGGACGCCTTCAGCTAGCAATGTTAGTAGTTTTTCCTTGTTTTCTGTTTCTATAGCTACCTTATACTCTTCAATATGAGCAAGTAAGGTGTTGATTTCAGAAACTAAATTATCTTTATTTGCTAAAAATAATTGAGCCCACATCTCAGGATTTAGTTTTGCAACTCTAGTTAAATCCTTAAAACTTCCGGCCGAAAAACCATGATGTTCTTTTGACATTGGGCTTTTAACGTATGCACTCGATACTATATGCGCAAGTTGCGAGGTGTATGCAATTACTTTGTCATGATAATCTGCACTAGCAGTTACTACTCCCTCACAACCAATTTCCTGAAATAGAGCTTTAACTTTTACTAGTGTTTCAATGTTAGAATGAACAGGAGTAATGATAAAAAAAGCTTTTTCAAAAAGTGTACTAGTTGAATGAGCTATACCTGAATATTCCCTACCCGCCATAGGATGAACGCCTACAAAATCAATTTCGGGAAATGTCTTCTTCATCGCCTCCATTTTTTCAATAATCAATCTCTTTACCCCACATGTATCGATAATCACGGCCCCTTTTTTCAGTAGTTTAGGTATTTTATCTAATAGGCTTATAGTAGCTAATGGATTAACGGCCAATATTACAATATCAGCCTCTTTTATGTTTTCATCATCTATTTCATCATGGCAGGCAAGTAACATTTTAGCTTTAAGCATCGCACTAGAATCTAAATCCGCGGCAATTACATTATGAGAAGTATTTTTTATTATTGCCCTGCCCAATGAACCACCGATAAGTCCGATTCCATAAATTGCAATATTCATTTCTATCCCCTTATTCTATTTATACGTTTTATATTATTTGCTTTTTGTATCTATCGTCAACTCCTGACCTTATTAACTAATGGTAACATAACATCAATTTTCTTTTGTATTGTTAGGAATTGTTCTGGAGTTATGGCTTGAGGCCCATCGCATAACGCACAGGCAGGATTATTATGAACCTCTATCATTAAGCCATCAGCACCTGCCCCAATTGATGCAAGAGACATTGGCTCAACTAAACGAGATAGACCAGATGCATGAGAAGGATCAACTATTATCGGTAAATGAGTCTTTTCTTTTACAAGTGGTATTGCAGAAAGGTCTAAGGTGTTTCTTGTATATGTTTCAAATGTCCTTATCCCTCTTTCGCACAAAATGACTTCCATATTTCCGCCACTCATTATATATTCTGCACTCATTAGCCATTCCTCAATAGTGTTTGCAAGTCCTCTTTTTAGTAATATTGGCTTTCTGAGTTTACCAAGTTCCTTTAAGAGCTCAAAGTTTTGCATATTTCGAGCTCCAACTTGAATCAAATCAACATCCATATATGCATCAATATATTTCTCACTCATAATTTCTGTCACTATTGGCATACCAGTTTCTGCCCTTGCTTTTTTTAGAATTTCAATGCCATCAAGCTTCATTCCCTGAAAGGAATATGGTGAGGTCCTAGGCTTAAATGCTCCACCTCTAAGTAGGCTTGCACCAGCTGCTTTAACGGCTCTTGCAACAGAAATCACCTGTTCTTCCGACTCAACAGCACATGGTCCTGCAATAACTTGGAAATTTGTTCCGCCAAACTTATGACCGCTAATATTTATAATAGTATCTGCGGGATGAAACTTTCTATTTGCACTTTTATATGGTTCTTGTATTCTCGTAACAGACTCGACAATATCTAGGGAACGTACTAAATCTATATCTACAATTGAAGTATCCCCAATAAGACCTATTACTGCCGTTTTTTCGCCCTGACTGAAATGTACGCCTAGCCCTAGGCTTTTAATCCAGTTTGTCAAGCTTTCAATTTGCTTTTTCTCTTGGTTGTCTTTAATAACGATAATCATAATTCCTCCTTATAAAAAAATAACCACCTACTCGGTGGTCAAATCCATTTTTTAACAATAACTAGATAAACTCGACCACAACTAAAAAGAGCTTCTAAAATAGTAGCCGTAAAAGTAGTTAATGGTCTTAATTGTTCTAATTTTATTCATTCTTCTCTCCTGAATGTATAAATAGTATATTCTTAAGCAATATCTATTGTCAATATATATTTTTTTAAGTCTATATCGAAATACTTTTTAATGATTTCAACAGCTAAGCAGTTTACCAATTAATGTCCTACGCCATGCAATTGTTTTAATCTATTTTCAACTTTTTCTGTTGCCCCAGTAATTAATACCTCATTGCCTTGATCTTTACATGCTTTAATAGTTTTATTAATTCTTTCAACAGCAGAAGCGTCTATAGATTCAATCCCTGAAAAATCTATTGTAGTTTTAGTGGAAAGTCCAGTAGAAAGCAGTTGCTTTGTTACCTTATCTATATTGAAAATATATAAATGGCCTTTTACAACTATTAGCGATTCTACTTCTGAAATGATTTCTTTATTAATTTCAAGCTTTTTGCGATACATAGGAATATCGAGTAACACTGCAAGCACCATACCGCCGAGAACACCATAAATCAAATCTAGGAAAAGTGTTAATAGACAAGTTGCGACTACTACGATCCCATCACGTATGGAAAATTTTAATATTCTGAAAAACAAAGGGAAGTTACACATATTAATAGCAACTACAATTAGTATTGCGGAAAAAACTGTCAATGGGATAAATTTCAGCACTCCCATTAAGGTAAAATACATTATTAGTAAAAATACCGCGTGGAGCATCCCAGATAGTGATGATTTTGCTCCTGCACCAATATTTGCAGAAGTTCTAGCAATAGCTCCTGTAGCTGGAAGTCCTCCAAGTAGAGCAGAGCCGATATTAGCTAAACCTTGGCCTAACAATTCTTGATTAGGGCTGTGCTTTGTTTTTGCCATTCCATCGGCAACAGTAGCGGAAAGCAAGCTCTCAATTGAGCACAAAAATGCTATAGCAAAGGATGGGATAATTATTTTTCCAAAATTAACATTCCCAATTCCAGCAAAGCTTATAGGATAAAAGCTTGCAGTTATTTCCCCATACTTGCTTCCTATTGTTTTTACTCCCACATCACCTGCAGTTGCACTAATAATCAAATTGATTGATGTGCAAACGATAAGCGCAATTATAGCTGCGGGTATTTTTTTGTTTATTTTGTTTAAAACTATAATGATAGCTATCCCTAGAGCACCGATCAGAAAAGTAATGTAATTAAATTCAGTTATATGTTCACCATAGGAAATAAGCTTTTCGATTAGTTCGCTTCCACTTCCCGACAAACCAAACAAATCTTTAATTTGTCCGACAATCAGTGTTAGACCAATTCCTGTTGTAAATCCGATTACTATAGGATATGGAATAAACTTCATTACATTGCCCGCTTTAACTAGAGCAAAAACCACAAGCCAAACTCCTGCGAGAATAGTTGCAAACTGTAACCCTAATAGCCCAATCTCTGGATTAGCTAGATATGAATAAAGTATTACAACAAAAGCAGCAGTAGGCCCTCCAATTTGGAACCTGCTTCCTCCTAAAAAAGAAATCATAAAGCCAGCAACTATAGCAGTAATGAGCCCCATTTGTATTCCGTTTCCGGAAACGCTCTCGGGGACACTCTGGATTCCAAGCGCAATAGATAGTGGAAGAGCAATTATTGCCACTAAAAGTCCTGACATTAAATCACTTAAAACGAATTGTTTTTTATAACTGGGTAAAAAAGCAAAAAAATCGGGTTTCATATAATCACCTATAATAATATTTTCACGAGAAATTGTACATCTAAATATTTTTAATTGATAGCAAAATAATACCGATTTATTCTATTTCAATTTGAATTTTAAATCAAATTATTTGGCGGGACATACTAACTAATTAGGATGTATTTCCTCCTTTTTATCCTTGGGCGATTTTAAAGCAGTTTAGCTCAACAAACGGTGTGCTTTCCCTTGACATTCCCTAAGGGAGGTGATATCTTGAACTAGAGATTTTAATTGGCTCGCTCGCCAGAGTTAAATGAAATGGCAGGAGGTAATTATGCCTTTTTTACTCGCTACCGAATCTGAGGCTTCCCTCGGGGAGTTGATGAAAAAAGTAGTTCTTCCCGATGATGTTAGTTTTCTAGGACTACAAGTTAATCCCAGCTTTTATAGTGCTCTTTTTGTAACGGCACTCGTTCTTTTGGTGTCATTAATTCTTAGAATATTTTTTATCCCGAGAATGAAAAAAATTCCTGGTAAGGGCCAGATTGTTCTTGAGAAAGCTGTTGGGTTTTTTGCTGGACTTGCGGGAAGTAATAGCCCTCACAATAATAGATTTCTTGGTGCATATATTTTCAGTGCGGCAATTTATGTTTTCATAGGGACAATGATTGAACTACTTGGGCTTCGTGCAGTACTTGTCGATATCAATGCATGTTTAGCAATTGCCCTTTGCTCCTTTGGGACTATTTTAGCTGGCGGAGTAAAAGCAAATGGGCCTAAAGGTGCCCTACATGCACTTAAAGATTTTTCTCTGCCTATTTCCATGGCTTTTCGTTTATTTGGTAGTATGCTTAGTGGCTTAATAGTTACTGATTTAGTTTATCATTTCCTTGCACTTTCTTTTGTCTTACCAGTTTTTGTTGCCGTCATCTTTACAGTATTTCACGCAGTTGTCCAAACATATGTATTATCACTACTAACATCTATGTTTTACGGAACTGCATCGGAAATTCATGAGGAGAAACCTAAAAAACAAAAGAAAAATCCATCTCAAAAAGTACAAAAGCTTAAAATTACTCAGGCAAACACTGAAATACAAAGTATTAAATAAAGTTATATCTATTAGATATTGGAGGTTTTTTATGAACGGAGTTTTTATGGTAGCAGCTATCGAACTAAAAGCGATGTATGCTCTTGCTGCAGGATTATCTGTTGCAATAGTTGGTATCGCATGTGCCCTTGGAATGGCACTAGTTATTAGCAAAGCATTAGAAGGAATTGCAAGACAACCAGAAGCTGATTCAAAGATCAAATCGAGCTTAATATTGGGCCTGATTTTTATTGAAACAGTTATCATTTATGTTCTTCTAATCGCAGTATTATTGGTAATTAACGTACTATAGAGGTAATTAATGATTAATTTTATATCGAGTAGCCTTCCACTAGGTCTTGATGGAATAAAAATTCTATTGCATCTTATGAATTTCCTGATTCTACTGACAGGAGTTACGGTTTTAGTATATAAGCCCGTGAAAAAATTCATGGATAAAAGACAAAAGGAAATTAAAGATCAATACGATAGTAATGAAAAAGCCAAGGCTGATGCTGAGTTTTTGCATAAAGAATATTTACAAAGATTAGAAAAAGCTGATACAGAAATAATGATGCAAAGAGCCGACGCAGAAAGAAACAGCCATATGATTAAGGAAAATGCAATTTCTGTTGCTAATCAAAAAGCCGAAGAAATCATTGTTAATGCTGAAGAAGAAGCCGCGTCTATTCGCAAAGAAACAATTAAAGACATCGAAAATAAGGTGGCTGAAGTTGCAGTAAGTATTGCAAGCGCAATACTTGAAAGAGAAATATCCGCTAAAGAAAACGAAGAAATAATCGAAAAATGCATCAACGATTGGACTAAAAACGAATAAATTTAACCTTCAATCAATCTTTCATTACTAATATATCATTATAGTTTAAGACCTTTAAGGGAATAAAAATGGCAGTAACAAAAATAACTATAACTACAAGTTCTGAACTTTCTACTTCTAAAAGAGTGGAAATTGAAAAACGCCTTATTGAAAAATATGGCGAAATAGTAACTATCTATCACGTTGACGAAGCAATAGTTGGTGGAATAATAATTTTCGATGGAAAAACAGCATATGATGGCTCAATTAAAGCTTCTCTTGAGAAGATTAAAGATCAATTCATCAATAAGCTAAACGAAAATAAATAATTCTCTTCATACTAAAATAAACATACAAGTATCTAAAAAAATAAGGATTTAAAATGATTCTAGATAACGAGCCTTCAAAAATAATAGAAAAATTATTAGAGGAAATTAAGTCGTATAAAAACGAGACTAGTGTTCGCCCTGCCGGAAGAGTTATTTCTTCGTATGATGGCGTAGTGATGATCGAGGGTTTAAACGATGTAAAAAACGGAGAGCTTCTCCTTATTTCTAACGAAAATTATGCAATCGCGTTAAATCTTGAAGTCAGTGTAACTGGCGCTATTTTGCTTTCAACAACAAACGAAGTATCACCAGGAGATATAGTTTATACAACAGGAGAAATAGTTAGAGTCCCCGTTGGACCTAGTATTTTAGGGAGAGTTGTTGATCCTCTTGGAAATCCTATCGATGGTAAAGGGAGCTTTAGGGCAATTCATCATAGAGATATCGAGTCTAGTGCCCCTGCAATTTTTGATAGAGCAAAAGTAGATGAACCTTTGTATACTGGGATAAAAGCAATAGATGTTATGATTCCAATTGGCAAAGGACAAAGAGAATTAATCATTGGAGACAGACAAACTGGAAAAACTGCTCTTGCGCTTGATACTATAGTCAATCAAAAAGGCAAAAACGTTATTTGTGTTTATGTTGCTATTGGACAAAAAACTTCTTCTGTTGCAAGAGTTTTAAAAGATTTAACTGAACATGGCGCTATGGATCATACAGTTATTGTGTGTTCTACTGCTGGTCAACCAGCCCCAATTCAATATCTTACTCCATACACAGGAACTGCAATTGCTGAAGAATTTATGTATCAAGGAAAAGATGTGCTAATTGTATATGATGACTTAAGTAAACATGCGGTAGCATATCGTACTATTTCTCTTTTATTAAAACGCCCATCTGGAAGAGAGGCATATCCTGGAGATATTTTTTATGTTCACTCTCGTTTACTAGAAAGAAGTGCTAAATTATCAACTAAGCTTGGCGGAGGCTCATTAACTGCCCTTCCTATTGTCGAAACTCTTGATGGTGATATATCCTCATATATTCCTACGAATGTTATTTCTATAACAGATGGCCAAATATATCTTGAAAGTGACTTATTTAACTCAGGACTTAGACCAGCAATTAATGTAGGTCTATCAGTATCTAGGGTTGGAGGAGTTGCTCAAACTAAGGCGATGAGAAAAGTTAGTGGCAAAATAAGATTAAATCTTGCTCAATATAGAGAAATGTTGGTTTTTGCTCGTTTCGATGCGGATCTTGATGCAGCTACAAAACAGGTATTAAAGCATGGTGCCGTTTTAACTGAGGCATTCAAGCAAGTTCAATTCTCACCCGTTCCAATGGCAAATATGGTTATTGAGTTTTTAATTTTGCAAAAAACTCTTCTTGACGAAATTTCTCCAAAGTATGAAAAAAATATTATTTCCAGCTTTATTCAATCTTTCAAGAATAACACTAATTCAAAAACATATGACAAAATCACTAATTATAAGGAACTAACCGACGAGGATGCAAACATTATCATATCAGCATTTGAAAAGTATGTTAGTTCTCTTAAACTCTAAAATTGCTTGCTAAATACTGCGGTTAAATAACATATTGCCAATATTATCTCTTATAAAAAACTAACTTAAATTATGAATACAAAAGATTTGAAAAGAAGAATAAATAGCGTAAAGGAAACAGCAAAAATAACCAATGCTGTTCACCTTATTTCGGCTGCAAAAATGCGCAGAGCTCGCGAAAACTTTGATAATAGCAATAGATTCTTAGATAATTCAAGAATTGCTGCAAGGTATCTCATGTCTTCAGCTGAAGCAATAACTCATCCTTTATTTAAACATACCCAAGGTAATCGGGTTGCATACGTAGTTATTGGCGGAGATAAAGGACTTTGTGGAGATTATAATCAGCTAATAATTAATGCCTCTGACTCTTCTATGAAGGGGAAAACTATTACAGTACTTTTTGCGGTAGGAAACACAATAAAGGACTATTATGATAAAAAAGAGGGAATTGATGTAAACAACTCCTATGTGCATATTTTCCCAGATCCGATGCCTGAAGATGCAAGAGCCATTGGGGATGACCTATGTGATGACTTTGAAAACGGGAAAATGGACAAAGCATATGTAATATATACTTTGGCGGATAAGCTCTCTTCGCAAAAAATTGTAATAAAACAGATTTTACCACTAGATATCCTTCCGCAAGACTCTGAAAAACCAATCCTATCATGCAATGATTCATTTGAAAAAATATTACGTCAATATGTTTGGGCAAGAATTTATCAAGCTATATCTTCTGCATCTCTTGCCGAAAACTATAAAAGAATGATGAGTATGCAAGAAGCCACAACAAATGCAGAAAACATTATCGAGGAGCTGCAAAAGAAATACAACCTCGAAAGACAAGAAAGCATCACTAATGCCCTACTTGATGCGACAATATCTCATATGGGGAGAAAACTATAAAAAGATCACAAATCAATACAATCAATAATCATTAGTGTTAATAAAATATATAAAAAATCGAGAGAATTATGATAACGAAAAAAGCTTTAGAAGGTCGGATTGTTCAAATTATTAGTTCAGTAGTGGATGTGCATTTTCCTACCCACTTGCCTTCTCAAAATGAACTTTTGCTGGTACAAGCTAACGAGAAAGATGTAAAAATTGAAGTAATGAATCACATCGATGATTACACGGTTAGGTGTATATCACTTGAACCAACTGAGGGCCTAAGTAGAGGTATGAAGGTATATACTACAGGAGATACAATTCGAGTCCCAGTAGGAAATGGCACTTTAGGTAGAGTATTCAATGCTGTTGGGGAGCCAATTGACAATAAAGGTAAAGTTAAAGGCGCTAAACGTTCGATATATAGACTTCCTCCTCCTCTTACAGAACAAAATCCAAACACCCAAATATTCGAAACAGGAATAAAAGTTATTGACCTATTAACTCCATATGCAAAAGGTGGTAAAATCGGTCTCTTCGGAGGAGCGGGAGTTGGTAAAACCGTACTTATACTTGAGTTAATCCATAACATTTCAAATCACCATGGTGGAAGATCTATTTTCACTGGAGTTGGTGAAAGAAGCCGTGAAGGTTATGAAATGATACAAGATATGACAGATGCTGGTACTTTATCTAACACATCTTTAGTCTTTGGACAAATGAATGAGTCACCTGGTGCTAGAATGAGGGCAGCTTTTACAGGATTAACTATGGCTGAATATTTTAGAGATGTACAAAAACAAGATGTTCTTCTCTTTATTGATAACATCTTCCGTTTTATTCAAGCTGGCAGCGAAATATCAGCACTTCTTGGAAGAATGCCTTCTGCTGTTGGATATCAACCAACACTTAGCATAGAGCTTGGAGCTCTTCAAGAAAGAATTTGCAATACCACAAAAGGTTCAATTACCTCTATTCAAGCTGTTTATGTTCCTGCCGATGATTTAACCGACCCAGCACCAGCTACTCTATTTGGCCACTTGGATGCAATAACGGTTCTATCTAGAAAAATTGTTGAACAAGGCATATACCCAGCAATTGACCCTCTCGCATCAAATAGTAGAATTCTTGAGCCAGGAATTGTTGGGGAAGAACACTATGAAACAGCAAAAAGAGTACTAGAAACCTTACAAAGATATAACGAGCTGCAAGACATCATAGCGATACTAGGAATGGATGAACTTAATGCTGAAGATAAGCTAACAGTATATAGAGCAAGAAAACTCCAGCGCTTTTTCTCACAGCCCTTCCATGTAGCGAGCGTATATACGGGAATGGAAGGAAAATATGTCCCAGTTAAAAATACAGTTAAGAGTTGCAGGGCTATTCTTGATGGCAAAACTGATAATATTCCTGAAAACAAGTTCTATTTAATAGGTGATTTAACAGACATAGAGGGATACACCGAATGATCCTCAATTAATCTTTAATTCAGTTTTTATTAAGGGATAATCTAAATGAATTCTTATAAAATAAATCTTATCACACCAGAAAAAGTTCTTTTTGAGGGAGAAATTACTAGCCTTAAAATAATGCTCTCCGATGGTGGAATGGAAGTTCTAGCGGGACATATTCCAGCTCTTGCATATATTAACCCTGGTGAATGTAGAATTATTTTATCAGATGGCGCTGTAAAATCGTTCGTTTCAAACGATGGCGTTTTAAATATTGAGAAGGATACCGTTACTCTTACCAGTGATTTTTTGGAGTGGTCAGAAAATTTATCTTTAGCTCTCAAGAAAAAAGCAGACCGAATTGACGCTGAGCTGCAAAGAAGATCAGCAAGTTATGTTCAGCACCGTTTAGGTTCATTAAGTTTAATTCGTAATATTGTACGTAAAGATACCCCTCAAAACATATAAAATAATTATTCTTACTACAAAAAACAACTGCGATATGCAGTTGTTTTTATATCTCTTTTCAAATTATCCTAGGTCTTCTCTTATTATGTTTTTATAGCCATAATATCGGTTATTATCCCACCAAATCATGCTTTAATCATTTAATTTCATTTTTAATGAGCCTTGACATTTCACTCCCAAAAACAGGATTTGAACCATTATCTAAAATATCTCTTGTCCTAAAACCTTTTTTAAGTGTTCTGTCAACGGCACTTTCAATTGCTAATGCTTCTTCCTCTAAGTTAAAAGACAGCCTTAGCATCATAGCAACGGACAAAATGGTTGCTATTGGATTGGCAAAATCCTTTCCAGCAATATCAGGAGCTGAACCGTGAATAGGTTCATACATTCCCTTACCCGTTTCACCAAGTGAGGCGGATGGCATTAACCCTATTGAGCCTACTATTTGTGCTGCTTCATCTGATAAGATATCACCAAAAAGATTACTTGCGACTACTACATCAAATTGAGAGGGATTTTTTACAAGTTGCATCGCCATATTATCAACTAAGATATCACTAAGCGCTACATCTGGGTACTCTTTACCTATTTTATGAACAGTTTCACGCCAAAGCCTTGAAGTTTCTAATACATTTGCTTTATCGATGCTTACAACCTTCTTACTCCTTTTCCGTGCTACTTCAAAAGCCATTCTAGCAATTCTTTCGATTTCCATTTCGCTATAGATTTCAGTATCATATGCCTCAACACCATTTACGCCATTATTTCTACCACGACTCCCAAAGTATATCCCGCCAGTAAGCTCTCTAATCATTATCATATCAAAGCCTTTATCAATAATTTCGCTTTTTAAAGGTGAGGCCGCCTTAAATTCCTTATGAACTTTTGCAGGTCTAATATTTGCATATAACCCGAGTCCTTTTCTCAGTCCTAAAAGCGCTCTTTCTGGTCTTAAATTTCCTGGCAGTGTATCCCATTTAGGTCCACCAACTGCACCGAGCAAAACACTATCGGCTGCTTGACATGTTTTTAAGGCCTCGTCTGTTAAAGGTATTCCGTATTTATCAATAGAAATACCACCTGCATCTACATAGTCGTATTTAAATACATGCTTATATTTTTTACCAACTTCATCGAGCACTGATATAGCTCCATCTACAATTTCTGGGCCTATTCCATCTCCTCTAATAACTGCAATTTTATATTCCATAATCTTCTACTCCTTACATATAAGAAAATCTATCTTTCTTTAAACGATGAATTCAAACCACCTTTCCCACAAATATTTTTATCTAAACAATAGAAAATAGCCAAACATTTGAGTAATTTATATTATTTAAGCGATGACAATAAGCCACCTTTTTCGATAATATTTTTTAGAAAATCTGGGAATGGCGGGAAAGTTCCCTTTGTTCCTTTGGTTTTATTTACTAGGGTGCCACCATCAAAGTCAATTTCGAGTTCATCTCCTTCGCCTATATCCCCATCAAACTCTACAATGGCAAGCCCAGTATTTATTGCATTTCTGTAAAATATGCGCGCAAAGCTTTTTGCAACAACACAAGCGATTCCGCTTTCTTTTATAGCAATTGGTGCGTGTTCTCGAGAAGAACCACAACCAAAATTGTTTCCACCAACCATAATATCGCCCTTTTTTACTCTTGACACAAATGTCTTATCAATATCCTCCATACAATGCATTGCGAGTTCTTTAGGATCTGATGTGTTTAAGTACCTTGCGGGTATAATTACATCGGTATCTACATTATCTCCATATTTTATGGCTTTCCCTGTAATTTTCATAAACGCCTCCGAAATTTAAATTTTTGCTGGGTGGGTAATATATCCCGTTATGGCTGATGCGGCTGCTACTTCAGGGCTACATAGATAAACTTCGCTTTCTGGGTGTCCCATTCTGCCTACAAAATTCCTATTGGTTGTAGCTAAACTCCTCTCGCCTTTTGCTAAAATTCCCATATGTCCACCAAGGCATGGCCCACAAGTTGGTGTAGAAACTGCACAACCTGCATCAACGAATATCTTGGTGAGTCCTTTACTTGCCATTTGTAAAAAGATTTTTTGAGTTGCGGGAATAATTAATACTCTAATTCCTTTTGCAACTTTTTTACCTTTTAAAATTTTTGCCGCTTTTTCAAAGTCACTATATCTGCCATTGGTACATGAACCTATAACAACTTGATCAATTTTTATGTCTTTAAATTCATCAAATGTCTTAGTGTTTGAAGGCAAGTGCGGGAAAGCTACGGTTGGAACTATCTTTGATAAATCTATATCAAAAGTTTTATCGTATTCAGCGTCGATATCAGCTTCAAACACAACGGCATTTCTAGTGCTATGTTCTTTTACATATTTAATAGTCGTTGAATCGACTGGGAAAATACCATTTTTTGCACCGGCTTCGATTGCCATATTGCAAATCGTGAACCTATCATCTATAGACAATTCTTTTACTCCAGGTCCCATAAACTCCATAGATTTATATAAAGCCCCATCAACGCCAATTAGACCAATTATATGTAAAATTAAATCCTTTCCACTGACCCATTTATTAAATTTACCTGTCAAGTTGAATTTTATCGCTGATGGTACTTTAAACCAAGCTTTACCATATGACATACCTGCAGCCATATCGGTAGAGCCTACTCCAGTTGAAAATGCTCCAAGAGCTCCGTATGTACAAGTATGACTATCAGCCCCAATCACCAAATCTCCAGAAACTACTAGCCCTTTTTCAGGAAGCAGGGCATGTTCAACTCCCATTTCTCCAACATCATAGTAATGTAGAATATCCTTTTTTCTAGCAAACTCTCTTACAAGTTTAGTTTGTTCAGCTGCCTTAATATCTTTGTTGGGAGTAAAATGGTCCATAACAAGTGCAATTTTTGAACAATCAAAAATACTTCTACATCCGGCTTTTTCATATTCTTTTATAGCAACTGGGCTCGTTACATCGTTTCCAAGCACCAAGTCAAGATTTGCCATTATAAGTTCTCCAACTTTTACACTGTCTTTCCCAGCGTGCGCAGCTAGTATTTTTTGCGACATAGTCATACCCATATGATTTGTCTCCTCTATTTGCGTATCTACAGATACATATTTATTATATTTTTATTCCCTAGGTTTTTATTATCCTTTTTTACACTTAAATATTTTTGAAACTTTTTTTATCGCAGATTAAAATATTTCAATGTGCAAATTTTAGCTTAGCTTAATTGCTCTTTCTTTTTACTATGATGATAAAGAAAGTATTCAATCGCATCTACTAGTGCAAACCAGCTAGCCTCTATTATGTCGGTAGAGACTCCAACTGTTGTCCAGATATCTTTACCATCGGAATTTTCAATTAAAACCCTAACTTTTGAGGCAGTTGCCTGATCACCCGATAAAACCCTAACTTTATAATCTGTCAAATGAACTTCATTTAGCTCGGGGTAGAATATCGATAAGGCTTTTCTAAGTGCTTGATCAAGTGCGTTAACAGGTCCATTTCCCATTGAGGCGGAGGTTTCGGTTTTACCGTCTACTTCTATTTTTATTCCCGCAAATGCGCTCATTTCGCCATCTGGTGCTGGATGTTCGCCGGATGTTTTATACATCTTAAGCGTAAAATGTGGTTTGAATTTTCCAAGTGCATTTAGCACCATTAACTCAAAGCTTGCATCGGCTGATTCAAATTGATACCCTTGATGTTCAAGCTCTTTTAACTTATCTAATATTATTTTTGCTTCAGGAGATTCTTTTTTAATCTCTGGGGCAATAGTGGTAAGCTTTGAAATTATGGTAGTTCTTCCACTCATTTCGCTCATCAAATATCTTCTCTTGTTTCCCACTAATTCAGGGCAAATATGCTCGAAAGAATTCTTACATTTGTCTACACCATCTATATGCATACCACCTTTATGGGCAAATGCACTAGCGCCAGTGTATGGCTTATTGGACGGTGAAATCATATTGGAAATTTCGTATACTTTTAATACAGTTCCTGTCAAGTTAGTTAGATCACTCGAAATTGCCATCTCCTTCATCTTAAGCTGAATATTGGGAATCAATATACTTAAATCAGCATTTCCACAGCGCTCTCCGGTTCCTATAAATGTTCCCTGAACTTGAATAGCCCCTGCTTCTATTGCTAGCATTGAGCTTGCTACAGCACAATCTATATCATTATGACAATGGATTGCAATTCTTTTTCCAGGGAATCTTGATACTACAATTTTAGTTATTTCATAAACTTCCATTGGAAGCGTTCCGCCATTAGTGTCACAAAGTGCAATTACATCTGCACCCGCTAAAACAGCTTTATCTAGAACGCATAGCGCACAGTTATTGTCTGCTTTATATCCATCAAAGAAATGTTCTGCATCGAAAATAACTTCTTTTCCTTTTTCTTTAAAAAACTTCACGGTATCATAAATCATCGCTAAATTTTCATCTTCAGTAGCTTTCAAAATTTCTCTAATATGCAAATTCCAGCTTTTCCCAAAAATCGCAACTGCTGGGGTATCAGCCTTAAGCAATGAAATAACATTTTCATCTTCTTCTACACTAATCTTTTTCCTTCTTGTGCTACCAAATGCACATAAGATAGAGTTTTTTAGCTTTATATCTTTTACCTTTTCAAAAAACTCAATGTCTTTTGGATTAGAGCCCGGATTACCAGCCTCAATGTAGTGGACACCAAATGAATCTAATGTTTCTACTATTGATAATTTATCTCTAACAGAGAAAGATATTCCTTCACTTTGTGCACCATCTCTTAAAGTGCTATCAAATATTTCAATTTTCTTCATTTTTACCTTCTGTTTATCCCTTATCTATTCTTTTTGCTTAGGCTATTTCACCCAACCAATTATTCTTTATTCCTATCCCATTTAAGATATTTAGCTATTTATAAAGTTTTATTTATTCCGTTAAGGTATGCTTTTATGCTTGCTTCAATAATATCTGTGGATAGACCAGTGCCCGTATAAATTGTATCGTTATATTTTATTCTAACTGTTGCTTCTCCAAGAGCATCATTTCCATCAGTTATGCTTTGAATGGAGTAATCATCTAAGATCCTATCTGGTCCTTTAATAATCTTATTTATTGCATTAAAGGCTGCATCAACTGGCCCATGTCCTAGAGCAACTTTTTCAGTAAGTTGACCATTACAAGATAATCTTACAACTGCAGTTGATGTCATTTGATTCCCACTGTTTACAGTAAATCTATCAAGCTTATATTCTTGTGCAAGATATGGGGTTTCAGTATGACCTATTAAAGCAATTAGTTCAGCATCAGTAATACTTCTTTTTTTATCAGCAAGGTTTTTGAAATTCTCAAAGAAAATATTCATCTCTTCTTCGCTAAGATTATGCCCTAGTTCCTCAAGTCTATTTCTTATAGCATGCTTTCCACTATGTTTTCCAAACACCATGTGATTAGAGGGAATTCCAACCGACTGAGGGCTCATTATTTCATAAGTCTCTCTATTTGCTAAAACTCCATGTTGATGAATCCCAGCCTCGTGAGCAAATGCGTTTTCGCCTACTATTGCCTTATTGATTGGCGGCCTTAAGCCTATGGTTTTATATACTAAATTGCTAGTTATGTATATTCTTGTTGTATCAATTCTTGTTTCTGCATCGAACAAATCGCGTCTTGTCTTAATTCCCATTACCACTTCTTCAAGTGCAGCATTACCAGCTCTTTCACCAAGACCATTTACTGTACATTCAACTTGCTCAGCACCAGCTTGAACTGCGGCTAAGCTATTTGCGACTGCAAGGCCTAAATCATTATGACAATGAACCGAGAATATTGCTTTATCGGCATTACTCACAT
The DNA here is from genome assembly GCA_964392385.1 of uncultured Christensenellaceae bacterium. Classification (GTDB taxonomy): domain Bacteria; phylum Bacillota; class Clostridia; order Christensenellales; family DTU072; genus MWEH01. The sequence continues at coordinate 12,237 of CAYMPR010000007.1, read as the reverse complement.
TTCTTTTCAAATATGAAATTAAATCAAACATTTCTGAAGGAGTTGTATATCCAACTGTGTCAGGGATATTTATAACACTTGCCCCTGCATCTATTGCAGTAAATACGGCTTTTGCTAAAAACTCTCTTTCAGAACGAGTAGCATCCTCAGCTGAAAATTCAACATTAGAAATAAGCGACTTAGTATATTTAGTCATTTCCCTAATCGTATTTAATACAGCATCAGGGCTCATTTTTAATTTATATTGCATATGAATTGGAGAAGTAGCTAAAAATATGTGAATACGGGGCGACACAGCATCTTTTAGTGCATCATAAGCAAGATCTATATCCTTTTTTACACATCTAGCTAGACTTGCAACGGTACTATCTTTAATTGTTTCTGCTATTGTTTTTACTGAGTCAAAATCTCCTTTAGAGCTTGCTGCAAAACCAGCTTCCATAACATCTACGCCAAGTTTTTCAAGCGCAATAGCCACATCAATTTTTTCTTTAATGTGCATACTACAACCAGGAGCTTGTTCCCCATCTCTTAATGTTGTGTCAAATATCTTTATTTGTTTCATTACTTCCTCTCAATGCTAATTATTTTAAGAAACTTAATTTCTAGCTATTTGTTTTTAGCGGCAAGCTAAATGCAAATACTCTCACTTTGTTTTTTTGGTGACTCTATATTTTAAACGCTGCGCCCTTATCCGCAGAAGACACTAAAGAGGCATACCTCTTTAAATATCCTTTTAGCATAGGTTCAGCTTTTAATACCATATTCTTTTTTCTTTCTAACATTTCTTTTTCGCTTACATTTAGTGTGAGGGCATAGTTATCTATATCTATGGTGATAATATCTCCTTCCTTGATATATGCTATTGGTCCACCTTCTCTAGCTTCAGGAGAAATATGGCCAATTGCTGCACCTCTTGTAGCACCAGAAAATCTTCCGTCAGTAATTAATGCAACATCTGCGTCAAGACCCATTCCTGCAATTGCGGAAGTAGGAGACAACATTTCTCTCATTCCAGGGCCACCTTTAGGTCCTTCATATCTAATAACTACAACATCTCCTTTTTTGATCTTTCCACCGTATATTGCGGCTATACCTTCTTCTTCCGACTCAAAAACTCTAGCGGAGCCACTAAATTTATGCATTTCCTTTCTGACGGCACTTCGTTTTACGACAGATCCATTAGGTGCCAAATTGCCAAAAAGAATGGCTAGCCCACCGTTAGATGAATATGGCTCTTTTATGCTTTTTATAACGGAGTAATCCAGAACTTTTGCCTTTTCTATATTTTCGCCCAGTGTCTTACCAGTTACAGTTAAACAGCTCTTATCTACTAAGTTCAATTTATCTAGCTCATTAAATACAGCCTGTATTCCGCCAGCTCGATGTAAATCTTGAAGATGGTGCTTTCCACTAGGAGATAGTTTACAAAGATTTGGGACCTTAGCACTAATCTCATTAATAACACGTAAATCAAGAGGGTTTCCCATCTCCATGCAAATTGCAGCCAGGTGTAAAACAGTATTTGTCGAACATCCTAGTGCCATGTCCATTGATAAGGCATTTCTAATCGATTTTTCGTTTAAAATATCTAGAGCACATATATTTTTTTCCACAAGTTTCATAATGCTCATGCCAGTCTCTTTTGCTAGCCTTATTCTTTCAGAATAAACAGCAGGAGTGGTGCCGTTTTTGGGAAGTGCAATGCCTATTGCCTCAGTTAAGCAATTCATTGAATTAGCAGTGAACATTCCCGCACAAGATCCGCATGTAGGACAAGCATTATCTTCTACCCTTTTAAGTTCATTTTCATCAATGAAACCACCTTTACACGCGCCTAAAGCTTCATAAACACTGTTGTAATCCAGATAATTGCCTGTTGCATCTGGAAGCGAAAGCATAGGTCCACCACAAATAAAGATTGAGGGGAGATTTAATCTAACCGCAGCAAGAAGCATTCCTGGTACGATTTTGTCACAACTTGGAATAAATACAAGTCCATCAAAGGGATGTGCCTTAACCATACACTCTATGCTATCTGCAATAATCTCTCTAGTGCATAAGGAATACTTCATCCCTTCGTGCCCCATAGCAATTCCATCGCATACACCAATGGTGTTAAATTCCAGCGGAGTACCCCCTGATGCTAAAATCCCATCCTTTACTGCTCTTGAGATATTATTTAGATTAATGTGTCCAGGTACAATTTCGTTAAATGAATTTGCTATCCCTATTATCGGCCTTTTTATCTGCTCTTCTGTAAGGCCATCTGCTTTTAGCAGTGACCTTGCTGGAGCTTTTTCAACTCCTTTTTTCATGCAATCAGATCTCATATTCCCTCTCATTTTTATATTTTTATAAAACCTAGTAATAGGCTTCAGTCTAAAAGAATTAATTAAAATTGTGCTTAAATACTAAAATTATTTCTAGTATCTTTGCATACTACCGATAATCTTTAGGCTTTTCATCCCTGAAAACTATTCTTTGTACTCTTGCTTTTTCCAGGTCATTTTAGAACGAAGTTCTGCGCCAGTCTTTTCTATTTGATGGTTAGCCTCTTCTTCTCTCATCTTATTAAAATTAGGTCTTCCTGTTTTATTTTCATTAATCCATTCTTTTGCAAAACTTCCATCTTGGATTTCTTTTAAAACTTTCTTCATTTCTTTTCTAGTTTTATCTGTAATTATTCTCTTTCCAACTTTATATCCGCCATATTCAGCAGTGTCGCTTATGCTATATCTCATAAAGCTTAGACCACCATTAACCACTAGATCTATTATTAGCTTCATTTCATGCAAACATTCAAAATATGCGCTTTCTGGTTGATAACCTGCTTCACAAAGAGTATCAAATCCTGCTTTCATAAGTTCTGCTACTCCGCCGCAAAGAACCGCTTGTTCACCAAATAAATCGGTTTCGGTCTCCTCTTTAAAAGTGGTTTCCAAAATTCCAGCACGTGAACCACCAATTCCCTTTGCATATGCAAGAGCGGTTTCTTTGGCTTTTCCAGTGAAATCTTGATAAACGGCTATTAAGTTTGGAACTCCCTTTCCTTCTTCGAACTGGCTTCTAACAGTGTGTCCTGGGCCTTTTGGCGCTATCATTATAACGTCGATATTGGTTGGAGGAACAATTTGTTTAAAGTGGATATTAAAACCATGTGCAAATGCAAGTGTCATTCCTTCGCTTAAGTTTGGAGCTATATCATTTTGATACATTTTAGCTTGTTTTTCATCGTTTATTAGTATCATTACTACATCAGCGGCTTTCACAGCTTCTGCAGTATTCATAACGACAAGACCTCTCGCTTCTGCTTTTGCTTTGGACTTAGATCCTTCATAGAGTCCAACAATTACATCCACTCCACTATCTTTTAGATTGAGTGCATGTGCGTGTCCTTGGCTTCCATAACCAATTATTGCTACTTTTTTCCCTTTCAAAACTTCAAGATTACAATCCTTTTCATAATAAATTGTTGCCATTTTTTCCTTCTCCTTTTTATATCCTTTATTTTTTATTATTTTTTTGAACTACTTTATTTTATTATTTTATTAATTACTTCGAAAAACTAACTAATATTTAAATGCATAGTATTTCTCAGGGATTATTGATCCTTTGTAGTTTCCCCTTCACCAATTAGAACATCTTTTCCTCTACCAATTGCAGTTAAACCAGTTCGAACTAATTCTTCTACTCCAAAAGGAACCATATATTCTAAAAATGCATTGCATTTATTCGTGTCACCAGTAACTTCGAGAGTTAGTGAATCGGTTGTTAAATCAACTACTTTAGCTCTGAAAATTGTAGTGGCCTCAAGTATTTCTATTCTTTTCCCTTGGGGTACTCTAACCTTTATTAGCATTAGTTCTCTCATAACGGTATTACTCATATCCATTGCTTTTACGATAATAACGTCGTGAAGTTTTTCAAGCTGCAATCTTATTTGATCCTTTATATATTCATCGCCTCTTGCCGATATAGTAATACGAGAAATTTTAGGATCAAGAGTTTCACCAACAGACAAGCTATCAATATTAAACCCTCTTCTCGCAAATAGTCCCGATACCCTTGTTAATACTCCTGCCTCATTTCTCACAAGCATAGACATTAAAAACTTATCATCGTTCATTTCTTTTCCTACCTTATACTTTTTATCTATTTTACTCTTATCTACTACAAATATCTTGCTTTTGTCTATATTTATTAACTAATTCAGTGTAACTCTACCCTTTTTTATTCCACTATACCCGTATCTATTTTTTAAAATATCATCCCTACTTCAACTTATCACTTTAATATGATATCTTTAATGGTTCCATTGGGAGGAATCATTGGCAGCACTCTTTCATCTGAATCTATAATTGCTTCAATTAAGTATGGTTTCCCGCCTGCAAGGGCTTTTTTCACTGCGCCTTCTACTTCCTCAATTTTACTTATTCTTTGTGCTTCAATTCCAAAAGCCTCAGCTAGTTTGACATAATCCGTTTTTCTATTAAGCGTAGTGTTTGAGTACCTTTTGTCAAAAAATATTGTCTGCCATTGCCTTACCATACCAAGTGCATTATTGTTTAAAACAACTATTAATATTGGGAGGTTGTTGCTTACTATTGTTGCCATTTCGTTCATGTTCATGTGGAAGCCACCATCCGAGGTAAATAACACCGTTTGTTTTTTAGTCCCAGTTGCAGCACCAATAGCAGCTCCCATACCAAATCCCATTGTACCAAGCCCACCAGAAGTTAAAAGAGTCCTTGGGGTTCTAAATTTATAATATTGGGCTACCCACATTTGATGTTGTCCAACATCTGTAGCTATTGGCGTATCAACATTTACAAGTCTATTAACAGTTTCAATTAATATTTGGGGATTAAGTCTAGTTTTATCCATTTCAAGATGTGAATCAGGACAATTTTTGATGAGCTCAACTTCTTTTTCCCACTCAGGTCTATTCATATCAGGAAGCGCTGATATTAGCTTGTTTAATACTTCTTTAACATCGCCAATTAACGCAACGTAAACTGGTATATTTTTCCCAATTTCAGCTGGATCAATATCTATATGCAATACTTTTTTCCCATCAACAAACTTTGTTTTATTGCCAGTTGCTCTATCCGAGAATCTTGAGCCTATCGCAATTATTAAATCTGATTCAGCCATAGCCTTTGTTGAGCAAAATTTTCCATGCATTCCAGTCATTCCAAGATATCTTGGATTATCAACGGAAACTGCACTTATTCCCATCATAGATGTTCCAATAGGTGCATCAATTAGTTCTGCAAATTGCTCTAACTCTTTTCCAGCGTTAGATGTTACTACACCACCACCAGCATAAATAAAAGGCTTCTTACTTTGCTTTAATATTTCAAGCGCAGTTTCAAAAGCCTTCACACCATTTGAATGACCTGTTTTTTCTTGTTTTTTTGTGCAACATTCATATTCAACAGAAGCTATTTGTATGTCCTTTGGAATATCGACAAGTACAGGACCTGGTCTACCTGATCTTGCTATTTGAAAGGCTTCTCTTAGTGTATCAGCTAATTTATTTATATCCTTTACCATAAAGTTGTGTTTTGTTACTGGCATTGTTACTCCACAAATATCAACCTCTTGAAAACTATCTCTACCTATTAATGCCGTCGGAACGTTCCCAGTTATTGCAACAAGGGGTGTTGAGTCTAGATATGCAGTTGCAATCCCTGTGACCAAATTTGTGGCCCCTGGCCCTGATGTTGCAAAAACTACTCCAGTTTTTCCTGTTGCTCTTGCATATCCATCTGCTGCATGTGCTGCACCTTGTTCATGACAAGTTGTAATATGCTTTATTTTATCGGCATATTTATACAGCTCATCGTAAATATTAAGTACTGTTCCGCCCGGATATCCAAATACAGTATCTACTCCATTTTCAATGAGTACTTTCATAACTATTTCTGCACCAGTAATTTTCATAACTCTTCTCCCGTATATTATTATCAAAAAACCCTCTGCGGTTTGCCGAGGGTTTTAAGTATTTTTATGTTTATATTCTATTACCTAACACTTGGCATACCGGAAACTGCATCGTCAATTAGTACTAGGACGACGCATAAGGTAATAATAATAATGGTAGATAATATAAGTGTCAGCATTGGTTTTTCTCCATATGTATGCATAGAAGGTATCACAAATATAATTTCATTGTCAAGCACTAATTTTAAAATGCTATCATTTACATGCAACTAATTTCATTTTTATGCATTTATTTGCATTAAAATCCCGATTAAATGCACAATAATTATATAATTATCACAAAAAATAACTTTTTCTAAATAAATTATACCTTGAGCTTATATGGAAATATTTTATCTATATGTTCCATACTCCTCAGGTGGATAATCTTCGAGTAAACTGGCAAAAGGCAAAGAGCTAGTAGAAAAATTAACGATTTCATTATCTCCAAAATATCTATTGGAAAAACCTTGCATTATAGTATCATAGTCATAACAAAAAGCCTCGGTGCTATCATTTTGAGACGTTACTACTGCGGAAATCTCACTTATATTTCCACTCATAACCCAAGTCTCATCAGTGCCCCAAGTTCTAATATATCCATTTTCAAACACTGTCATTTCCACTTTAAGATCGGAATAGTATAGATTGTATCCACTTAAAAAATCAGTAAATGCCGTTGGCGCTTGAGATAAGTATAATTGCTCTGCATAAAATGTAGCACTTTCTGGGGTTCCTCTTCCAGTAACTGTATCAACATCGAAAGCGACTGAATAATAGTCTATATTATCTCCATTAACATCGGATCCTATATTTTTGGTGATCACTACTGAAGATGGGATTATTGTATTTGGATTAATTACATGTATTGATAAATCCTTTGCAGTCAAGCCATAAATATCCCCCCAGCCTTCTGGGTATTCTCTTATAACTCCTTGAACTTCTAATTCCTCGGTAGTCTTAATGGAAAAATTCGATGCCTTTGTCGAAAAGTCGGCAGTTACTCCACTAGGTGTTATTACACTAGAACCTTGAGTTCCATTCCATACTACCTTATGGGTGGGAGTGATGATAGTTTTTCTTGCAAATGGTAATACTCCGCGTAAAACGACTTCTCCGACATTTAAAAATGCTTCTACACTAGATGTAACAGCTCCCGCTGGTATTTGAGTATACTCTTCTGAAACTTCATATCTTTTATATAGATCTGTATTATTAACATCTTCAATTGGCGGAAGCGAAGGAAATGGATGCAGAAGATTATAATAAGAGGCAGTCAAATTCATTGAACAACCCACTTCAACTGGAGTACCACCCTGTCCAACTACAATAGAGCCAGTTGCATTTCCACTCCCGATAGTATATTTAGCTTTCATAGTTGCAGTTGCATCTGATAAACAAGCAATTCTATAAAGAATATATGCGGCTAGTACTTTATCTTCATCGGCTGCTCCTTCTGCCATTCCACTTTCAATTTCAGTAGAGAAGCTAGCAACTCTTTCGCTATAATCAACATAATTAGTTCCACTTTCCGTATCAGGTGCATAGCCAAAAAGTCCATAATATTCACCTAAATCCGAGTTCTCAGGAGGGTTGAACATTGCATCCCAAAAAAACCATAGTAATCCCGCCCCAGTTAGTGCTACTAACACCGCCACTAAAATAATAGCAATTATTGCACCCTTTTTTGGTTTTCTATTTTGCTTTTTAGCCTCTTCCATTTTGCTCCGTCCTAAAAATAACCAATGTTTTGTCAATAAACTATTGCCTTATTTTATCATAATTAGCATGGGGTTTCAATTTGTCTAAAAATAACAGTTATAAAATCTCGCCTCGTGAACCACTATTCTTTTCAATCATTTTCATAAGTTTTCCATTGGGTTTGATTGCAAAGGACTTATACTCTTCCACGCAAATATCCATTGAAAAAGCCATTATAAGTAATTGTATAAAAAATGTGGGTGGGAAAAACAAGATTGGATCAATCATTGCATAACCTTCAAAAATCCACATTCCTGCAAGAACTATAAATCCCGGGAAGCTCTTTTTTATAAAAAAAGTTCTGTATCTCGCGTAATAATAATAAGCATATCCAAGAAGGCCTACTATTCCAGAGCAAGCAAGAATTTGAATTATTGTTGAGTGGAAAAGATATGGTGAAAAGCTTACATGCTGGTACCCTACTCCAAAGTCCCAACCTGATCCGAATATAGGATTCCATTTAAAAACAAACCATCCAAATTCGTAAATTTCCATTCTTCCATTATCATCTAGACCGTAGCTTGCGATTCTTTCAACTATGTTCTTAAAAAATGAGTCATACAAGAAAAAGAAAAGAAATACGCTTACACCAACCACTGCTCCAAGTGTAAATGTCAATTGTAGCTTATTATCGCTTTTAATATATGCGTAGGTTAATATTATGGGCAAACCAATTACAGCAAAGAGCAATGCCCCTCTTGAGCTAGTGGTAATCAACATAAAAAATTCAAATACAAGTAGCAACAAAAAGAGAAACGCATACGGCTTTTTCTTTTTTATGAAATAGAGGTTACTAGGCATATATAAAACAAGAGCTCCCGCAACAGGGTTAGGGCTTCCCCAGCCTAGATTTAATCCTTTAAAAAATATGCTACTGCTAATTGCCTCTATACTCCCTAAACTCGCATAAAATATAACAATCTCTAGACTAACAACAATTGCCGATGCAAACATTAATTTAATTACATAAGGGAGGACCTTTTCTTTGTCTTTGATATGTGAGGAAGAAACCGCAATATAGTAAACATAGGCAAAACATAACACAGAAAAAAGTGCAATGTAGATAAATGCCCAGGAGGCATTTCTCCACCACTTAAAAATCCCTCCGATGCACATAGGGATTAATATCAAGAACATAGAAAATGTCGTTTTTCTCATCTTATAAGGATTTAGCGTATCTTTAAAATTAGGTTTAAACCTTATGACATTAAAAATCATGGATAATACTAATATAATACATGGATAAATGAGCCAACCATAATTTGCCATATCCTCTTGTTCCTTGATATTTGCAGATAGCAAAAAGAAAAACATTAGCGCAAAAAGTGGCGTACTATCTGCACAGGTACAAAGCATAAAAATGGTTAAAATAACCATAATAAACAGAAAATATACCCATGCGCCGTCAAACCACACTGACAAGGTCCAGCCCAAAAGGGATAGCGAAGCCATAATTAAAATAAACCAATTAGAGTGGAAAAATTTATTGGAAATAGATTCGACCTTAGCCCAAATCCCCGTAATGTCCATTAATTTCCCCCTTATTACAAATCTAATACAATATTACAACGATTTTACTCTTTTCCGCTACTGTATGGATCGTTTATTTATTGCCTTTTCTTTGCCACCCTATACTATTCTCATATTAAGAAAATGCTTTTTCTCTTTTCCCATTACAATATTTTATATAGTAGTGTATAATAAAAAAATAAATCTGTTGGAGGATTTTATGGAAACTAAAGAAAAATCTGTTCTTGCAAATATAGTTGAGAATAAATGGTTCTGCATTGGCTTAATGATTTTCGCCTTAGTCTATGACCTTTTTTATAGCATTGCATTAAGTTATGTTGTTGGAGGAGATCCTATCGCATACACTATGAGTATGATAGGAAGAGCTACAATTCCTGGACGTTTACCAACACTTTATGTGTTTTTTGGGATTGTAACCAATCTAGCCTTTCTTCTAAACATTAATTATGCCTACCACAAAGATGATAATTTTACTTCAAAAGCCGGAAAGTTTGGTAATATCTGTGCATATATTGGGGTTGGGTTTTTAACAATGTCCACTCTAATTCCATCAATAGAGTTTCATGAGGTTATAGATCCAGTAACCACCCTTCAAGTTGTAGGTCATTGGTCAGGTGCTCTACTATTTGGTGTTTTCTTTGCAATTTCTCTCTGCCTTTACTTACTGCTAAATAGAAAAAAGTATAAAGGGTATTTTCTAACCTTTATACTCCTAGTAATTCTTCTTTTAGCTATGATTGTTACTTTAATAATAATTCCAAATCATAAAAACGGAGTTATTGAGATTCTCCCCATAGTTTCGGCCATGGTAATAGTCATGTTGATAAATTTGAATGCTTATCCTTTAGTCTCTAAATCAGAAAATCCATAAAAAGATATTTTCCTAAATCAGAAGGGATTGGCACTAAGTCAGTCCCTTTTATTTTTCAATTTTTCTATAACTGGATAATCTGCTCCAGCCCATTGTATTGTTTCAAGTTCACTAGCTTCTAGCCATTTATGATAAATGTGTTCTTTTCTATTAAAATTACAACTATCTAGATTACATAAATATGTATGTAGGCTTATATGAAAGTCTTTATAATTATGTTCAACTGTCAAGAAAAAGTCCAAGTCGGAAATATCTATTTCCAAGTCCATTTCTTCTTTTAGCTCTCTTTTTAACGCTTCTACGTGATTTTCCCCTTTTTCTACTTTTCCCCCAGGGAACTCGTATTTATTTTCTAAATAATCGAATTTTGCCTTGCCCCTTTTCATACAAAGTATCTTACCTTCTTTAACGATTATTGCAGCGACAACATCCAACTTTTCACCTATTTACTAAACATAATTTTTTCGCTATTAAACATTTTAGCAAGGACAAATACTCCGCCTAGAACAAACACAAGGTTGGATAGAATAGTAATTAAAAATGCTATTGGGTTAAACGTAAGACTAAATATTCCTACCAAACATTGAACCGAGTTATATATTGGGATTAGGTATAGCCACATGTTTTTTGCACCCCCGCCGCCCATCATGGTTGATAAGCCCAGCACCATAACAATTAGCATTAAGGGAATGCCATAGGTTGTTGCTTCTTTCACGCTTTTTGCAAAAGCAGATACTATAGATAACAACACGGTGAAAATAAAGACTGTAACAATTAAAACGGCTAGTAAGGCAAAGTATGCGCCTGCATTGTATATATCTAATGTAAAATTTAGCCCTTTAAGGAGTTGTGGTAATGAGCCGATTAGTCCTGCAAAGCTTGATGCGGCACTAACTAGCGAGGTAACACTTAAAGCCAGTATCTTACCAATTGCCAAATGGCTCCTTTTTATAGGGGTGATTAAAAGGGCAGCTATAGTCCCCCTTTCCTTTTCTCCGGCAATTGATTCAGTTACTACTGCCATACAACCTGAAAGTAAAAAAATCATTAACATATAAGGCAGCAAGGAAGTTAATATTTGTGCGGTCATATCTTCTTGGGTAGCTAAATCATAGTTGAGTCCAGGATTTATATCGAACTTATTAGTGACACTTGCCTCGTAGGAATTTAGTACGGCAGTATAATAAGCAAATATTGTAGCTGACTCCATAACTGAAGAGTTGTAATACATTTCTACTTTAGGAGCTTCCAAGCCACTACTAGAAACATAATTATTTACTTTATTTAAAAAATCTTCTTCATAGGAAATTATGAGTTGAGTTTCTCCATCTTTAACCCCGTTTAAAATATCTTCTCTATTATCTTGAGTTATTTGGTGAACCTCAATATTGTATAATTCCGTGTTATTAAATACTTCAAACTCAACAGGTTGGTTTTCCACATATACAATATATGTAAAATCCGCTGATGGTTCTGGGATAAAATTACCTATTACTGAATAAATTGCAAAAATTAAAACACCTGGTAAAATTAGCATTATCAGCATTCTTTTATCGGTGAAAAATCTCCTTAATTCTTTTTTAAAAATAGCAAAAATATTTCTCATTCTTCCACCTCTTTATCGTACAAAGTAAAGAATGCTTCTTCAAGGCTTTTTCCATTTACGATATTTGACAATGTATCGCAAGCTTTCATTTTTCCATCAAATATTATACCTACTCTATCACAAACCTTCTCGACTAAAGAGAAAATATGCGTGGAGATTATAATAGTACGGCCTTCTGCTTTTAGCTCTAGCAAAAAGTCAGTAACTACTTTTGCAGTAATTACATCTAGGCCACTAGTTGGCTCATCAAAAACTATTATTTTAGGATCGTTTACTAAAGCTATAGCAAGTGAAACTTTTTGTTTCATGCCTGTTGATAAATCTGCAATTTTTACTTCCGAAAATTTATCAATGCCAAATTTTTCAAAAAGAATGTCTTTCCTTGTTTTCCTTATATCTGGAGCTACATTATGAAGATCAGAGAAGAAATCAAACATATAGTTGGGAGTAAAAAAACCTTCAAGCTTAAGTTCGCTTGTCA
>CAYMPR010000006.1:51816-60661 GCA_964392385.1 uncultured Christensenellaceae bacterium | reverse complement strand
TGGCGTAGAAACACACTTTTATTATTTATTCTCAAATTACCATTATTCAAGGTTAATTCTCTTAGGGCAGAGTAGGAGTAAATACAATCACAGAGACCACCATTTGAATTGTAGAGTGAAATTTTAATTTCGTAGATATTTCCATCAAGTAAATTCCAATATTTGATTGGCTCTGGAATAGGTATTCTAAAATTTAGGTGAGATGCAGAATCGTAATTATATTCTGCTAGAACTTTTTCTCCAGAAACAATTTCTGCTTTTACAGATTGTGACTTATCAAAGTTAACTATTTTTGAAGAGATATACATTGATTTATCTGCAAAAGATGGTCTTATAACTGTGTTTAAAAAGAAGCTTTTTGAAGCAAACTCAAGCCAGATATTTCCATATAAAAAAGGCTTTCCCTGATAATTTGGATCAAACAAAAGGTCCTTTATTATGTAAATAGAAAAAATGTTTTCTCCGTTAATAACATTTTTTGAGACATCTAAAGACAGGCTCTGAGGTGCTCCCTTTTTTTTACCAGCTGACTTGCCGTTTACTATTAGTTCAATGTCCCCCACAAGTCCTGTGCAACAAAAAAATACAGTTCCTGCAATGTCTGCCTCACTAAGAGATATCGTTCTTTGAAACATTACAATTTGTGATCTTTCACCTAATTCGGAACCTTTGCTACAAGGAACAAGAATTTTTGAAAACAAAATAGAATCGGTATTATTTTCTTGAGATGGGTTTGGATAAAAATACCACTCACCATCAAGTGATAACCATCTCGGTCTAATTAAATTTGGCCTTGGAAAATCTTCTCTAAACATAAACTAATCTTATCACAAGAGTGTTAGTCTATCAAGAAAGTAAGATTGACCTAATGCCCTGTATAATATAATATTAGATGTATGTGGAGGAAAAAATGCTAGATAATCATTCTATGAAGGGTTTTAAATATGGTCAAGATGGGATAATACCTCTTGCAATTGTCTTTTTCCAAGGACAATACCATCTATTTTTCTCCTCAAATTCGGCCAAAGGCGTTTTTTTAGCAAAATCATTAGACTTATATGAATTCAATGAAGTTCACCTTTTTTTGTCAGAAAGAGTTAAAGGGATGTGTTCAGCTGTAGTAAAGAATGAAAAAATATTTTTCTTCTATTCTTGTAAGCAAAATAAGCTAAGGCTCATAACCCTAGATGGTAGAGGAAATTCCGAAAAGTATCCTTTGCCAATAATTAGTGGAAAGGGATTAAAGGATCCAAAAGTGTTTCACGATGGTGAAAGATATTATCTTATTGGATGTACTGAAAAAGGATTCAGCATTTATTCTTCAGAGAATTTATTAAATTATGATTTTTGTGTCGCACAAAAATGTCCGTCTAGCAAATATTGCTGCCCAAGCCTACATAAAATGGGTGATGATTGGTTTTTGATTTTCTCTGATATAAACGGGGTATATTCTCAAAAGGCTCAATTTGATGGTAAAACAAATCACTTTGAACTATTTGGGGAGGTTGAAAAAATTGATGACATAAAAACGCCAAGAATATCTCACCTCAGTGATGGAAGAACAATAATGACAGGTACTTTTTATGGCTGTTTTCTAATTAGAGAAGTTTGGGGGAAAAATGGGAAGCTAATGCTTTTGCCTGTTTCAGATATCAACCAGCACAAAAAACCTTGTTCAGATTTAGTAATAAATAATGGATTTATGCAGGAAGAAATTATTGATATTGATATTCCTTTCTTTGCACAAATAACTTTAAATGAATATAAACTTAATGACTTTATATGTAACTTTTCAGTATCAACGGTTTATCCCGAATATATTCATTTGAATTTTAGAGAAAATAATATATCGATTTGCTCGGGAAGGCCCAAAGGAGTTATTTCCAGTAGAAACTGTTTACTGCAAGTTAACTTACAAGAAATAGAAATCTATTTTTATGAAAATATTCTTGAAGTGTTTATTAAGAGCAGTGGGGCAGTACTTGTTTCTCTCAACCCATTTAAAGAAATATGCAGCAAGAAAATAATTATAAATAATGCAGAAGGAGCAGAAATCAAAGTTTCTTTAGCAAGGATTGAATAAGAAATTTAAACATGAAATGTATTGTAAAAAGGAAAGTTTTTTGAGAAAGGGTAATTAGTGGGACAATAAAGCAATGCATCGATTAGATAGATTGACACACTAACGTTTCGGCAATACAATTGAAACAAAAATACAGGGAGACACAAAATGGCACTAAAAGACACTTTTATAAAAATATTTCAAGACAATATAAAAAGACAAGGAGCAGATAAACTACTTGAATACTTAACAATGAGTGATTTTTTTACTGCACCCGCAAGTACTAAGTTTCATTTAGACAGAGAAGGTGGTCTTGTTGAACATAGCTTAAATGTCTATTATAGGTTAAAAGAATTAGTTGAAAACGAAAAAAGTGAATGGTCTAAAACTATTACTCAAGAAACAATTGCGATAGCTGGACTTTTACACGACGTTTGCAAGGTAAATTTCTACAAAGTTGATTCTAGAAATACTAAACAGCCAGATGGTTCTTGGAAAAGTGTACCTTACTATACTATTGATGAAGAATTGCCATATGGACATGGCGAGAAGTCTGTATATATATTGGCTGGATTTATTAAAATTTCACGAGATGAAGCGATGGCTATTAATTGGCATATGGGCGGATTCGACGAAAGAGTCAAGGGTGGTAGTTTTCAGGTTGGAAAAGCATACGAAAAACATCCTCTTGCAGCACTATTACATGTATCGGATTTGCTAGCAACTTACTTAGATGAAGCAGATGATTAATCAAGAATCATTTTGCAATCAGAGATACTCATACAGAAATACTATTATGGCAAATTAGAGCATAGTTATAATGTATTTTTGATTACATAACCATTGAATTTAATGTTTTTCGCTAAAAAAAGAAATAAAGTGTAAATTCTGGGCATTTATTGATTGTTCTATTTGTTAGTTAGATATATACTTTTGTAGATTAAATAATAATTTAAAGGAGAAGAAAAAATGGGAAAGAAAGAAAAAAAAAAGAGCACATTTTTGAAAGATTTTAAAGCATTTGCAATGAGAGGAAATATTCTCGATTTAGCCGTCGGCGTTATAATCGGTGGTGCGTTTGGAAAAATTATCTCTAGCTTAGTTTCCGATATGATTATGCCTATAATTGGTTTAATTTTTGGTGGGAAAGATGTAAGGGATTGGAAATGGGTTTTTACTCCCGCGGAACTTGATCCTATCTCAGGAGCTGTTCTAACTGCAGAAGCTGCACTTAGATATGGTAATTTTATTCAGACAATAATTGACTTCTTTATTATCGCTTTATCAATATTCGTACTTTTAAGATTAATAATGAAAGCTAAAGAAACTGCAGAAAAAGCAGTCAAGTTAGTTATAAATAAAGAACACAAAGAAGAAGTAGTTGTTGAGGCTACTCCAGTTGTAGAAGTTGCAGCAGTAGTGGAAGAAGTTGCCGCTAAAAATGATGATGCAAAGGTAACAGAACTACTAACCGAGATTAGAGACTTACTAAAAAAGTAACTATATAAAAACTTAAAGTATTAAACTCCTCATTTATTGGGGAGTTTTTTTATTATCGAGAGAACTATAGGTTTTATAAAAACGTGTCAGTGAAAAGCGATCTTATGCAAAATACTAAATAATTCTAGTAATATAATATATTTTTATAAGCTTGATTATTAAGGTTATTCTTAATTACGCGCATGTTAATGACTTTTGCTCTGTTTTTTGGTATTATTACTAAATAGTAATTTGTTAGAAAAAACATTTGTTGAAGGGAAAAATATGGTACAAGATACATTGAAGATTATTTTAGAGGCTGAAGCACAAGCGGAAGATATATTAAAAGGTGCTCTTGAAGAAGCAAAACTAACAGTACAACATGCAGATGAAGAAGCGGAAAAGATAAGAAGTGAGGCAAAAGAGAAAGTTAAGGCAGAAAGAAAAAGTGTTGTTTTGCATGCAAATAAAGATTCTGAGGAAGAGTTTCTAAAAATTATCAAAGAAGGACAAAATGCATCTGACAAACTAGAAAAAGAAACTGATACTTTAGAGGCTGCGAAATTTATAAGAGATGCTATATTTGACAATTATGGCATTTGATGTTTGATTGGATGAGAAAATATTAGCCCACACCGAAAATTGAGGGGAAAATAATGTCAATAGTAACTATGAAAAAAATGAGCCTGATAGCGCATTCAAGCGAAGAATCTAGGCTTATGAGAATTTTTCTAAAGAGTGGATTTGTGGAAATAAGTGCCTCTAACCTACTTGATTTGACAAGTTATCCCGACATAAAAGAGCATAAAGAAGAAGTAGAAAGCAGGCTATTAAAATTAAGCTTTGCAATAAACTTTTTGAAAGATACCTTAATTAAGCAAAAAAATACCGATAAAAAGGCAAGAAAAGATGAAATAACGCCTGGTAAAGAGGAACTTCCAAAGATTTCATTTAAAAGAGAGAACAAACTTGTTTCACTCGAGGAATTTGAAGAAACAGCAAAGGACGAAGTTGAGCTTTTTTCTCGTATCTCCGAAATAGAAAAAATAAATTCAGCATTAATCGACATAAAAAGCGAAAAAGCTAGACACAATGCACTAATTGAGCAACTAACCCCATATAAATATGTCGATGTAAAGTTTTCTGAAATTAAAGATACACTCAATTCAACTGCATTATTAGGATTTATCCCCACTTCGAGAGTGGAAGTGGTTTCCAGTAAGCTCGCAGAAAAAGCAGATTTTTCCGTGTTTGAAGGCGAGAAATATCAAGCCATTTTTATTGTTTGTCATAAAGATAATGAAGCTTTTGTTAAATCAGTTTTAAACGAAAATGAATTTACAAAATGCAATTTTACTTATGATGTTATGCCTCGTGAAAAAATCAACGAATTAGAACGGGAATGCGAGAAACTAGAAAAGAAAAAAGAAACATTATCTACTGATGCTATCCATTTTTTAACATTTGCAGATAGGTTAAAATTACTGTATGACCATTATTTAATCGAAATGGGGAAAATTGAATGTATATCCAAAAGCCCTAGCACCAAGAGAGTGTTCATAATGGAGGGCTGGGTGCCGGAAGAAAAGGTTAATTATCTTGAAAAGGAAGTTAAAGACAAATGCAAACGTGTGGAGATATTTTTTAGAGATCCTTTAGAAACGGAAAATCCTCCAACGCTTACAAAAAATGGCTCTTTTGTTGCTCCTTTTACTGGCATAACAGATAATTTTGGAAGGCCAAACTATAGAGAGCAAGACCCAAATTTATTCGTGGCATTTTTCTATTTCCTAATATTTGGGATAATGATGAGTGATGCGGGTTATGGATTAATAATAGCAATCGCTTGTTTTGCAATGGTAAAGATAACTAAGCCAGTAAAAAATAGTGGGAAAATGTTATTAATGTTCGGTTTTTGTGGGATAAGCACGGTGGTTTGGGGAGCACTTTTTGGAAGCTGGTTTGCAATAACTCCTTCTCAATCCTTTTTGAAATATATAACATGGTTTAATCCTATGGAACAACCCTTGCTACTCTTTATGTTAGCTTTAGGAGTTGGAATGTTACAAATAGGAACTGGATTTGCGCTTAAGGGTGTCGCTCAAATTAAAGCAAAAAGAATTTTTAGAGGAATTTTTAATAATTTCAGCTGGATTATTATATTTATTGGTATTTTTTGTATTTCACCTAACTTGATGATATTTTTAGGTGCTATTAATCCATCTCCTGTTCCTAGCTGGTTTGCAACTGTTGGACAAGTAGGCACTATAATTGCTTTAGTTGGGTTTATAATGCTGGTTATTGGCGGAGCTATGGGCAAAAAGAACCCTCTTAAAATGCTAGGAGGAGCTTTTGGGAATATTTATGGTAGCATAAACGTTGTAAGCGACTTACTCAGTTATTCTAGATTATTTGGGCTAGGGCTCACCACGGGGGTTATAGGATATGCCATTAATATTCTTGCATCTTTAATTGTTGATATTTTCTTTAAAGGATTTTGGCTTGGCTGGGTTGTCGCTGCGCCAATATTAGTTGTTGGGCATGCGTTTAATCTTGGAATTAACTTGCTTGGGGCTTATGTCCATGACTCAAGGCTACAATACATAGAATTTTTTAGTAGATTCTACGAGGGAAGCGGACATGCATTTATTCCTGTTGGCTCAAAGACAAAATATACGTATTTGCAAAATTAGGAGCAAAATAGTTGAGATTGATATTAATAGTATAAGGAAAGAGAGAAAAAATTACATTATCATAACAATAATCATAAGATAAGGAAAACAAAAAATTATATTACCGTAAGGAGGTTTTATATGGAATTATTAGGAACAGTGTTGGCAGTTATAGGAATAGCTCTTGCCGTAATTATGAGTGGTATTGGCTCATCAATTGGAGTTAGTCGAGCAGGGCAAGCAGCAGCTGGGGTTACCGCTGAAGATCCAGACAAATTTATGAAGTGCTTACTTTTACAATTGCTTCCAGCTACTCAAGGACTATACGGATTTATCGTTGGCTTTATAGGAATGATAAAAATTAAAGCACTCGCTACTTCTGGGGCATTCATAGTTGCAGCTACAGGTACTTATCTAACTACAGCAGGTGGACTTGGTATTTTGATGTCTTGTCTTCCAATTGCAATAGGTGGACTCGTAAGCGCAATCTATCAGGGCAATTTGGCGGTTAGCTCTATCGGCCTTGTCGCAAAAAGACCCGAAGAAAGCTCTAAAGGTATGTTAATGACTGCAATGGTAGAAACATATGCACTTCTATCATTTTTAGTTAGCTTCCTTGCAGTATTTATCCCAAGTTGGGCATAAGGTAGGATTTACGATGAGTGGATGTGATGAGATTATTGAAAAAATAATCAAAGATGCAAGAAATAAAGCAAACTCAACTTCTGAGGAAGCAAGTATTAAAGCTTCAGAAACTCTTAGCGTTGCAAATAATGATGCTCAAATCTTTTTTGAAAAGAATATGCAAGAATCCTACATTGAAAGAGATGAGATAATTAGAAGGAAAAAATCTTCTGCGTTACTTGAATCTAGAAAGTTGCTTTTAAAAACCAAGCAGGCAATTATTTCTAAATCATTTGAACAAGCTATTAAAGAAATAAAAAGTGATGAAAAGAAATACAAAGCTTTAATATCAAAAATGATTCAAAAAGCTGATGACGGCGATGAAATAATTATCTCAAAACACGATAAAGATACCTTATCCGAAAGCTTTATTTTGGAGAGCATCAAAAAAACTGGGAAAAAGGTTTCGCTTTGTGCGGATAAGGGTGATTTTATTGGTGGAATAATAATAAAAGGTATTTCCATCGATAAGAACATGACTTTAGAGGTTGAGCTTGCTTCAATAAGAGATGCTAACGAACCAAAAATAGTTGATATGTTATTTAACAAATAGCAAGTTATATTATTTATTTTTCTATTTGGGCCCAATCAATAGCGAGACAGAAATAATAGTTGTTTCCGTGGAATGAGTTTTAATAAGAAATATTAGAAAAGGGAAAGAATGAAAGAGGGATTAATTTTTGCTAATGCCCGTGCAAAAGCAAAAGAACACAATTTAATCTCTGAAGAGAGAGTAAAAAGAATGATGGAGTGTTCTTCCGTTGAAGATGCTATCAGGATTCTTTATGAAATTAACTATGCAGGAGGAATGATTCTAGAGACTAATGATTTTTATTCCTTACTTCATGAAGAGGAAAGATTACTAACCCTTTTTGTAAAAGAAGTCTGTCCAGATGAAATTGGAATGGAGTGTTTCTTTCTAAAAAATGATTATCACAATGCTAAGGTGCTGTTTAAGGAAAAATTTGGGAAAATTAAAGATATTGATAGTATATTTCTTCCAGAGGGGCTAACTACTATTAATCAAATTAGAGAAGCAATTGCTTTAGAAAAATTTAGCTTCAATAGTTATCTAGATAAAGCATTTCAAACTCTATTTAATATGAACTTAAAGGGTCTAATTTCTCCTAGAGCAATCGATTTAGAGCTGGATAAAGCAATGTACAAGGAAATATGTGATAGATTAAATAAGTCCTCAGATATACATATAAAAAAGTACTTTATTATCTTAATTGATGCTACAAATATTTTATCTTTTTTAAGGACAGCGAAAATCGAGGCAGGCTATACTTTTTTTGAGAATAATTTTATAGAAGGGGGCACATTAAAGCTAGATTTATTTGAAAAACTCAATATGGACGTGGAGAAACTTGGTAAGGAGCTTGCTGGAACTGAATATATAAAGCTTCTTGATAGATCGAAAAATTATGATTTATCCCTTTATGAAACTTCTCTAGATAATTATCTAATTAATATGTTTTCTATTATGAAAGCTGATATGTTTTCTGCAGCGCCAATAGTTGGATACTATATCGGTAAGTTAAATGAGATTAAAGTTTTAAGAGTTATACTCGTGTGTTTAAAAAATAAAGTTGCAAAAGATGAAATGAAAAAAAGAATACGTAATATTTACGCATAATCTTTTTGGGGAAATTATGGATCGAAATAATAAAATAGCTATAATAGGCGAAAAAGAGAGCATATTGCCCTTTAAGGCGGTAGGAGTAGACGTCTTTCCTGTAGATAGATATTTTGAAGCAGTTGAGATATTGAAAAAACTCGCAAGAGATTATTCAGTTATCTTTATAACCGAAGATTTAGCGAGGGAAATGGAGGAAACACTCGATAGATACAGAGTTAAACCGTTTCCTGCAATTATTCCAATTCCAAAGGCCTCTGGAAGCGAGGGATTTGGTATGAAAAATATATCTAAAAATGTGGAAAAAGC
>CAYMPR010000006.1:9811-51716 GCA_964392385.1 uncultured Christensenellaceae bacterium | reverse complement strand
GAATCAATTTACGATGGAATACAACGTCCTCTAGAGGTAATTAGGGCAGCAAGTGGAGATAGAATTGCAAGGGGAGTCGAGGCAAAAGCACTTAATCGCGAAAAGAAATGGGATTTTAATGCAACTGCAAAAAAAGGTGACAAGGTTATTGCTGGCGATGAACTGGGATTTGTTCAGGAAAACAAAATAATAAGACACAAAATAATGGTGCCATTTGGTATAGAGGGAGAAATTGAAAATATTTCTTCTGGCAGTTTTTCAATTGAAGAAACAGTTGCAGAAGTAAAGACCAAAAAAGGCAATGTAAAAATTAATATGCTTCAAAAATGCGCTGTTAGAAAATCAAGACCATATATAGAAAAAATTTCACCGTCTATACCGCTTGTTACGGGACAAAGGGTAATTGACACATTCTTCCCAATCGCTAAAGGCGGCGTTGCCTGTGTACCAGGACCATTTGGAAGTGGCAAAACGGTAGTTCAGCACCAGTTAGCCAAATGGGCTGATGCAGATATAATTGTTTATGTTGGATGTGGAGAACGTGGCAATGAAATGACGGATGTTTTAAATGAATTCCCTCATCTTAAAGATCCTAAATCTGGCGAACCTCTAATGAAAAGAACTGTGCTTATCGCTAATACATCGGATATGCCTGTTGCAGCTCGTGAAGCAAGTATATATACCGGAATTACTATTGCAGAGTATTTTAGAGACATGGGATACAATGTAGCAATAATGGCAGATAGTACCTCAAGATGGGCGGAGGCCTTAAGGGAGATGAGTGGGCGACTTGAAGAAATGCCGGGCGAAGAAGGATACCCCGCATACTTAAGCAGTAGGCTTGCAGAGTTTTATGAAAGAGCAGGTATTGTAAAGGTACTCGGAAGTAAAGGAGATATAGGAAGCGTTACAGCAATAGGAGCTGTTAGTCCTCCAGGGGGAGACTTATCAGAGCCAGTTACTCAAGCGACATTAAGGATTGTAAAAGTGTTCTGGGGATTGTCCTCCTCACTTGCATATAGAAGACATTTCCCTGCAGTTGATTGGCTACAAAGCTACTCTTTATATACAGAAAAACTCGCCGATTGGTACACTGAAGAAACTGGGCCTGAATGGAATGGTTTAAGAAAATATTGCATGAGGATATTACAAGAAGAAGCTGGTTTAGAAGAGATAGTTAGACTTGTAGGAATTGATGCTCTTGGCGAAAGAGAAAGGCTAGTTCTTGAGACCGCAAAAAGCATTAGGGAAGACTTTTTACATCAGAACGCATATCATGAAATCGATACTTATGCATCCCTAAAAAAGCAATTGAGGATTCTAAAGATTATAGTATTGTTCCATGACCTAGGTATGGATGCTATAAACAAAAACGTAAATATAGAAGATATAATAGAGCTTACTGTAAGAGAAAAAATAGGCAGAGCAAAATATACTTCTGAGGATAAAATGGAAAGCTTTGATAAGATTGAGTTGGAAATTAAAAGACAATTTTCTGACCTAATTAAATAAAATATATTACACTAAATTAGTAAACTAAATAAGCTGACTGAATAGAAAAGATAGATTAAATTTTAAATATTGAGTTGAAGAAAAAATCAATTTTCTAACCTTAATTAATAGGAGAGAGACAATGCTAAAAGAATATAAAACGATTAGAGAAGTTGTAGGTCCTTTGATGCTAGTTGAAGGAGTCGAAGGAGTCAAATATGATGAGCTAGTCGCAATCGAACAGGAAAATGGTGAAATTAGAAACGGAAAAGTGCTTGAGATAAATGGTGGGAAAGCACTAGTTCAATTGTTTGGCGGGTCAGCTGGTTTACAAATATCTACCTCTAAAGCAAGGTTTTTAGGGAAAAGGTTAGAGCTTGCAGTTAGCGAAGATATGCTAGGCAGAGTCTTTGATGGCATGGGAAATCCCAGGGATAATGGTGCTCCAGTCATCCCCAAAAAAAGAGTCAATATAAATGGTCAACCATTAAATCCCGTTTCTAGAGATTACCCTAACGAGTTTATTCAAACAGGTATTAGTGCTATTGATGGTCTTAATACACTTGTAAGAGGTCAAAAGCTACCTGTTTTTAGTGCATCTGGACTTCCCCATGCGGAGCTAGCAGCACAAATTGCTAGACAAGCAAAAGTATTAAACAGTGATAGTAAGTTTGCAGTCGTGTTTGCTGGAATTGGAATCACTTTTGAAGAAGCAGATTATTTTGTAACTGATTTTAAAAAGACAGGGGCTATTGAAAGGGCTGTGCTTTTTATGAACCTTGCAAATGACCCCGCTATTGAGCGTATTGCAACCCCTAGAATGGCTCTAACTACAGCAGAGTACCTTGCGTTCGAGTGTGGAATGCATGTTTTGGTAATCATGACTGACATTACCAATTATTGTGAGGCATTAAGAGAAGTAAGTGCAGCTAGAAAAGAGGTTCCAGGTAGAAGAGGATATCCAGGATATCTGTATACTGACCTTGCAACCATTTATGAAAGAGCCGGAAGAATTAAAGGCAAAGAAGGAAGTATCACTCAAATTCCGATGCTTACAATGCCAGAAGATGATAAAACTCACCCAATACCAGATTTAACTGGATATATAACAGAAGGGCAAGTAATACTAAGTCGTGAGTTATATAAAAAAGGTTATTCTCCACCTATTGATGTGTTACCATCCCTTTCGAGACTTAAGGACAAGGGAATTGGAAAGGGCAAAACAAGGGATGATCATGCCGATACTATGAACCAACTATTTAGTGCTTACGCAAGAGGCAAAGAGGCTAAGGAATTAAGCATTATTTTAGGAGAAGCGGCCCTTACTGAAGTAGATAGAAAATTTGCAAAGTTTGCAGATGAATTTGAAAAACAATATGTCAATCAAGGATTTGATAAGAATAGAAGTATTGATGAGACGTTGGATTTAGGGTGGAATTTATTAAGATTGCTACCTAGAAATGAGCTCAAGAGAATAAAAGATTCGTTGCTTGATCAGTACTATACGGTATAAATCAAGAAATAAAAAATATGCTAAAAATCGATTAGAAGATATAGAGATTATGACAAGAATTAATGTAAATCCTACAAGAATGGAATTAAGAAGGCTTAAGACACGTCTTAAGACCGCTATTCGTGGTCATAAACTACTAAAAGATAAAGCGGATGAGACTATAAGACAGTTCATGCTTTACATTAAAGAAAACAAAAGATTAAGAGAAGAAGTAGAAAGTGAGGTTTCAAGTTCGCTAAAATCATTTTTACTTGCAAGTGCGGTTACTTCCCCTGAAGCAATGGAAGAAGCGGTCTCTATGCCTGGTTTTTCTATTTCTCTTGAAACTTCTGAAAAAAACGTTATGAGCGTTCCTGTTCCAATAATAACCATTACTCCTGCTGAAAAAAAAGAGTTATATCCTTATTCGTTTGCTTCAGTAAGTAGTGAACTTGATTTAAGTATTAGTAACTTAAGTGAGCTATTAATTAAGATGGTGAAACTTGCTGAAGTAGAGAAAACATGTAATATGCTAGCAGATGAAATAGAGAAAAACAGAAGAAGAGTAAATGCACTAGAATACGTAATGATTCCTCAACTTCAAGAAACTATAAAATACATCAAGATGAAACTAGATGAAAACGAAAGAGGTAATATCACAAGACTAATGAAAGTAAAAGAGATGATACAAGCTAATATCGATGAAGCATAGGGAAAAACCGCTACTTATTGCATAAATCAAAGAATACATAACTAATGAAAGTTAAAGAGATGACATAAGCTAATCTTGATGAGGCATAGGGAAAAACCGCTACTTATTGCATAAATTAAAGCATACATATATAATATATCTAAATTGCGCGCCCGCATTGGGGTGAAATAGGAGAAAAAAATGACAATATGGCATGATGTTAGTGCAGACAGGATAGCCCCAGATGATTTTCTGGCGGTAATAGAAATATCAAAAGGTAGCAAAAACAAGTACGAATTAGATAAGCAAACAGGGCTATTAATTCTAGATAGAGTTTTATATACTTCCACACATTATCCTGCAAACTATGGGTTTATTCCAAGAACTTATGCAGAGGACAATGATCCACTAGATGTATTGGTACTATCTAGTGAAAGCATAAGACCACTTGCACTATGTAGATGTTATCCTATAGGTATGATTACTATGTTAGATGAGGGTTACAACGATTGTAAAATAATCGCTATCCCATTTAAAGAGCCTAGTTGGAGTGACTATACAGATGTTTCTGAACTTCCAAAACATATAATGACGGAAATTTGTCACTTTTTCACAATTTATAAGACACTTGAAGGAAAAGAAACAGCCGTTGTTAAGGTGGAAAATGCCGAGGTTGCTAAACAAACTATAATTGACAATATGGCTGCCTACCGAAAAAGGTTTTTAAATTCGACTGCTGGAAGATAAAAAGAAATTAATTAACTCTTTCAATATTGGCAAATACTCAAAAATTAGTAGGATTTGATTGCTATAAGGCAAAAATATATATTAATTATCACTTCTTGTTCAAGCTAATTTCATACGCGTGTATTATTATTAGAGAATATCTATATAATGCGGAAGTGTAAATTGTACGATAAAAAAAGAAATGTAACATATGGGAATGCCCAGAAACTAACATACGAAGCTCGCTCAAGAAAACCCAGCAGGGTGCCGGTGGTGAAGCCTCGTTTGCCTATTTATGCCATTGTTATCGTCTTATTGATAATAGCAGGAGGTATGGTCGGGGCAGCATTCTTAGGTGCAAAAATTGCGACTGATAGAGCTACATTATTTAATGAAACGACAGTAATATTAACAGACTCCTCTCAATATGCTTCTCCTATGGGAAATGTTGGTGAGAGAATGTCGAAAGCCGAAGTGTTTAGCGCTGTAGCAAGTTCGGTAGTAAAAATAACTACTGGCTCTCTTATATCCGAAGCTTTAGGTGGAGTGCAGACATTTAGTGGAGTCGGGAGTGGAGTTATTATTAGTTCGAGCGGAGATATTATAACTAACTATCATGTCGTTGAAGGGGCTACTAATATTACAGTTACTTTAGGTAATGGAATGGTATACTCGGTTAGTAATTTCAAGGGAGATTATCTATCCGATATAGCAATCTTAAATATTGGAGTAGATACAACTAGCTTGATGGCAACAATTGCCTCTAAAGACTCTATATATATGGCAGAAGACATTTTGCTTTTAGGGTATCCATTAAATAGTGATGATGTGGTTGTAGCAGAAGGTATAGTATCTGGAATTGATAAAGTTGTAACAGTGGATGGCATTAGAATGAGCCTTTATCAAACAACTGCAAGCGTAAATCCTGGAAATTCAGGTGGTGGACTCTTTGATTTGTACGGAAGATTAGTAGGAGTTGTAAACGCAAAAGGCACCGGAGAAAATGTGGAAAATGTTGGTTATGCAATTCCATCTGTAACATGTTTAGATATTGCTACTCAGTTGATAGAGAAAAATTATGTTACCGGCAGAGTTGATACAAATGTAGTTGAATTTTATGAAGTTGTTAAAGTCTCCCAGACTAGACCATGGGTAGGATTATATGTAAGCAGAGATGGTACAGGCAAAGGAACATTTGTTTCATCAGATTACATCAAATCTGTCGGTGGAGTTAGCGTTTTGACGAAGGCAGAATGGAATAGAGCGTTAAACTCATATCCTGTTGGTGACACCTTAGATGTTGTTTACGTAAGAGATAACATAGAATATACTGCCAAATTGACATTGACACAGAAATTGTATTGCGATAGTTAGCGCTATTTCATGAGATATTATTTACATTTGAGGAGGGAAAAATGTACAAAGTATTGATAGTCGATGATGAGGTCAAATTAAGGGAAATTGTTGCAAAGTATGCTGCATTAGAGGGATTTACTACTGATGAAGCTGGAAATGGTTTCGAGGCAATAGATAAGGTTAAAGCGGGAAGCTTTGATATTGTTATTATGGACGTTATGATGCCAGAACTCGACGGTTTTTCGGCAGTTAGGGAGATTAGAAAATTTTCAGCAATTCCCATCATTATGCTCTCTGCTAGAACAGAAACTTATGACAAGATAAATGCTTTTGAAATTGGGATTGATGACTACATAGGCAAACCATTTGCTCCCAAAGAATTAATGCTTAGAATAAAAGCAGTAATGCAAAGATCAACCTCTGGTGGGGTAACAAAAGAAGTTTATGAGGCTGGAAAACTAAAAATTGATTTTTCAGCACACATAGTTTTTGTTTCTGGGGAGAAAATTGATTTATCACCCAAAGAATATGATTTACTTACATTTTTAGTGAAAAACAAGGGTATTGCTCTAAGCAGAGAGAAACTTTTAAATGAAGTATGGGGCTGGGATTTTTATGGCGATGCGAGAACTCTCGATACACATATTAAATTGCTGAGAAAAAGCTTGGGAGAATGCTTCGAAATGATAGTAACAGTTAGAAATGTAGGATATCGCTTTGAAGAAAAACCAATCAACTAAGCCAAAAAGACTTCTTTCAGTTTCTGGAAAGATTCTCATAGTTATATTAATTTTTGTCGTAATAACATTAGGCTTTACTTGGGCTTTACAGTTTTTACTACTTAATTCTTTTTATGCAATGAACGAGAAACAAAGCATAAAAAAATCGGTTGAGGTTATTTCCCAAAACATCGAAAATGAGGAGCTTCTAACTACTTTAGTAGAACGCATAGCAAGAACAGAAGGCATATGTGTATGGATTGGCAAGTCAAATACTTTCACCGAGATTGTTAGTGAGCATGTTTTTACCGATTGTGAAATGCACACAAGAACTCTTGAAGCATATTATAATCTAGCAAGACAATCGGAGGATGAAACATATTTTGAAGAAATAGAGGGAAGATTTGTTGATTTAACTTACTCCCCTAGTGATTATCATGGAAATGTACCATCGAATAACAGTTTACCAATGTCATCATATACTTATGCCAAAATTGTAAAAAATAATGATTTAGTAAACTATATTATTGTTGCCGAGGGGCAAGTTACTCCTTTGCCAGTTGTTGGAAGGACATTGGTTTTACAGCTAATTAGCACATCATTACTATATATTCTTTTTTCTTTGTTGATTACCTTTATGCTAGGAAAAACCATAGCTGCACCTTTAATAGGGCTTAATGAAGCTGCAAAAGATATACCTAAAGGTGATGCGGATTTCAAATCTGTTACAAGTGGCTATACTGAAATCGAGGAACTGAAAGAAACATTATCCTATACTTCAATTGAACTAAATAAACTAGAAGGATATAGAAAAGAACTTGTTGCCAATGTTTCACATGATATTAGAACACCTTTAGCGCTAATTAAAGGTTATAGTGAAATGATGAAAGATATACCAAGTGAGGCAAACCCTGAAAACATTCAAGTGGTTATAGATGAGACGACAAGGCTTGCAAGTTTAGTCAACGATATGTTGGATTTATCAAGATTACAAGAGGGTGGGGCAAAACTTAGAATCAAGGCTTTTGATTTAGTCGAGACATTAGATGAAATGCTAAAAAGACATGGCAAGCTCCTAAAAGCCCAAGGCTATGAATTAGTTTGGGAACATGAAGAAAATGGTTATGTGTATGCAGACGAAATGAAGATAGTGCAAGTAATATATAATCTTATAAATAACGCAGTAAATTATTCTGGAGATGATAAAAAAGTAACGGTGAGGCTAGTTACAAATGGCCTAAATATTAGAGTTGAAGTTATAGATAATGGCGAGGGTGTCGATGTAGATATTCTCCCTCATATTTGGGATAGATATTATAAATCTGAAAAATCGCATAAGCGTGCTGTAGTAGGCACAGGCCTTGGTTTATCTATTGTAAAGTCGGTAATGAATATGCATCCGGGTGGAGTATACGGAGTAATTACCTCTAAGGGCGAAGGAAGTACATTTTATATTGAGCTTCCAAAGCTTGATCCAGCAACAATGGATTTAGAAAATGATTTCCCAGAACAAATAGAAGAATAAATAATACAGAAAAGCTATTGATGTATTTAGCCTAGATATATATTCAAACGAAATAGCCATTAATTAGAAGCATTGACTGAACAAAAAAATAAGAAGAGCCCACTTGCGTGCTCTTCTATTTTTTATTTGTGGAGGAGGGATTGAGAAATTGTTTTATTAAATTGTGGTGTTAGTTTGTGGTTAATTTACTTTTTCTTATATTTTAACCAGCAAGTGGTACTTTGCAACTATTTTATGTATGGGGGATAAAATGTAGTTGCTTAGGTTAATTATATAATAACAACGCTTTATGAATAAGTAAGGGCAAAAAAATGAATGTTGAGTGAATGTTTTTTATAGGCACGTAAAATACGTAAAGGCTAGGGCTCAAAGAGTAAAAACATGTAGGGTGTAAAATAGGCAATAAATAAATGCCTAAACAACAATAGAAGGCTTAGTTTATAAAAAAGAACAGTCTAAAATAATTACATATTAGAAAATAACGAGCGAATAATGGGATAGAGCTCTTTTGGAGAGTTAACATAATAGGTTGGGTTAAGAGCTAAAAGTTCTTTAGCAGGGGAGAAACCATAAAGGCAAGTAATACCAATAATATTAGAATTTTTATAAGTATTAAAGTCAATCTCGCTATCGCCAACAAAAATGGCATTTTCTCTACTTGATCCTATTTCTTTTAGAGCTTTATCAACCATATCTGGTGCAGGCTTTCTTGGGATAGCCTTAGTTTCCCCGATAATATAGTCAAATAAGTCTTTGAAAAAGAAATCAACTATCTCAAGAGCAGCAGAATGTCTTTTATTGGTAACAACTGCAAGCTTATACCCATCTGTCTTTAGCTGATTAACTAATTCAATCATACCTTCGTAAGGACGAGATTTATATGTTAGGTGTGAAAGATAATATTCAATAAAATATGAGCCAGCAAGTTTTCTATTTGTTGTGTTATTGGGTCCAAGAGCTGAGTCGACTAGACTAACCACTCCATCACCAATAAATCTTTTCATATTATCATCAGGGACAGGTGGGTTGTTTGTCATACGCATGGCATAATTGGTCGCATCAGAAAGATCTTGAAAAGTATTAACTAAAGTGCCATCTAAATCAAAAAGTACAGCTTTATTCATAAATATTCCTATCAGTATGTTTTATCCCTTTTAATATAACATAGTGTAAAAAACAAGAATAGCGAAAACAACACCAAAATATCAACAAACAATGAATTTTTGGGATATCAAGAGAAGGCAAGAAGGTATAGACCTTTGATTTATTAATGTGTACATAATTAAAATATTAATCTATAATAATCGTAACAAGAATTTACGAAAAAAAGAGCAAAGATGGAACAAGAAGTATTAGAAGATTTTATAAAAAAATATTCGACTGAATTAAAACAAAAGCATCGCGATAACGCTGAAGCATATTTTAATAATCTCGTGGAGAAATCTAAAGTAGATATTGACGGCAATAAAAGTCTAGTAAAAGAGATACGAAAATTAGAATCCGAGAAAAACCTCACGCAAAGCAAAAAAAATAACTTTAGCTTTTTGCTGGTACTACTAGTTGTAGTGGGAGTTATTTCGATTATTGCATTAATAGTATCAATAAATAACAACACGATTTCAATCTATTATGCCTTCTTAATTATTGGCATAGTTTTGATATTAATTTTTCCCTTAATAAAGATTAGCAAGAAGTTAAAAGAACTTAAACTTTTAGTTGAGAGTCTTGAAAAAAGCATAGATGAAAAAACTAATAAAGCATGGGCGCAAATGAGTCCTCTTAATTGTTTATTTGAGAATGGCGTTTCTAATTTATTGTTATCACAGACTTTTCCCTTAATTGAGATGGATAAATACTTTGACTATAAAAGGTTCGATCTTTTGCAGGCTAAATATAAACTTGATGATGATAGGCGTGACTTAAATAGCAGTGTATTATATTGTCAAAGTGGACAAATTAACGGCAATCCTTTCCTAATTTCATGTAAAAAATTATTTGAAATGATAAGCAAACGATATGAGGGAAGTATTACTATTAGTTGGACTACGATTGACCATGAAGGGCATTCGGTAACGCACTCAGAAACCCTAAGAGCAAGCATAGATAGACCTGCTCCATCATATTGGAAAGAGCATGCCATTTATTATGGAAACGAAGCAGCGCCTAACCTGTTTTTCACTAGATCTCCAAAATTTGTCGATGATTTTTCAGAGGGGAAGCTAGAACGACATATCAAGAGTCAAACGAATAAATTAGAACGAACCGCTAGGAAGAGTATTAAGAAGGGTGGGGATTTAACACTACTTGCAAACACAGATTTTGAAGTACTTTTCAACGCAACCAATAGAAATGACGAGCAAGAGTTCAGATTGTTGTTTACGCCGTTTGCACAAAGAGAAATGGTCAAAATCATAATGGATGAAGGAAATATTGGTAATGGAGATGACTTCTTTTTCCAAAAATTATATATGCTAAACATTTTATCCTCAAAATCCCTGTCTAAAGCTGACTTAGAAGATAGACCTTCAAGATATTTTGGGTATGAGTTTGAGCAAATAAAAAGATGGTTTATATCATATAACGAAAGCTATTTTCATACAATATATTTTAACTTTGCTCCACTACTTGCTATCCCACTGTATTATCAACTTAAGCCAAGAGAGTACATATATAAAGATGTTTACCCCTCATACTTTTCGCCCTGGCAACACGAAGAAGTTGTTAATAGATTTGATATAAAAATATTGAAAAGCCCCGAAAGCATTACCGATAATATTGTGAAAACAAAGGTAATTGGCTCTGAAAAAGGCAGAGATACTTTAAGTGTTAGGGCTTACGGCTTTAGGGGAGAAGATAGAGTAGAATATGTTTCAAAATTTGGTGGGGATGGTAAATATCATAAGATTCCTATTAAATGGGTAGAGTATTTTCCCGTGGAAAAGGAAAGTGTCATTAAGGTTGCAAACCCTGGATTAAGTTATCAAAAGTACAGATCATTAAAGAATAGTAACAATACTAGTATACAAAAGTTTTCGCCACATTTTACTCACTCAATATTAAGTTTTTTGAGTTCAGATCCCCTTTCGGATTATGAAATTGATAACATGTTTGATGAAATTGAGAAGGTTATTGCTGGCGAGGATGTTAGTAGAAATGAAAATAGTAATGGTGAGGGCGGACAAACAAACATTTTAGGGTTTAATGTCGATGAAATTGAGGGGAGTGTAGAGGACATAGAAAAACTGGATGAAAAATAAAAGATACGAATCAAAGATGAAATTAATGGAAATTAAGGATATAATATAAGATAACAAGAAAGGTACAGATGGCTTATGCTAAATATATTTGTGCCAAGAAGGGAGAAAAAATGGGAAATGAATTAGATGAAATTACTGGGCCAGTAAAGGCAGAAGGGCGAGATGTTAATGTTATTGAAAAGCAGATTCCAGTAACTGTTGGTGTTGGAAGTACAATTTTTGAAATTGCTTTATGGGTAGCTGGAATTATCCCAGGACTCGTATTTTTGTATATTAAGCAAAAGGCAAGAGAATACTTGGCAAAAATACAGCAAAAAATTCAAGCAAATGCATCCACAATTGATAATTATCTTGAGCAAAGAGTAGTAATACTAGAGAATGTTGTGGGATTAGTAGAAAAGGCAACAAAACTAGATAAGGAAACTTACACTAACATTGCCGCTTTAAGAAGTGGCGGGCAAATAGTAAATGATGAGGCTAGAAATGAAAGGGCTTCTTCAATTGATTCGGCTGCTCGAGCTATAAATGTAACAATTGAAAGATATCCTGAGTTGCGCTCCATGGCAGTTATTGCGGATGCTATGCAACAAAATAGCTATTTGCAAAAAGAAATAACTGCAGCAAGAGAACTATACAACGACTCAGTAAATCGTTGGAACCAAGAAATTTTGATTTGGCCTGCAAAAAGAATAGTTGCAGCTAAAGCAGGGTATACCTCAAGAATTCCATTTAGTGCATCTGCTGAAGTTAAACAAAGAGCTAGAGAGGCATTTTTTAACTAAAAAAGTAATGACTTTATTATTAACTAGAAAAACCAAGGATTTTTTCCTTGGTTTTTGCGTTAGATATCAATTAAAAATGATTATTAACCTTTAATTTTTGTTAAATCTTTGATGACTTCACCTGCCAGTAATAGCCCTGCGACTCCTGGAACAAAAGATACACTCCCAGGAATAATCTTCCCAGATTTTTCATCTTTGATTAATGGAATAGAAAGTGGCTCTTCTTTACTATATACAACTTTTAGGTTATTGATTCCCCTCTCTTTTAATTCTTTTCTAATTACTCTTGCAAGAGGGCAAACAGAGGTTTTTGTTATGTTTGCAACTTCAAACATATACCCATTTAGCTTATTCCCTGTTCCCATACAAGAAACTATAGGCACCATCAGGGTTTTCGCTTTTACAATAAGCTCAATTTTTGAAGTTACAGTGTCAATAGCATCTACTACGTAATCGTAATTTGATAAGCGATACTCATTAGAATTTTCAGGAGAATAAAAAACTTTATGACAAGACACAATACAGTTAGGGTTAATTTTTAAAATTCTTTCTTTAGCAACCTGCACTTTATCTTTTCCAATATTGTCACTTAGAGCAATAAGTTGCCTATTAATATTAGAGGGCGAAATCACATCATTATCGAATAAATCTATATGCCCAATTCCGGATCTAGCTAGTGCCTCAACACAAAAACTCCCAACACCTCCTATGCCAAAAACCGCAACTCGACAATTATTTAGCCTTGCAATCCCTTCAGTACTTAGTATCATTTCGCTTCTTGATAAATCCATTAATTCCTCCAATATTAAAAAGCCGTATTAGTAAAAAACAATTAAATCTATTATATAGAGCCTTAGCTTAAAAGCAAAATATTATGAGCTATATAATATGATGGTAATATAAAGCAATCAGACACATTACACAGAAAGCATTACAGTAAGAGCAAAAAGATTTTGAGCTATGTAATATGTAATGAGAACGATATATATTAGCGGACGATGCTTTCCTTTGAAAACAAAATCTTTTATAGCTAGGCATGCGTCAGATATAGTAAACAGAATGCTAGCAATAAGAATTAGTAATGAGCCAGTTGAACGATTTTGGATATATAAATTAATTCCAGTTAGTAGCATTATGGATAATAATATAGAGTATTTATAAACTGCAAGTGTATATTTACCAAAAGAATATTTGAAAATTCTAGTGGAAAGAAACAAAAGAAGGGGAAGTAACATAATAATAAAAAGCAAGAAAAATTGAAATGCCGAAACTAAAGACAAGAAAATATACGCAAAGAGTATATGCCCTGCACCAAAACAAATAGAACCGATAACCATAAAATAGGAGCGATACTTTTCAATAACCAAACCATCTACACTCAAGAAAATATCTCCAAGCATGCCCGCAGTAAGTGCGGTTAGGACTAAAATATTATAACTTTGATTTCTTCCCCCGTGATACATCGAAAAAATAGCTGTGCAAAGAAATAAGACCGAGGCAAGAGTTTTAAAAGAAGTTCTTGCTATTGGGCGCTCTTTAAGATTATAAAATCCTGAAAGAATTGCAGAAACCACTGAAAAAGATGCGATTATATAAGGCAAATAGCCCATTTATTCCTCCAAAAGAAACTAGTAGTGATAATAGGGTTTAGTAATATTTCCAATATAGACTTATTTATTTGAATAATCTGGCTAAGACTAAGTAGGATCAGCTGCGATTCTTCCACTTAAGGTAGAATAATTCCAAGAACTTTGATATGAGCTTAGTTTATCTGCGGGTACATATATTTTACAGCCTAAAGGCATACCGGAAAAATTAAAAGTTGAAGAGCTAATGGTAGTGCTGCTGGGATTCCACATAAAGCCACCTTTAAAATATATACCCATACATTTTGAAAGGCCAGAAAATACATTTGACTCCATTTGAGAAATATATATAGGCAAAATTATTGTTTCAAGAGTGCTGTCACTATTAAATGAATATGCCTTAATTTTATCTACGATATAGCTTTGATAATTGCAAGCAGCATCAGTTTCGGCTTTAATATCTATTTGTATTGGCATTGTTGGGGTAATATTCTCATCCCACCCACCAATAAGAATATGGGGCTGGACACTTAAATTATAGTCCCATTCAGCACTTTCAGCATCAACCCAAGTAATAACATTTCTTTTATAGACTTGAATAGCTGCATATGATGAGGGTACCCATTTTTCGTAAAAACACTGAACACTTGACCAAGAGTATTCGGTTGGAAGATATCCAGTAGATTCCTCATAAACAGTAACTAGGAAGGCATTTATATAAGCAGTCATGAATCCATTTGGAACAATTATTTCAGACTTACAAGTGTTATCAGATAAACCTCCCCCGAAGGCATAAGCCCCAATATGTTCAGGCGGTACTTGTCCATCAAAAGTAATAACCGACCCGTTTACATCTGCAAAGCACTCCCCAGCAATCGAGGTTGTTGATGCTTTAACCTTATATTCTTGTTTGATTTTTCCAGGGTAAGCATAGATAAGAGCGTTGCCTATATATAAAACCTTGTCTGTTTTTACAGGTTCAGTGTTAATTGCGTTGCGCAAATATGGAGTGGAATAGGGCTGATAACTAACTATATAACTACCAAAAATGTAACTCCCTAAACTAGTTAAATAATTTCCCCCAGTAACTTCGCTAAGATAAGCGCACCCCCAAAATGCCTGTGTCCCTATTTCTTTGATGTTTTTTAAATCAATTGAGGTTATACCAGATGAGTTAAAGGAGGAGTTGTATATTTTTATTAGGTTTTCAGGTGTATCAATGCTTGTTAATTTGTAGCAATTCATGAAGGCTTCTGCGCCAATTTGCGCTAATGAATCTGGTAGAACAAGTGTCTCTAGATTTATACAATCTTTAAAAATTCCACTATCTAATTGTAAAAGAGAATTGCCGAGTATTGTTACGCTTTTTATTTTTGAAAGTGGTGATACTGGGTCCCCTGCAAAAGCGAATTCCCTAATATATTCTACACCTGAACCAATTATTACGGTTTCAAGTTTTTCAGTGTTAGCAAAAGCATACTTTTTTATTTCCTTATATGTATTGGGAATTGTTATTGAGAGAAGATTTTTGTTTTCAGAAAAAGCGTACTCGTTTATTCCATAAATTTCCCTCTCCAATTCATCTCTTTCAGGTAATTCCACATTCTCATAAGGAATATAGCCGAATTTAAAGCCATCAATATAAATTTTACTGTCAATAGTTAAATAATCATATTGAGGAACATCTATACCCCATAGTGCAAATAATACGGTATTTTGGGTTATTGGAGTGGATGCAAAATCAAACTGAGAGGTAAATTCACTATCCTCATACCATCCAAATAAAGTATAACCACTTCTTGAATATTCGCTCGATGGGTCATGCCCGTATTCTCCAGGAGTGAGTCTTTGAGCGGGAAAACTTCCAGACTCCGAAACAAAGTATAGAGAAACTTTGCCATCTTGAGCTTGTGGTATGGCGGGGCTAGAAGCAGAGGGAAAAACAAGCACTTTCGTATATGCTTTCAATCCTTCCGATTCTACAGTTAAAGTAACAATACCTTCTTTAAGAGCTCTTATGGTTAACCCATCTTCTTCAATTATAGCTATAGTAGGGTTTGCACTAGATAAGATGAATTCTTTTTCTCTTGGTTTTGAAACAATCTCGGGGACAAATGAAGTTTCTTGGTCCAAGTAGACAAAATATGAGGGCTCCGTAAAGTAAATTAGTGAAGTTTTTTGGCAAGAAGAAAGAGTGCCGAGCAAAATTGCGACAGAAAAAACTACAATTAGAACGATTAAGATTTTTCTTTTACTTGAATGCATTATTTCTCTTGGACTCTAGTTAATTAGTTATATTTTTACAATGTTAGGAGAGGGCTTTTATTAAAACCCCTATACAACTCCAATTTAATTGTATACTTTTATGGTGTTATTCATTTGAAATAAGTGTGAAACTATTAGCTAATATTATATATTTACAGCTAATATCTACAGCCTAACTTTTCTGTTGAGTTCTATAAGTGTGACTGGATTCAGTTTTAATACTTTTCTGTCGTAAGTAAGTAGTCCATTAATTTCATCTTCCACATCACTTACTTGAGTGTATACTGTAGCCGATAAGCCATCACTAATCAAAGGGATAATACTTTCGTTATAAAGCTTATGAAAAGCTGCATCCAAATCATCGCTAGTATTAAACTTTCTATATCCAAATGCTTTCACTTTATTAAATACGTGGCCGTATACTTTAAGACTATATCCACCAAATTCAGATAAAATAACACATCTATCCTCATTTTTAGGCAGTTTTATTGGGACAAAGTAAATATGCATAGATTTAAAGTCGTTACCACCTTGATCAATCCATCCGCTTGCGTGGTCAATTGGTCTCGTATCGTCTATTGATTTAACAAAATCATAAACTTTCAAGGCATCGAACTGGCCCCAACTTTCATTAAAAGGCACCCATAATGCAAGGCTAACAACATTATGAAGTAGTTCCATTGTTCTTTTTGCATCAACGTAATATTCCTCTCTTCCTTCCTTATCTTGCCTTCCTCCGATTCTATAGTTTGTGTCTTTTCCATTAAGATTAAATAATCCCATGAAGCCATTAAATAACTTGTTTGCATCCTTCCCACCGTTTATAAAGTCTTGCCAAACCAGCATACCAATTTTGTCACAATGATAATACCAACGCATAGGTTCTATCTTAATATGTTTTCTAAGCATATTAAATCCTAGATCTTTCATGGTTTTTATATCATAAATAATTGCTTCTTCAGAAGGTGGGGTATAAAGTCCATCCGGCCAGTAACCTTGATCTAATAGGCCATTGTGGAAATAGGGTTTATTGTTTAGCGCAAGACGTTTGATTCCTTTTTCATCTTTTATTATTCCGTACTTTCTCATTCCAAAATACGATTCCACCTT
Source organism: uncultured Christensenellaceae bacterium (assembly GCA_964392385.1). Classification (GTDB taxonomy): domain Bacteria; phylum Bacillota; class Clostridia; order Christensenellales; family DTU072; genus MWEH01. Next base: position 34,716 of record CAYMPR010000006.1, on the reverse strand, counting down.
ATCGGTTCCAAGTTCAATAACTAAATCATATAAAAATGGAGTTTCTGGCGACCAAAGTTTTTGGTTGGGAATTTTAATTAGGGCTTCTCCGAGCTCATTAGCTTTTGAAGAAGCTATTAACTTACCCTTAAATAGAACGGAAATAGTTGCATTTTTGTTATCTTGGGCATTGATAATAATAGATACTTCAGAATTGTCTATGTTTGGAGTAACTTTTATGGAATCTATATAATTTGAAGGCACACTCTCAAGCCATACTGTTTGCCAAATACCAGATTGAGGGGTGTAGAAAATACCCCCACGTTTAATTTTTTGTTTTCCTCTAGCTTGGAAGCCCTTATCGGATGGATCTGTAACAGAAAGTTGCAGAGTGTTTGTACCTGTTTTTATAGAACTAGTGACATCCAAAGAAAAAGGGAAATAACCACCCTTATGAGAGCCAACTAAATTATCATTTAGATAAACACTACACTCATAATCAACAGCTCCAAAGTTCAATAGAGTCTTATCTTTAAGAAAATCACTTGATATTTCAAAGTCTCGTTTATAGTACAAAATATCAGAAGGCATGACCAGTTTGTTTACTTCGCTTAGAGGACTTTCAGGGGAAAACGGAACTAAAATTTTACCTTGGAAGGAAGTTAGTTTTTGGTTTTTATTAAGGATAGCGTATTCCCAATAGCCATTTAGATTTATAAAACTGTCTCGCTTAAGTTGAGGTCTAGGATATTCCTTTAGGGGGCATTTTTTATCTAAGGTCTCCCCAAATGGTGTATAAAGTATTTCTAAATTCTGATAATTATTCATATTTCCTCCTCTTTATGCTAGACAGTACTAAAACCTCATTATTGACTAAATTTAATTATACTAAATATGAGCTTATTTATCAACATTGCCCTGAAATTGTACTAGTTGAACTCTGTAGAAACTTTGCAATATTACATGTAGATTAGTAATATCTATTAAAAAGTGAAAAAGCAAAAGTATAATAGGTAAAAAGTAACATTAGGATGCGTGAATATGAAATGGACAGAATGATTAAGCCAACGCTTCGTAGAATGTATCATTTGACTATCTATGGGTTTATTTATATAATCAACTTAATGTTTTATGCAAAACCTACATAATTATTGTGATAAAACGCAGATACTGGAGGAAAAATGACCGCTTTTGATATTGAACTCGTTGGCAAAATTGGTTCAATGGCACTTGTCAACACAGATAATAAGGATATTGATTATAATGTAATATCTCATATTTCGCGAGAATTAAAGCCCGGATATGTTTGGATCACTTCTGGGGCAACTGAGATAGGGCGACTTGACTTTATTAGGCGAAATGGTCATGAACTTGAGGGAAGCGAAGATGATGTAAAAACAGATTACGCAGCACAAGGACAAATAATATTACTAGAAACATATAGAACATTCATGGATAGCAATTATTCATTAAGACAGTTTTTGGTAGAGCATCAACACTTTAATGACCCCATGAAAAGAGAGCATTTAAAACAAGCTTTGCTAAGATGCCCAAAACAGAATGCAATTCCAATAATTAATTATAACGATCCCGTGAGCTACGAGGAAAATAGAAAGTTAGAAATACAACAACTTAGAGCCAAGAACACAAAAGTAATTGAGGCAATTGATAATGATGAGACTGCCTCTCAAATAGCTTGTTTACTTAAACCAAAATATCTACTTATCCTTTCTAGCGTCGATGGCATTTTTACCGACATAAAAGACAAAAATACACTTGTAAAGGAAATATCCGGATCTAGTGCAGAGGAAGTAGTAAAAAATATAGAGTATTATCAAAATTACTGCGATGGAGCAAGCAGAAAGGGTGCATCGGGCGCAAGAGGAAAGCTCGAATATGTAAAGGATCCTATTCGACTTGGGACAAAAGTAATTATTGCTTGCAGCAAATATCATATCGGTGACATTCTATCAGGGAAAGCGCCTTCAACAAGTATATTTATTTCAAAATAATAAAGATTAATTTATATTTTTAACCTATTTATTTTAACTGATAATTTTTAAAACATATATCCACTATATCAAAAAGAGCAGCTATTTTTAGTTGCTCTTATTTATTTTTATTGAGGGATTTTTACATGGTATATCCGCCATCAACAGGAATCACTGCACCAGTAATGTAAGAGGAGCTGTCGCTAGCTAAAAATATGGCTAGTGCCGCTATATCTAAAACAGAACCCATACGACCAATAGGGCAATCATCTCTTAGTGCTTGTAAAGCCGAAGGATCTATATTCTTATTCATTTCAGTATCTATTAAACCAGGGGCTATTAAATTAACAGTAATACCTGATGGGCCTAGTTCTTTTGCAAGAGATTTAGTTAAACCAATTAATCCCGCTTTAGAAGCCGAATAATGGGCCTCGCAAGATGCGCCAGTTATTCCCCACATACTTCCAATATTAATTATTCTTCCGAACTTATTGTTTATCATACCTTGCATATATGTTTTTGAAAGAAGAAAAGCACCCTTTAAATTCGTGTTGACAATATTGTCCCAAGACTGTTCGTCAATATCAGTGCATAGTTTTATTTCGCTTATTCCCGCATTATTGATTAAAATATCTACATTTCCAGATAAAAGCTTAAGCTTTTCTATATCTTTTGATTTAGAAATATCACAATAACAAGCTCTCGAATTTGTTTCTCTTGAAAGTTTCTCTGCTTCATCTTTGTGAGTTTTATATGTAAATATTACGGAATATCCCGCATGAGAGAATTGTTTAACAAGTCCGCTACCTATTCCTACAGAACCACCAGTAATTAGTACGTTTCTCATTAATTATTGCCTTTTTCATCTTTAGGAGAAGGTTTCTTAATCTTTACTTGTGGCATATTCATGTACCCATTGCCTTCTAATATGGAATCAAGGGTTGCAATTGCTGCTACAGATGTTGCTACCACATTGCTTCTTGGTGCATAGCAAACTACGTGATTTCTTCTAACTTCTAAATCAACGACTTCACTAGTGTTTAAATCAAGGCCTTTCATGGGTTGCTGAATAGAAGGTATAGGTTTAAAAACAGTTGTCATTACAATTGGCATACCATTACTTACACCTCTATTAAGGCCACCATTAAAGTTATTATCAGTTTCTATTTTGCCTTCATCAGTTCTAAAAAACGAATCTGCAACTTCACTTCCACGGGCTTTTGAAAAATCATTCCCAAGTCCAAACCCAACGCTCTTAACACCAGGTATTGAAAACATCAATGCTCCTAAATGACATTCCAAGCTGTCAAAGCAGGGTGAACCATAACCAGCTGGAAGATTAACTATAGCTGTTTCAATTGCGCCTCCAATAGAATCGCCCACTGCCGATATTCCTTGCAATAAAGAAACCATTTTCTTTCTTGCCTCATTCGATATAGTTGGCATACTCATAGAGTTCAATCTATCAATCAAATCGTTTGCAATATCAATTCCAAATGGTTCGTCCGCAATATTTCCAATTGATTTCACGTGAGAGACAACTTTAATACCCATATGCTCTAAATAATCAGCGCAAAGCATACCGAAAAACACTATAGGAAGGGTAAGCTTGCCAGAAAAATGACCGCCTTCCCGCATATCAGCAAAACCTCTATAACGTACACTAGCAACATAGTCGGCGTGTGATGGACGTAAGATTACTTTATCGGGATCTTCAGGAGTCTCAATTTTGTTATAAAACAACACGGTAATTGGTGCACCATTCGTTAGACCTTTCGTTACCCCAGAAACAATAACAGGTCTATCCTCACTCCTATTTATAGAAGTAAAGTTAACGCTTCCTTGACGCAATTTTAATCCTTGCTTTATTTTATCAAGATTAACTGGGATACCAGCTGGAAAATCATGAAGTGTTCCTCCGATTAATTCTCCTTGAGCTTCTCCAAAAATTGATAATTTAATATTATTTCCCCATATTGAACTCATTTTTCACTCCGTACGTAAAATATTAATAGGCTTATACTTGTATATTCTTGAATAATAATTATATATTTTAACCACCTTTAAGTCAATATAGGTAAAAAGATGAAAAAAGTAGATCAATACATAATTGCTTTAGATAATGCTAAGACAGATTAACCAATTATTTTATTTCTAACATGTAGTTATTGATAGGATTAGAGCAAAATGTTATAATCTTTTAGACTTTTGGTGTGATTTCGATGAGTGTCTTGAGACGCAACAGAAGCTGAGTTTTATTTCTGCTTGCAGATTTTTCATTCGGCTAATTTCCCCAAGGTCACAAGGAGGATATTAGTTGAAAGCATCATTTAAGACAATTTTTTCATTATTTATAGTATTGATAATCTCAACACTCGTTTTAGTTGGGGTTTATTCTGTTAAACCCACGGAGATAACGCAAGAAGAAGGGTTCGAAATTACTATAATGGCGACAAATAACAATGGACAAGTTCTGTTCTCAACCCAATTAACTGTCAATGGAGGCAATGTATTTGAAGCTTTTTCCTTGGCAGATGAAAGAACTGATGAGATTAACATTTATTCTGTCGATAGTTCGTTTGGTAAATATATAGAGTCATTTGAAGTAAACGGAGTTAGATACGGGGATATAGATACATATGTAATATTTTATACAGATGATCCCGAAAATTCTACAACTCAGTGGGGGACATTAACTGCTAATGGAGTAGAATATGGCTCCATGTCTTCAGGCGCTTCGTCAGTACTAGCTAAAGAAGGAATGACATATATCATTTCCTCGGATTTAGCGGGTTAATCTTACCTAAACTAGAAAGAGAGATATTTTCATGAAGTTAAATTCCAGAAACTATATTAAAAAGATCGTCCTTATTGCACTATTATCTGCGATAATTACTGCGGGTAAGTTTGCGTTAATGGCAGTTCCTAACGTGGAAATAGTTACAATAATTATTATGGTTTCATCTTTCGTTTTTGGACTAGGAGTCGCTCTTCCCGCTACAATTATTTTTGTAACACTAGAAACTTTTATTTGGGGTTTTTCTCCTTGGGTAATTGCTTATTATATTTACTGGCCTCTACTTGCTTTAATAACATTCCTAGTTAAGAAATTAATTGCCAAGAATATGGTTATATTCCCTGCTTTAATTGCCGCAGTAATGACGCTACTATTTGGAGTTCTGACTACTTTTATAGATACATTATTTTATTCGGGGGGGAGTAGTTTTTTTAGTATGTTTGCTGCAATGTATCTAAAGGGAGTGTCCTTTTTCCTTATCCACGTAGTATCAAATTCCATTATTTTAGCCTTATTGTTTTTGCCTTTATCAAAAGTTTTATTGATGCTAGCGAATAAATATTTTGGAACTAATATGAAAGAGAATATTAAGCCGATAAATACAAAAGATAACCAGGAAGCTAAGCTTGAAAATGCAATCAATAAAGGGGTTGATAAAGAGGATAATACTTTTAAGGATAACTCCGCTACCATTAACATAACAGAAAGCGATAAGCAAGATATAGACTAATCGTTTGTCTTTAAGTTATGCATATAATATAATAAGTGTTCAGTAAATGAAGGAAATCTATGGACAACATTATTACGGTTGAAAATGTAAGTTTTGATTATGTATCTGGCGATTTAACAAATCGAGGAGTAGTTGATGTTAACCTTGAAATCGAAAGAGGCTCTTTTTTGGTACTAATTGGGCATAATGGTAGTGGAAAATCTACTCTAGCAAAATTGCTAAACGGATTTTTTATTCCCGACAAAGGGCTTGTAAAAGTCAATGGGATTGAGACTAGGGAAGAGGAAAAAACATTTGAAATACGCAGTAAGGTTGGTATGGTTTTCCAAAACCCAGATAATCAAATGGTAGCCTCTATTATAGAAGATGACCTAGCTTTTGGCCCTGAAAATTTAGGCGTAGCACCAGACACTATTAAAGAGAGAATAGATTGGGCCTTAAAAACAGTCAAAATGGAAGAATATAAACAAAAAACTCCAGGTAGATTGTCTGGTGGACAAAAACAAAGAATAGCAATAGCCGCTATACTTGTAATGAAACCCGAGGTCCTTATTTTAGATGAAAGCACTGCAATGCTTGACCCCAAAGGACGAGATGAAGTAATGGATACCATCACTAGGTTAAATAAGGAAGAGGGCATGACGGTTGTATTAATAACTCATTATATGGAAGAAGCAATAAAAGCAGATAAAGTTGTGGTAATGAATGAGGGAAAGATAGTTCTCTACGGAAAACCTGAAGAGGTTTTTAGTAATATAGATGTAATTAAAAAAGCTAAGCTTGAACTTCCTGTAGCAACGAAAGTGTCTGCAATCTTAAAATCAAATGGCTTTAAAATACCACTTGCTCTTACAGAAGAAGAACTAGTAAATTCACTTGTAAATATATAATTTTAGTATTTCCTTAATAGAGACTTGGTAATTAGATGAAAAAGCTGGATAATAACGAGAATAAAAGAGCTACTCACGAGATGAGGACATAAATGTCAATAGAAGCAAAAAATATAAAATATACCTATAGCATAAAATCTCCTTTTGAAAAAACGGCACTAGAGGACATTACTTTTACTATAAATAAAGGTGAGACAGTGGGTATAATTGGCTCTACTGGAAGCGGAAAAAGCACACTCGTTCAACATTTTAACGCACTAATTAAACTTATGTCAGGCTCTTTAGTGGTTAGTGGAATTGATCTATCTTCAAAAAGAATACCGCTGAAGGAATTAAGATCAAAAATCGGGATGTTATTCCAATATCCTGAGTATCAACTATTTGAAGATACTGTCATAAAGGATGTTTCTTTTGGACCATTAAACTTCGGTTATTCCAAAGAAAACGCCCAAAAAGCATCAGAAGTTGCTCTTGAGTTAGTGGGACTAGAATTAAATGAGGTCAAATCCAAGTCCCCATTTGAACTCTCTGGGGGCGAACAGAGAAGAGTGGCTATTGCGGGAGTAATAGCTTCAAAACCAGAGATATTAGTTCTTGACGAGCCCACCTCTGGATTAGATCCCCTTGGAAAGAGGGCAATTTTAGATCTAATAATGGAGTTGAAAAAATCTTTTTGCGATACTGTCATTATGATTTCACATAATATGGATGAAATTGCGGAGTATTGCGATAGGCTACTCGTATTAAACGAAGGAAGGCTAATTTTTGATGGTACGCCCAAAGACTTTTTTGGCGATTTGAGAAACCTAGAAAACACTGGACTCAAGATACCACATACTGTTGAAATTAGAGAACTATTAAAAGTCAAAGGCGTTGAACTTGACTCGCCTTGTATAAATATAAATGAATTAGTTAATTCCATTCTGAGTAATGATTTTCTTAAGAAGAAAAATAATGAAAAAATAGATTTACTAGCAAAAAAAGATATATTGGGATTAGATAAAAGTTCAAATAGGGAGGATATAAATGGTGCGTGATGTATCATTCGGGCAATATTATCCAACCGAATCTTTTGTTCATAATCTAGATCCTAGGGTAAAGTTTTTACTTGTTTTAGCTTACATTGTTGCTGTGTTTTTAGTAGAAAAGCTATACTCCTTTTTGGCAGTTCTTGTTTGGCTATTTGTAGTAATTTTAGTATCCAAAGTACCGCTTCTTAAGATACTAAAAAGCCTAAAGAGTATAATTCTTATTGTAGTATTTACTGCTATTTTAAATGTGTTTTTCAATCCTTCAGGTCAGGTTTTATGGGCATGGCAAAAAATAATAATTTCAGTAGGTGGTCTTGAGCTTGCAGCTAAGCTTTCATTAAGAATATTCTTTCTTGTAGTGGGCACAAGTATAATAACCTTTACTACAACACCAATGGCATTAACCGATGGGCTAGAAAGTTTGATGAGCCCGCTTAAACTCATTAAAGTACCTGTCCACGATATTGCTATAATTATGAATATTGCACTTAGATTTATACCAATTCTTATGGAAGAAGTGGATAAAATTATGATGGCCCAAAAAGCTAGGGGAGCAGCATTTGATAATGGTGGGCTAATTAAAAGAGCAAGGGCACTACTTCCAGTTTTAATACCTCTCTTTGTTTCTGCCTTTAGAAGGGCAGATGAACTAGCTTTAGCTCTAGATGCTAGATGCTATAATGCCACTCCAAATAGAACGAGATACAAAAAGCTTAAGCCTTCATATAGAGATATTCTTGCGTTTTTCTTTACAACAATTCTTTTTGCGGGAGTAATTGCTGTTAATAATAACTTTTGGGGATTATATTAAAATTATTGAACTCGAGACTCAAATATAGTCTTTTTAATGACTGATTAAATATTAATTTCTTGAGTGCTATTATACATTAAAGTAATTATATGGAATAAAACCTTTGGAGAAGAAGATGCGCCTTGCAATGATAATTGAATATGATGGTTCAAACTACTCTGGGTGGCAGAGGCAAAAAAATGGAGTTTCTATCCAAGAAAAAGTGGAAGAAGCTCTTAGTAAGCTTTTTTCAAAAAAGATAACAATTTATGGAAGTGGGAGAACAGATAAAGGTGTCCACGCAGAAGGACAAGTAGCGCATTTTGATGTAGAGACTGAACTTACGCCATTTAAAATTATGGGAAGTATTAATTTTTTTCTACCAGATGACATTGTTATTAAAGATGTGTTTGTAGTTGCAAGTGATTTTCATGCTCAGTTCGATGCGAAAAGTAAAATATATGTATATAATACCTATGTTTCTAGAATAAATAGCCCATTAAAGAGTAAATATTATGTACAAATTGTTCCACCTCTTGACATTGACTTAATGAGAACAGCAGCAAAAAAACTAGTGGGAAGTCATAATTTTGCCGCTTTTGCCGTAAAGAATGGCGATTTGCCCTCAACCACAATAAGAGCAATATCTAGAATAGATATAATCGAAAATGGTGAAAATATTACTTTTGAAGTGGAAGGCCCTGGCTTTTTGTATAGAATGGTTAGGTCCATTGTAGGGACTCTCGTTTGGATAGGGCGTGGGAAACTCCCAATTGATGCAATCGATGACATGCTAAAGACTGGCTGTCGTTCACTAGGTGGAAAGACACTAGCTCCAAATGGTCTTGTGCTAAAGAAAGTTATTTATTGAGATAGGAAACGAAGGGTAGTTTTAAAAATATATTTATGTTGAAAGAGGGCGATAAAAATCATATTGTACCAATTTGAGCTTTTAGGTAGAAAACTGTTAGTGGTCTTATACAAAAAAGATATATACTAATTGAGTAGGATACTAATGCTTTTGCCAAAAACATGTATTGAGATATTAGACTAAGCTTTATCCTTTACTATACCTTGTTCAATTAGATAATTATAGTGAAACGTATATTTTTTAATTGACTTATAGACCTTAATATAATAATATATACAAGCATTCGCGTTTTTTAGCCCCAAACTAGCCCCTTGTGACTGAGATTCGGAATAAATAATAGTTGGAGGTTTTACCATGAAAACATATATGGCAAAAGCCGGTGAGTATGAAAGAAAATGGTACGTGGTGGATGCCGAGGGAATGGTTCTCGGGAGATTGGCAACAAGTATTGCTAATGTTCTCCGTGGAAAAAATAAACCCACATTTACACCTAACGTAGACACCGGTGATTTTGTAATCGTAATTAATTGTGACAAAATAGTTTTAACAGGCAAGAAGTTAGAGCAAAAAAATTACACAACATATTCTGGATATATTGGTGGATTGAAGAAAGTTCCATATGGAGAACTTATGGCAAAGAAACCAGAATTTGTAATTGAACATGCCGTCAAAGGTATGCTACCAAAAAATACTATTGCTAGAGACATGCTGAGGAGACTATTTGTTTATAGTGGACCAGAACATAAGCATCAGGCACAAAAACCAGAGCCTTTGAAATTTAACTAAGAGGTGAAAAATGGCAGTAAAAAAAGTATTAAAGAAAAAAATTCAATATTGGGGAACTGGCAGACGCAAAAGCGCTATTGCTAGAGTAAGATTGATTGCTGAAGGAAATGGAGCAATCACCATCAATAAGTCGACCCTTGAAGAGTATTTTAAGAAAGACACATTAAGATATATTGTTAACCAACCACTAGCTTTAACTAATACGACTGGAAAGTATGATGTTGCTGTAAATGTAAGTGGTGGTGGTTTTTCAGGACAAGCTGGTGCGGTGAGACACGGAATAGCTAGAGCTTTATGCCAAGCCGATGAAACACTTCGCCCAACGCTAAAAGTAGCTGGCTTTCTAACTCGTGATCCTAGATCTAAGGAACGTAAAAAATACGGTCTCCATAAGGCACGTAAGGCTCCACAGTTTAGTAAGAGATAATGAATTAGAAAGAGCGCCACACGGCGCTCTTTTTTTACATACAATACACGTGACCTTATCACCTTGAAGTTAATGAATTTATCATATAAAATTAATGTAATCTATAGTATCGTGGAGGATATATGAAAAAATACGATTTAATTATAATTGGAGGTGGACCTGCAGGATTTAGTGCGGGGATATATGCCACTCGAGGTGGCCTTTCAACAGGTATATTTACTGGTATGCAACCTGGGGGACAAGCTGCCTTAACCCATAAGATTGAAAACTATAGTGGAGTAAAAGATGCTGAAGGATTTGCTTTAGTAAACACAATGATGGAACAAGCACAAAGTTTTGGTGCGGATGTTATATTTTCTTCAATTGAAGAGGTTGATTTTTCTAAAGATGAAAAAATATTACACGCGGATGATGGGGAAATATATTCCTCAAAGGCTGTAATTATAGCAACTGGAGCAAAGAATAAGCTAATTGGACTATCTAACGAAGTTAGTTTAATTGGTAAGGGCGTAAGCTTTTGTGCAACCTGCGATGGTGGGTTTTTTAAAAACAAAATAGTGGCGGTCAATGGCGGAGGAGATACAGCACTTACTGAGGCTCTATATCTTTCTTACATTTGTCGCGAAGTCTACTTAATACATCGTAGGAAGGAATTTAGAGCTGCCCAAATACTCGTAGATAGAGTATATGCGAATCCAAAAATTAAAGTTGTTTTAGATAGCCATGTTGTGGAGCTATTAGGAGAGCCTTTAAATAAAATAGTGGTTGAAAATAAAGAAACTCATATCAAAAGTGATATAGAACTCTCTGCACTTTTTGTTGCGATAGGCTATACCCCAAATACTGAGCTATTTAAGGGAAAGATTACTATTGACGAAAAGGGCTATATACTAACAAGCCCAAAAATGGAAACAGATATCAAGGGCGTTTTTGCAGCAGGAGATGTTAGAGTGACTCCCATGAGGCAAGTCATTACTGCATGTGCTGATGGTGCTATCGCCGCAAATTCGGCAATTGAGTATTTGCATTGATTACTATTAAAAGATTATTAAAGGTTATTGTATTTACATTTATAATTATGAGTATTTTTACCAACCCAGGTTGTACTTCGACAGTAGAATATAAAAAAATTACCCCATCACAAGCTAAAGATATGATAGATAATGGGGGTGTAATAATTCTAGATGTTCGCGAGCAATATGAATATGACGAAGAACATATCGAAAATGCCATTTTGCTTCCAAGTGGACAAATAGAATCAAGGGCAGAAATTGTCTTGCCTGATAAAAACTCAACAATACTAGTATACTGTAGATCAGGCAACAGGAGTAAAACTGCTGCAAGTTTACTCATATCCCTAGGTTATAAGAATGTTTATGATTTTGGGGGTATAATTGATTGGCCATTTGAAACCATAAAATCCAACTGATGATTTACTATTATTATTTATTCCATGAAGGATCTAACAATTTTAATTGCAAAATTGTTTTGCGCGAAAATATGCACAAATATTAATATTTCTAATGAATTTAAATACAAAATAGGGCAAATAATACATGAATATGCATACTATTCATAAATTATGCAAAAAAATATACATTTGGTTAAGAATTAGAGAATTTTCCCTTAAATAATCAAAAGTTTCAATAAAAAGGCCATTTTTGGCACTTTACGCGCAAGAGTACGTATATAATAACTAAAAAAAACAATGTTTCCACAAAATAATTTACTAAAGATTTACGAAAAACAGACAATTTAGTGTTGCATAATATTAAATCCTTTGATATAATTTAGACATTAAGAAGTTCATAATTTTCCCCCTTATCATAGCATGGAGGATCGCTGCATCGCAGCGGTCCTCTTATGCGTAATATAGACCTATTAGTCAAGCTATCTTTAGTAATAATCAATAAATCTTTTAATTATTGCCAATATCTTTTTCTTATATTTGAAAACAAGATAAGATAATAGAACTATGAATTTTTAGCATTATGTTTTTTATAAAAAGTGCATTATTATTAGGATAAGTCCCATTCTTTATTGCAATGAACAAATGCTTATAGTATCATAATAACATGAATATTAATCAGTCAATGTGGTCATATTTTCTTGAAGGCAATGGGGATGACGATAAAGTCAAGCTCATATATTTCGGTAGAAATATTTACTTATCTGAATTCAAGGATTCTGTTTTAAGAACTGCCTCTTTTTTGAAGAGCAGGGGAATCCAGAAAGGCGATGTAGTATCAATTATGCTTCCCAATATGCCTGAAGCTGTATTTGCTCTTTATGCAACTAATGCTATCGGTGCAATTGCTAATTTTATTGACCCACGCATTGGAGAGTTAGCCCTATATAAGATTTTACAAGCTACTAAGCCTAAGTTAATTTTTATATTGGATATGGTCTTTAGTAAACATAAGGATATTATCGAAAAGCAAAATATCCATGCAATACTATGTAATATTTTTAGTTATGCGAAAGGATCATATAAAATAATAGAAGCATTATTAAAAGTGCCTAAAACGCCATATTTTAAAGATACACTAAGAAACTTGCCACTATCAGAAAGTATAATAAATGATGGTTGTATACCTGCTATATATTTAAATAGTGGGGGAACAACTGGAGAACCCAAAACAGCTGTTTTTAACTCGAGAGCTTTTAACAGCATTTCTCGAGGAGTCATAATGGCAATTCACCCTGAAGACACGTTTAATCCTTTAAACGATAGCATGTTGATGATGCTCCCAATTTTCCACAGCTTCGGATTAGGAGTAGCTGTACATGGTATTTTGCCCGCAGTTAAGGCAGTTATACTTCCTAGATTTTCTGCGGATAAAGCACTTAAACTAATAGGAAAACATAAAATCACACATCTTGCTGGGATACCATATATGTATAAAAAAATGATGGAAAGCAAGCATTTTATTCGTAAAAATATCTCTTCCGTTGACTATTTGTTCTGTGGCGGAGACAGACTACTTCCCGACATTAAGGAGCATATTAATCGAAGATTCAAAGAGCTTGGGAGTAAGGCAGAAATACTTGAGGGGTATGGACTTACTGAAACTGCATCAGTAGTTTCGGTAAATTTGAAGGGTATTAATAACATACTTACTCAGGGGCCTCCACTATATAATAATGTAATAAAGATAGCTGATAAAAAGGGTAGGGAATACCCTGTTGGTGAAATAGGCGAGATACACATAAAATCTGATTCGCTAATGATAGGGTACCTTAATGATAATAAAACGAATGCTAAAGTAATGTATACAGATTCTAATGGAGTTAGATGGCTAAAAACTAGCGATCTTGGAAAAGTAGATGAAAACGGATATTTATACTTTTCGGAAAGAGAAAACAGGACTGTAAAAATTGCAGCAAATATGGTCTTTCCAAGTGCTATCGAAGCAGTTGTTAATTCATTAGATGAGGTGTCAAATTCATGCGCGGCTAGAGCCTTGGATAAGGATGATAAGCCTTTTATTAAATTGATAGTTGTGGCCGCTGGCTCTGAATATGAATCACTAGAAACTATAAATAAGATACACGAAGTGATAGAAAAAAATCTTTCCAAATACGAAGTGCCCCGGGAGATTAATTTTGTATCATCGCTAAAGCTTACGCCACTTGGTAAGGTGGACTATAAGAGCTATGAAACTAATTTTATATAAATAATACTTCGATTGATCAACTTCTTTTTAAGCTCAATATTAGAAAAGCCGTGATAAAAATCGGTTACACAATGTAATAAAAATATTTCAAGTGATAAATAATTATCTAGTAATTAAACATACAAAAAGGCCGAATAAAATCGGCCTTTAATAATTAAGGAATATAATAGCTCTCGATTCTTTAGAGATAACTATTGTTCTTTGGGGGCATTAGCAAGGTTGGCTTTTTCTTCTTCATATTTGCCAAGAACCAACTTTTTTATTTGCTCCCTTGTTTCTGTATTGAGTGGATGTGCTATGTCACGGTATTCACCAGCAGGGGTTTTCCTTGAAGGCATTACAATGAAACATCCATCATTACCCTCGATTACTTTGATGTCATGTACAACAAAAGCATCATCAAAGATTATACTAGCAACAGCACATAATTTAGAATCTTCTCTTCCTAGAACTTTTACACGAACATCGGTTATTTTAAGCATGATTTTGTCCCACCTCTCTATTAGTATTATTAAGATTATACAACACGCGCGAAAATACTTCAATATGCAATTTATTTCCACACAATAGTGTCGAATCAAAATAGTATTAATTAAATGAATTTGTGACCAAGTAATATTTAAAAATAGAAGAACTTAAATCTGTGGTTTTTGATATATTTGCAATTATAGTAAATGTAAGATTAAATAATTCCCTAGTATAAGACAGTTAACGCCTTTTGTATTGCATTGAATATAATGCAATGTTATAATCGATTTACTTAAAAAAATAACAAAGGAAATTATGAAATCATATAGAGCAACAGGTGCAAAAAGTTTTGATATAGCTGAATTGGGATATAAAGATCCAGCTCTAATTAAACTTAAAATTGACTTAATTAGCCCAAGTGTTGCTGATGTGGCTATATTTCAGGGTAAATTAAATATCGAATACCCTATAACTCCTTGTAGTATGGCTACAGCTATAGTTAGCGAAGATAGGCCAGAGTATGGCTTGAAAAGAGGTACAAAAGTAATATTAAACCCTTATGTTCAAGGCTCAAACAATCTGTATACTGAACCTAAGACTTTCGGAGTTGATAGAGATGGATTTTTAGCAAATTTTATAGAGATATCCATTGATAATATAGTTCCTTTTCCAGATGATGTGAAGGCGGAAGAAGCAGTTTTTACCAATATGCTTGCCGTAGCAATTAGCTCACTTTCTGGCGTTCGTTTTGAAAAGGGGACATATATTTCTATTATAGGTGGATCACTTTTGAATATAATAATAGCTCAGCTAGCACTATACTATCAGGCTATTCCTATTTTTATTTCTACCGATGCTAGATACCTAAAAATTGCAGAGAACGTTGGGATATATTACTGTTTAGACGAAACTAAAGAAGATGTAGCAAGAAGGGTTTTTGAGATTACAGGCGGAAGAATGAGTGAGTATTCAATAATTCACGCACTTCCTTGGGTTACACCCGGTTTTTTATCTTCCTTAACCTCAAGAGGTGGAGAATGTAGGGTAGTGAGTCTAAATTCAGCCTATTTACCACGATTAGAAGCTAATTTAAGCGATTACACAAAAAAGAATCTGACTTTAAAAGGTGTATCTTGTGGTTTTTCTGAATTTAATTCTGCAATTAACTTGCTTGCTTTAAAACAAATAAGTTTCGATGGGTTCACCGATAAAAGAGTTTCGCTTGAAGATAGCTTGAATCTCTTTAAAGAAATGAGTAATAATCCTTCTATTTATGTTGGACCAATCATTCAAGCATAAGGTTTTTAAAAGAGAAACAATCTGTTGTATATTTTATGTCCATCCATTCAAGTGTAAAGTGATATTTCAAAAGTAATCTAATCTACTTTTTTCAAAGAGAAGAAGAAAGTGCATTTTGGATATAGAGGATAAGCTGGTTTTTTTGTTTGAGAACAATTGACTTAATCTATTATTAAATTAGCCATAAAATTGAGATTATTTAAAAGTTTTAATTAAATAGTAAAAAATTAGATAAATTTGTGGTTTTTTTCAATTACTAAAAATTTTTTTGAAAATGTTTTCGACCAGCTATATGCCAAAATTATGGAATATCGCAAGAAAAAAGCCAAAATATAGCTAAAAAACACTATATGATGCATATCCGTGTACGCGAGCACACAATATAGGAAAATAAGTTTTGTAAAAAATGGTTGACAATTATTGACTATGATAAATATAATGTGAAAGGTATAAATAGATAAAAATTACGATGAGGTAAGAAATGAAAGAAAACATACATCCAAATTACAAGGTAGTCGATGTAGTTTGTGCTTGTGGCGCACAGTTTCGCGCTGGCACAACAAGGAAGGTCGACGTGTTAAAAGTAGACATTTGTAACCAATGTCATCCATTCTACACAGGTAAGCAAAAAATGGTTGATTCAGGTGGTAGAGTAGATAAGTTCCGTAAGCGTTACGGCATCTAGATACAAAGCAAAATAGAGGGGTGCAGTTTTCTACTGCACCTCTTTTGTTTACAATATGGATTGCTTAGAAGAAACATTAATCAAACAAAAAAGGCATAATTGATTAGTTAATGAAAGGATAGTGAGATTAAAGACTAAGAAAGACTAATCGCCAAAACAAATTGATAAGCAATTTAGAGATTAATTAAAAAACAATAATAAAATTGGGAAAAGATTAAGAGGATAACATGGCAAGAAAGAAATGCTCCAACATTGGGGGACAAGCAGTTCTAGAAGGGGTTATGATGCGCGGTACAAGCGTAATGGCTACTGCTGTTAGAGATCCTTATGGAAATATTCAAGTTGAAAGTCAAAGGTTTAAACCTTTTAAAGAAAGATCATTTGCCTTTAAAGTACCTTTTCTTAGGGGGATATTGAATTTTTTTGTTAGTATGACATCAGGAATGAAAACATTGATGCGTTCCACCGAAGTTTTTGGCGATGACATGGAAACTGTTCAACCCTCTAAATTTGAGAAGTGGGCTGCAAAAACATTAAAAACAGACGTTATGCACATTGCTATGGCGATAGGTTTGGTTCTAGGCCTTCTTTTTGCTGTTGGGCTATTTATTCTTCTGCCAACTTATGCCACAAAATGGATATATTCTGGTGTTGATCTAACCGTTTATCCACTATTTATGCAATCCTTCATTCCTAATATAACCTCTGGAGCAATTAAGATATTCATTTTTGTTTGCTATATTTTACTGGTTAGCTTAATGAAAGATATAAATAGATTATTTAGGTATCATGGCGCAGAACATAAGACAATTAGTGCTTATGAGCATGATTTAGAGCTAACTGTAGAGAATGTACAAACCATGAAAACAGCTCATGATAGATGCGGAAGTACTTTTATCGTGATTGTATTAGTATTTTCCATAATTATTTTATCAGTGTTGCCTTGGTTCGAAAAATCCATATATAATTTTTTGCTTAGACTAGCAGCTTTACCATTTATTGTTGGGATTTCTTATGAACTATTAAAAGTTTTTGCTAAGTTTGATAATATACTAACAAAAATTTTGAAAGCACCGGGATTATTGCTTCAAAAGCTTACTGTAAAGCAACCTGATGATAAGATGGTTGAAGTTGCAATAGCTGCCTTTAAGGAAGTATTAGCTCTAGAAGCAGATCCTAATAAGGAAACATCCTCCTTTTGTATTTTCACATCAGGTGCTAAAGCAATTAATACCTTAGCTAGAATATTAGAATCGGGACAAGAAAATAATAAAGAACCTTTTGCAGTTTTTCAAAATCAAGCACGTCTTATTTTAATAAATGTTTTGTCGTTAAAAAAGTTCTCTGACTTAACTGTTAATATGAAAATACCTGCAGATAAGCTAGAAATCGCTAAAGAAATAGCCCAAAAAAGAAACCAAGGTATGCCCCTCCAATATGCGATTGGCAAGACGAATTTTTATGGATTTGATTTTATTGTTGATAAAAGAGTTCTTATTCCTAGATTTGATACAGAAATATTAGCAGAACGAGCAATAGATGAAGTTAAGTCAAAGGGTGAAAACGTAAGAGTACTGGACATTTGTACAGGAAGTGGGGCTATAGGCATAACAATACAACTATCTTCAGATGCGGTTGTTACATTAAGTGACATTAGTCAGGATGCATTAGATGTAGCAAAAGAAAACGCAGAAATTAACGGGGCAAAGGTTACAATTATCCAATCCGATATGTTCCAAGGAATTGAAGGTAAATTTGATATAATAACTGCCAATCCCCCATACGTTTCAAAGGATGAAATTATTAAATTACCCGATGAAATAAAAAATTACGAGCCAATAATAGCACTAAATGGTGGAGATGATGGTTTAGATTATTATAGACAAATAAGCCAAGCTTATGAGCAGTTTTTGTTGCCTGGAGGTTTATTAATCATGGAGGTTGGTTTAGGGCAGATGGATTCAGTTTCAAAAATGTTTAATGGGGAAATAGAAATAATTGAGGATTATAACGATCCACCAATAAAGAGAGTAATTTTAGTACGGAAGGAAAGATAAGAAACAATATATAATGTTTAGAAGTTGATTTTTCTATAATAACATTGAAGAAAACAAGTAGAAGGTAAAAACTATGTTTGAAAGACTAAAAATAATGAAAGAAAGATATGAGGAATTAAGCGATTTGATTGGTAGACCTGAAATTGTTGCAAAGCAAGACGAGTGGAGAAAACTTGTCAAAGAACATGCACAACTAAGACCAATTGTTGAAGCATACGAAGAATATCTTTTGTTTTTAGAGGAAATGAATGCTTGTAAAGCTATGATGAGCGACCCAGATAAAGAGATGGCTTCCCTAGCAGAAATAGAGTATTTTGAACAAAGAGACAAAAAAGATGCCAAGGAAATTGAATTAAAAAAACTTTTATTACCCGTTGACCCAATGGATGAAAAGAACGTAATCATAGAAATACGAGCAGGTGCTGGCGGAGAAGAAGCAGGATTATTCGGTACAGAACTTATGAGAATGTATAAGAGGTTTGCCGAAAGATTAGGTTGGGGTATAGAAGATATTAACATTAATATGACGGAGCTTGGAGGCGTAAAGGAAGTATCCTTTATGTTAAAAGGAAAAGGAGCTTATTCAAAAATTAAATATGAGAGTGGTGTGCATAGGGTACAAAGAGTTCCAGAAACTGAAAGCCAAGGAAGAGTTCATACATCTACTATTACTGTTGCAGTACTTCCTGAGCCTGAAGAGACAGATGTTGAGATTAACGAAAAGGATCTTAAAATTGATACATATAGAAGTAGTGGTGCTGGTGGGCAACATGTTAACAAGACAGATAGTGCTATAAGAATTACGCATATTCCAACTGGAACCGTTGTTGAATGTCAAGATGAAAGATCTCAAGGCAAAAATAAAGAAAAAGCTATGAAGGTTTTAGTCGCACGTATTTATGATCAAGAGAGAAAAAGATTGGAAAAGGAATATTCTGAAAACAGAAGATCTCAAGTTGGTACTGGCGAAAGGTCCGAAAGGATTAGAACATACAATTATTCTCAAGCTCGTGTAACCGACCATAGAATAGGAAAAACGATGTATAGTTTAACTAATTTTTTGGATGGCGATATGTTCGAGATGGTTGAAGCTTTAGCTCTTGCCGATCAGTCTGCAAAACTTGCTGGGCAGGAAGAGTAATTTATTGCATAAAAAGACTTAAAAAGGCATAACTATTTTGGATTTATGCATAGTCGAAAAAAATTATGAATAAAAAAAGCTTATTTAGGGATATTTGTGGCTTATATTAATACTTTTTAACACAAAAAATAACTTTATCGGTTTAAAGCGACAAAGTAAAACTAGCCCGCAAATACCCACTTACTATACCTTTAAACATAGTAGTTAAGAAAAAAAGAGTATATTCTTAAAAAAACTTATTTACTATGCTTGCAGGCATTTAAAAAACAATATAATATAGCAAGTACAAAACAATAATTAAGGGTGGAACAAAAGATGAAAGATCATGTTTTCTATAATGAAAATGTTAACTTACTTGAGACACATAACTTTACGCATGAACTCCAGGATGTAAAAGAACCTAGATTATATCGAGATATGTTCCCATACAAAGAGATTCCCAAAATTCTCTTTAACTTTACGCATGTTCCAATGAGATGCCCTGAAGAAATTTGGATGACGGATACTACATTTAGAGATGGACAGCAAGCAACGACACCTTTTACAGTAAAACAGATTGTAGATTTATATAAATTACTCGCAAAATTAGGAGGCCCTAAAGGTCTAGTTAGACAAAGTGAGTTTTTCATATATTCTGATAAAGATAAGGAAGCTGTCAGAGAGTGCCAAGCTTTGGGCTTGAAGTTTCCAGAGGTTACCACTTGGATAAGGGCAAACTCTAAAGATTTTCAGTTGGTTAGAGAAATGGGAGTTTCAGAAACCGGGATATTAGTTTCATGTTCAGACTACCATATTTTTAAAAAGATGAACCTAACAAGAAAGGAAGCCATTGATAAATATATTGGAATTGTTAAGGATGCAATAGCCGCAGGAGTAAAACCTAGATGCCATTTTGAAGATATAACAAGGGCTGACTATTATGGATTTGTTGTACCATTTGCCGCAAAACTTAAAGAAATAATGGATGAAACCGGAGTTCCTATTAAAATTCGTTGCTGTGATACATTGGGATACGGGGTAAGTTTTCCCGGAGCATCAATGCCAAGAAGCGTTCAAGGGATTATTTATGGTTTACATCACTATTCTGATTTCCCCTCCGAGCTTCTAGAGTGGCACGGACACAACGATTTTTATAAAGTAGTTACAAACTCCACAACGGCTTGGCTATATGGTGCTAGTTCAGTTAATTGTTCTATGTTAGGTCTTGGAGAGAGAACTGGGAACTGTCCGCTAGAAGCAATGGCAATTGAATATGCGGCTCTTAGAGGGACAACTGATGGTATGGATCTATCAGTAATTACAGAGATAGCTGATTATTTTAAAAATGAAATCGGATATAAAATCCCCTCAAGAACTCCCTTTGTAGGCAGATTATTTAATGTTACAAGAGCGGGAATTCACGCTGATGGATTATTAAAAGATGAAGAGATATACAACATATTTGATACACAAGCAATACTTAATAGGCCACCACTAGTTGTACTTGATAGTCATTCTGGTCTTGCCGGAATTGCATTTTGGTTGAATTCATATTTTAATTTAAAAGGCGATTCAGCTCTTGATAAAAAAGATCCGTTGGTCGTTCAAATTAATGAAATAATTATTGCCTTATATGCTGATGGAAGAATTACCTCAATGGCCGATGAAGAGATAATAAACATCATGGATAGGCTTGATCCACAACGGTTGAGAAAATTTCTAAACGGCAAAGTATAATAAGTTTGTTTTCTATTTACAAGGACTGTTTTGTTTAACCGCAATCGTAGACAATTGAGGTCTTGAAATTTCCTTGAAAGATGTTAGAATATTAGTATCAAGATTTAGCGAGGATTTTTATGATAAAAATAGTTTACGGTTCGAAGGGTTCAGGTAAAACCAAAGCAATAATAGATCAGGCAAATGAATGCATTAATAAAGAACTCGGGGACATCGTATTCATTGCTGACACATCAAGATACATACACGAAATCAAATATCAAATAAGATTCACTAATTCTAAAGAAAGTAACATAATATCGGAGGACGGGTTTATAGGTTTTATCCAAGGTATGCTTGAAGCAAACTATGATATTAGATTCTTTTTCATAGATGGGGCAAGCAGAATGATAGGAAAGCCCATTCAAGAAATGGGTTCATTCTTTGAAAAACTCGAACAAATATCCGGGAAAACCGAGGCAACATTTACTCTTACTATCTCTTGCAGTTTAGAAGAACTGCCTGACTTTATTAAAAGGTATATATAATAGGCTAAGATGAAGTATATCAGCACCCGCGGTGGTCTGCAGGTATCTGCAGGCACGGCAATTTTAAAAGGATTAGCTGACGACGGTGGACTATATGTCCCGTCGTCATTTCCTATATTGACTAAAGATGATTTTGATAAGCTTATTCCAATGGATTACCCCGAAAGAGCAGCCGAAATATTGTCTTTATTTTTAGATGATTACACGAAGGAAGAGCTAAAAGAATATGCAATAAAAGCATATGATAAATTTGAGGGTGATCCCGCCCCGGTCCTAAAAATTGACGAATCAATGTTTGTATTAGAGCTTTTTCATGGTCCAACTTATGCATTTAAAGATTTGGCTCTATCAATTCTTCCGTATTTGATGTGCGCTGCTAGAAAGAAAGCAGGTGAAACGAAAAAAACCCTTATTCTGGTTGCTACATCTGGCGATACGGGAAAAGCCGCTGCAGAAGGGTTTAAGGATGTCGAAGGTACTGAGATTGTCGTTCTATATCCCTCAGAAGGCGTTTCCAAGCTCCAGAAATTGCAGATGACAACTACTGAAGGTGAAAATGTACACTTTGTTGGTTTAGAAGGAAATTTTGATCAAGCACAATCACTTGTGAAAAAGATATTTTCTGATAAAAAAGCTATAGAGAGGTTTGCAAAACTTGGTTTTTCTCTAAGTTCGGCAAATTCAATTAATTGGGGAAGAATAGTATCTCAAATAGTATATTATATTTCCGCTTACTTAGATATTTTAGGATGCGAAGAAATTAAACCAAATGAAAAGATAAATTTTGTTGTTCCTACAGGAAATTTTGGCAACATACTCTCTGCATATTATGCCAAGAAGATGGGCATACCTATTAATAAATTGATTGTTGCAAGTAATAGCAATGATGTTTTAACACAATTTTTTAAGGAAGGCATATATAATTCTAAGCGCACCTTTTATAAAACTATGAGCCCATCCATGGATATTTTAGTGTCTTCAAATCTAGAAAGATTATTATTTGAACTTTCCGGTAGAGATTCTAATTTTATAAATAAAATAATGAAGGATTTAAAAGATAAGGGTGAATATATAATAGATTATGAGTTGATAAAAAAAATGATCCCAGAGTTTATAGCATATATGTCAGATGAAGAAAATACGGCCGAGGGAATAAAAATCTTTTATGAAATGTATGATTATTTAATCGATCCACATACCTCAGTTGCAACTAATGCCTATAGTGACTATATTTATGAAAAAAAAGATAAAACTAGTTCTGTCATAGTTTCTACTGCAAGTGCATATAAATTTGCACCTGATGTATATAAATGTTTGACGGGTAGGGTTGAAGAGGACGCACTAAATGCCTTAAAAAAGCTTCATGATTATACAATGACCGAAATACCAGAAAGTCTAATGGAACTTGACTTATTGCCAATTTTACATGATAAAGTTGCCTCCATAAGTGATGCCGAGGAAGCAATCTTTGAAATATTCGAAAAAAAGCAATAATTACTATTGATTCTAGAATAGTAGCTCAAAATGCTCATTTATATGGGCGCAAAGCATCAAAAATTATTTATACTTTAGGATAAGGAGAATAACAAATGGATAAAAAGCCTGTAATATATAGTGGCATTCAGCCAACGGGCATATTGACAATAGGGAATTTTATAGGCGCCATCAATAACTGGCTTAAAATTCAAGATGATTATTTTTCTATATATGGAATTGCTGATTTGCATGCAATAACAGTAAGACAAAACCCTCAAGAATTCCGTTCGAGAGCAACATCTTTTTTTGCACAATATATAGCTTGTGGCCTTGATCCTGAAAAATCAATATTATATTTTCAATCGCATGTTCGCCAGCATGCGGAATTAACCTGGATATTAAATTGTTATTCATATCTTGGGGAATTAAAAAGAATGACGCAGTATAAGGAAAAAGCAAAAAGCAATACTGATAATGTAAATATAGGACTTCTTGACTATCCCGTTCTAATGGCTGCCGATATTTTATTATACCAAGCCTCACTAGTGCCAGTTGGAATAGACCAAAAGCAACATCTAGAAGTCGCTAGAGATATTGCTGAAAGATTTAATAATATCTATGGGCAAACATTTACCATACCTGAAGGCTATTTTGCAAAACAAGGCGCAAAAATCTTTTCGCTTCAAGATCCCTCCGCCAAAATGAGTAAATCCGATCCAAACCCTGATGCTTCAGTATCAATTATTGAATCTCCCGATAGTATAATAAGAAAATTCAAAAGGGCTGTTACAGACTCGGAAACTATAGTAGAATTTAGAGATGATAAGCCTGGAGTTTCTAATTTATTAGTTATATTTAGCGAAATGTCAAAAAGAAGTATCAAGGATTTAGTAAATGAATATCATGATGCAGGATATAAAAAACTTAAAGAAGATGTAGGAGAAGCTGTAGTCGAAAGACTGAGACCCGTTAGAGAAGAATATGAAAGACTAATGAAAGATAAAGCGTATTTGATGACAATTGCTGAAGAGGGAGCAAAAAAAGCGGAATCTTTAGCGGAAAGAACACTTGCAAAAGTAAAAAGAAAAATAGGATTAACCGAAAGAACTTTACACCAATAACAAAAAATATAAATGCTGTTTAATTTGAATAGTTATATTTATTTTAGAGATTATATTATAGTTTCCCTAATTGAAGCGTTTATTAAGTAAAATCAATTTTTAACTAAGGAAGATTTGTTCGGATATATTTTAGCTGACAAGCCCAATATGCTTATTAAGGATTATGCAGAATACAGAGCATATTATTGTGGGTTATGTAAAAGTATTGCCAAAGTCAACCCTCAATTAATGAGGCTTACGGTAAACTATGATATTGCCATGCTAAGTATACTTGCACATAATTATAATAAAGTTACCCCAAAAGCAGAACTTGGAAGATGTGTAATACATCCAATAGGTAAAAAATTTGCCATCCTCAATCACGATGAGGTTCAAGCTAAAATTGTTGATATCAATACCATCCTTGGATACTATAAGCTTAAAGATGATATAGCAGATGAGGGTGG
>CAYMPR010000006.1:0-9711 GCA_964392385.1 uncultured Christensenellaceae bacterium | reverse complement strand
AAAAAATTGATGAAATATCCATAATGGTAAAAGCTAATCTTTACGACTATATTAGGAAAATTAGGGAAGCTTATGATATAATGGACATAACTATTTCGGAGGGTCCACTCTCAAATGTTATATATATGGGACTTAGGGCAGAAACGGATAGAGTACTAGTCAATAGAGGTAATAAATGCAAAATAACCCTTTTATAATTTTAGGAATAGATGAAAATGTCACCGAAAGTGAGCTTTATTCCGCATATAGAAAAGCTCGATTAAAGTATGAAAATATGCGTTTTGAGCCAGGTGAGAAAGGTGCAGAGGCATGTGCCAGGCTTGATGAAATCGACCAAGCTTTTAGAGATGCAAAAGATTTAATAAGTATAAGCAGTAAATTTGACTCTGGAACCATTGGCGATGAATATGAAAGAGCAGACTCTCTCATCAAAGCGAAAAGATATGCAGAGGCTCAGGCAGTTTTGGACCAAATTCAGGATAAAAACGCAAGATGGTATTTTTTACAATCAATTGTACATTATTCATCAAATGATGCATATGCAGCAAGGGATGACCTAAGAAAAGCCGTAAAAATGGACCCAGGTAATAATACTTATGCAACTGCTTTAAAAAGAGTGGAAGCCAAGGTATCTGGCAAAACTGGCACGCAAAGAACAGAATATTATGCAAGAGAAGCATCAGAGGATAGATCATATAGAAGTCCCGGTGGAGCGTATAGGGAGACTAGGGGATGCGGATTAATGGATGTTTGTTCGGGGCTTTGTCTTGCTGACTGTTGTTGCGAATGCATGGGCGGGGACTTAATAAGCTGCTGCTAAAAAATGCTTCATTAATCAAAAGATTACAATAAACTATTAAGGAAAAATTAGAACAGTAACTTGTTTTTAAAACATAAAGGAGTTTTTCTATAGTAGATAAGGGGATATCTCCGAAATGAAAATAACAGTTTCCGCAAATAGATTGGCTCTTGCCGGGATATCTGCAGCAATTTCACTAGGCGCAGTTATTGCGTCTTTTTATTTTTCTCAAATATCTGTGTCATTAAATATTTTAGCTGCTTTTGGCATAATGATACCGCTTTCTAAGGAATATTATAGAGAGGCAATATTGTCTTACGTAGCAGTATGTCTTTTGGGAGGTATTTTTGCAAATATCCACATTATTCCTTTTGTTATGGTGGGGGGATTTTATACTATATTCACAATAGCTTTATTCCAAAAAAAGATAAAAATTAATATTGTTTTATCTATAATTATAAAGGTAATGTATTCTTGCCTAGTCTTTTTTATCTTATATTTTGTTACTAAAATCTTTATTATTGATCTTGAAAGAATCGGCATACATCTAAACGGAGCATGGGTTTATACTGTATTAAATATTGTGTTTTCGGCAGTGTTTATATTGTATGATTATTTACTAACTTATGCATATAAGCTCATAAAGCAGATAGTAGATAGGATTGCAAGAACATAAGGTTATATCCTGGAGTATGCAAATGTAACATCAACGAAGGGGTGCAAAAGAATTTAAATTGAAAAGAGCAATTTAACGTAAAAGAAAATATTTAGGGAAAATATCTATGGTAAATATAGGAAATGATTGGGATAATCTATTAAAAGAAGATTTTGAAAGTCCTTGGTATAAAGAACTTAGAAGTTTTCTAGTTGAAGAATATTCAAGTAGTATTGTATATCCTGATATGCACGATATTTTTAATGCGCTAAAGTACACCTCATATAAAGATGTTAAGGTTGTGATTTTAGGCCAGGACCCATATCACGGAAAAGGTCAGGCTCACGGATTATGTTTTTCAGTAAATAAAGGCGTACCAATTCCACCCTCGCTTATGAATATATATAAAGAGATAAATAACGATTTAGGTATCCCAATACCACAAAATGGTTGCCTAATACCTTGGTCAAATCAAGGAGTATTGCTGCTAAATTCAGTTCTTACTGTTAGAGAGGGCAGCCCCTTATCGCATAAAGGAAAGGGCTGGGAAAAGCTTACTGATAAGGTTATTAAGTTGCTTAATGAAAGGAGCGAACCAATTGTTTTTTTGTTGTGGGGAGGTCCAGCTAGAGCAAAAAAATCATTAATAACAAATCAAATTCATTATGTCCTTGAAGCACCGCATCCTTCCCCTTTATCTGCATATTACGGTTTTTTGGGATGCAAGCATTTTTCAAAAACAAATGATATTTTACAATCTCTTAATAAAGAAAAAATTAACTGGGAAATTAAATAGGCAATATTTCTAGGAGGATGAAAATGGATATTAGCATTAATATTCTTGACAGGGTAAATTGGATAAAAAAAATTCTGGTCGAAGCAAACGCAAAAGGAATAGTTATTGGGATGAGTGGTGGGAAGGATTGCGCACTAGTAGGTATTTTATCAAAAATGGCTACTGATAATGTTACGGGATTAATTATGCCTTGTGAATCAAAAATTAACTTTACTCAAGATAAGGATGATGCCCTGCTAATTAATAGTAAATTCGGTCTCAAAACTGAAATTGTTGATCTTACCGCTATAAAACAATTATTCAAAAGTGTTTTAGCCCCAATTTCAAATAATCAAATAGATATTTCATATGAAAATATTAACCCAAGACTTAGAATGATTACCTTGTATAATTATGCTCAAAGGGAAGGTTACTTGGTGGCGGGAACTGGCAACTTAAGCGAAAGGACAATGGGTTATTTCACAAAATGGGGAGATGGCGCATATGACTTTAACCCTATTGCTGATTTAACCGTAACTGAAGTTTACCAAATGCTTGAATATCTTGATTGCCCAAAGCAAATTATCACAAAAGCTCCCTCAGCAGGACTCTATGAGGGGCAAACAGATGAGAAAGACTTGGGAGTAACCTATTTAGAAATAGACAAATATATTAGAGAGGGTAAGGCGAGCGATAAGGCAAAGGAAATTATAGAAAAAGCATATTCAAAAACCTCTCATAAACGCGGAATGGGTAGAGTATTCCCAAATTAATTATCTAAATAATCAATCTTCGTTATCAACACCTCTATAAAATTATTCAAAAAACGCAAAGAATGTATTTAACATTTAAGGTAATTTAACTCATTATAAATAATGAAAAAGAGAGTTTTTTGCTAGTAAAAAGCAAATTGCTATGATATAATCTTTTTTGGTTTACGAGGTTATAAACTTGTTGACTATATAATAACAATTTTCGGAGGTTTTTAGATGTCAAAAATCAAACTGACTAAGGTACCTTTTACTGGCACCGCTGAGCAAGCAGCAAAGCTTGACGCTAAGCTTGCACAATTAAAAGAAGTCCCTGGTGGACTAATGCCTGCACTTCAAATCGCCCAAGAAATCTACGGATATCTGCCGATAGAAGTTCAAGACAAAATAGCAAACACTTTTAAAGTTTCTCTTGAAGAGGTTTTTGGAATTGCAACATTCTATTCTCTATTTACTCTTAACCCAAGAGGAAAGAATCAAGTTTCTGTTTGTCTTGGAACAGCATGCTATGTTAAAGGCTCGGGAAAACTAATGGAAAAGCTTGAGGAAAAACTAGGAATTGCTCCTGGAGAATGCTCAACAGATGGTTGCTTTTCACTAGTAGAAACACGTTGTGTAGGATGCTGTGGTCTTGCTCCAGTTGTGACTATCAATGGGAAAGTATATGGAAAGCTTACACCCGATCAAATAGATGGTATACTCGCCGAGTATAATACATCCAAAGCATAAAAAATACGGAGGTATTATTATATGAAATCAATTAGTGAAATTAATGCAATTAGAGATCTAACACGTGCACAAGTTGTTGATCGCAAAGCTGACAATAAGAATCTAAAAACACGCGTTGTTGTAGGTCTTGCGACTTGTGGAATGGCGGCAGGCGCTCAAGCAGTGCTTGATACAATAACTAAGGAAGTTGCAAGTAGAAAACTTAACAATGTTGAAGTTACTTATGCTGGCTGCCTTGGAATGTGTAAACTTGAGCCGATTGTTGAAATATATGTTCCTGGAAAACCCAAAATAACATATATTTGGGTAGATGCAGTAAAAGCTGCAGACATAGTAGAAAAACACTTAGTAGGTGGAAAACCCTGCGAAGATTATATGATATCTGCGGATGAGAAATAGGGGGTAAATAAAATGGCTGAAAGACATGTAGTTAATTCATTGGCTGATACCAATTTTTATAAAAAGCAAACGCGCATAGCACTCAGAAATAGCGGTATCATTAATCCAGATTGTATTGATGAGTATATTGCTTATGATGGATATCAGGCACTTATAAAAGTCTTAACATCTATGAAACCACAAGATGTTGTAGATGTAGTAAAAGCTTCAGGCTTAAGAGGAAGAGGTGGTGGTGGATTCCCAACAGGACTTAAATGGCAATTCACAAAGAATGCAGTAGGCGACATAAAGTATGTTTGCTGTAATGCAGATGAAGGTGACCCAGGCGCATTTATGGATAGATCCATTCTCGAAGGTGACCCTCATAGTGTTTTGGAAGCAATGACAATTGCAGGATACGCAATTGGCTCGAACAAGGGATTTGTTTATGTTCGTGCAGAATACCCTGTAGCAGTAAAGCGTTTAAATACTGCAGTAGCAAAAGCTAAAGAATATGGTTTACTAGGTGATAATATCTTAGGAACTGGCTTTAATTTTGATATAGAAATAAGACTTGGCTCTGGTGCATTCGTTTGCGGAGAAGAAACTGCTTTGATGGCTTCTATTGAAGGAAAACGCGGTGAACCTAGACCAAGACCTCCGTTCCCAGCTAACCAAGGGTTATTTGCTAAGCCAACTGTTCTTAACAACGTTGAAACTTATGCTAATATTGCGCCGATTATTTTAAAAGGTGCAGAATGGTTTGCTTCAATAGGAACTGAAAAATCCAAAGGCACAAAGGTTTTTGCTTTGGGAGGAAAAATTACCAACACTGGTCTAGTCGAAATTCCTATGGGAACAACTCTTAGAACAATTCTAGAAGATATCGGCGGTGGCATTCCAAATGGCAAGAAATTCAAGGCTGCTCAGACAGGTGGCCCTTCAGGTGGATGTATTCCTGCTCAACACTTAGATATTCCAATTGATTATGAAAACCTTGCAAAAATTGGATCAATTATGGGTTCCGGTGGTCTTATCGTAATGGATGAAGACAATTGTATGGTTGATATCGCTAAGTTCTTCTTACAATTTACTCAAGATGAAAGCTGTGGAAAATGCGTGCCTTGCAGAATAGGTACAAAAAGGCTACTCGAATATCTTGAAAGAATTACTACAGGGAAAGGCAAGCCATCCGATTTAGCCGAAATGGAAAAACTCTGTGAATATATTAAAGAAAATGCACTTTGTGGACTAGGTCAAACTGCTCCTAACCCAGTACTATCTACAATTAGATTCTTCAAAGAGGAATATGATGCTCATGTCACTGAGAAAAAGTGCCCAGCTGGAGTATGCAAAGCTTTATTATCATACTATATTACAGATAAATGTATAGGTTGCACTGCTTGCGCTAGAAAATGCCCTGTTCAAGCAATAAGTGGCAAAGTCAAAGAACAACATACAATCGATCAAACAAAATGTACCAAGTGCGGTGTTTGTATGGCAACTTGTAAATTTAGTTCAATCATTAAGAAGTAGTCGGAGGAGAAACGAATGGAAGATGTAGTCAAAATGGTTAATTTAAAAATTAACGGTAAGAGTATAAGTGTTCCAGATGGGACAACAATTTTAGAAGCAGCAAGAATAGCTGGTATTAGAATCCCGACCCTTTGCTTCTTAAAGGATATAAATAGAATTGGAGCATGCAGAATTTGTGTAGCTGAAGTAAAGGGAGCAAGAAGTTTAGTTGCATCCTGTGTCTTCCCTGTATCGGAAGGAATGGAAGTTACGACTAACAGTAAAAAAGTTCTTGAATCAAGAAAAACTACTGTAGAGCTTTTGCTTTCTGACCACCATCAAGATTGCTTATCATGTGTAAGAAATAGAAATTGCGAACTTCAAACTTTATCTGATGAACTTGGTTGTGATTCTCATAAATATGAAGGTGCAAAAAATGAACAACAAAAAGATTTTTCAACACCATATTTGGTAAGAGATAACAACAAGTGTGTTCTATGCCGTAGATGTGTTGCAGCTTGTAAAGAGTATCAATCGGTAGCAGTAATAGGAGCTAACTCACGTGGATTTGACACTCACATTGGAAGCGCTTTTAGTAAAAGTCTTATCGATGTTCCATGTGTAGGTTGTGGACAGTGTATAAACGTTTGCCCAACTGGTGCACTTCATGAGAAGGAAGAAATCGACCAAGTTATAGCAGCTCTAGCCGATCCTAACAAGTTTGTTATAGTCGGAACAGCTCCTTCAGTTCGTATTGGACTTGGAGAAGAGTTTGGTCTACCAATTGGAACAAATGTCGAAGGTAAGATGGTAGCATCATTAAAGGCACTAGGATTTGACAGAGTATTTGATGTTAATGCGACTGCAGACTTAACAATTATGGAAGAAGGTACCGAGCTACTTAATAGAGTTACAAAGGGTGGAGTACTTCCTCTTTTTACTAGCTGTTCACCAGCATGGATTAAGTATGTTGAGCACTATTATCCAGAGTTTATTCCCAATCTATCTTCATGCAAGTCACCTCAACAGATGTTTGGTGCAATTTGTAAAACATATTTTGCAGAGAAGATGGGAATCGATCCGAAAAACATGGTTACTGTTTCTATTATGCCTTGTACTGCAAAGAAATTTGAAAAGACAAGACCTGACCAAAATGCAGCAGGAGCAGATATTCCAGATATAGATTATTCATTAACAACAAGAGAACTTGCAAAAATGATTAAGAAATTTGGGATTATGTTTGAAACGCTTGAAGATGCTGAGTTTGATTGCCCACTTGGAATTGCTTCTGGAGCAGGACTTATATTTGGTGCAACTGGCGGCGTTATGGAAGCAGCTCTTAGGACCGTTTATGAAATCCTCGAGAAAAAGGAACTTAAGAATCTTGATTTCATGGAAGTACGCGGGACAAAAGGGGTAAAGGAAGCAACTGTGCCACTACATATAGCGGGTCAATTAGTAGATGTTAAAATCGCCGTAGCAAGTGGTTTAGCGAACGCCAAAAAGCTTTTGGAAAAGATTAAAGATGGTAGTGCAAATTATCACTTCGTTGAAATAATGAGTTGTCCTGGTGGATGCGTTAATGGAGGCGGACAGCCAATAAAGACAGCAGAAATTAGAAACAACTATGATGTTAGAGCAATTAGAGCTGGAAGCATTTATGCGACAGATAAGGCAATGAAGTTAAGAAAGAGCCATGAAAGTCCTGTTGTAAAAGAATTATATGATGATTATTTCGGTGAACCCAATAGCCATAAAGCCCATCATGCTTTACATACTAAGTATAAACAAAGAAATAAGTATTAATCGGGAAAAACAGGATGCCATTTAACAATAAATTTCATAAGAACGGCAAAAAAAAGGTGGATAATTATTCTCCTCCTTATAACCAAGAGATACTTTCTAAATCAATAGACACATTAAATCTTCCCGAAGAAATTTTGGAAAAACTTAAAGCAGCGAAAATCGATACGATTTTCGCTGTTTGCAAGTTAGATGCACAAGCATTACTTCACGTTAATAGGTTTAATAAAAAAAATCTATTTGTACTTGAAAAGGCATTAAAAAACATTAATGTAAATATTAAGCCTACAGAGATAAAATCAGTAGATTCTCAAAAAGATTCTTCCACCAAAAATGGGCAGAATCCTGCAATCCCTGACAAAGATAAGAAGACCAATCCATATATTGCCAACAAAAAACAGTTTGATAACATCCCCAAAACCATATTAACAGAAGCACAAGAAAAAGAGTTAAGAGATAAAAATAGACCCAAATCTCAACCTATTGTCGATTCGAAAGATATATATGTAAAAGTTAACAAAAATGATAAATGGGGCTTTGAAACTAGATTTGGCAAGGAAGCAATCCCATGCATTTATGATGAGATATTTAGCTTTAAAGAAGATCTATGCTGTGTAATGCAAAATGAAAAATATGGATTTATCGATAGAAATGGTGTTGTTGTAATACCCCTTGAATATGATTTAGCTAGTTCATTTTCTGAAGGATATGCCTGTGTATTTAGAGGTGAAAAGTGTGGGTATATTGATAAAGAAAACAACCTTATCATTAAGTTTTTATTCGAAGCTGGTACTGCAGTAGAAGATGGGGGATGTAGAGTAAAGAAGGATGGTAAGTGGGGAGAATTGCATCTTTTAAATCCAGAAGAGATTCGCTGGATTGTCTAGAGATATACATTTTTATCCTTGTATTTTACATTATTCATTTTTTACGCCTTCGAGAAATATTATATAAAAATCAATAATGGGATACTAAATTAATATTTAATGGAACCTATTTGCGATATAGTTATAAGCTATATTCTCTAAAAAATTTAACAATTAAGCGATAGCAAGAGCTCAATCAATATATTAATTGACCCTAATAATCGGATAAACATAACAAATAAAAGTACTTTTTACGCGTAAAAGAGCACCTAAATAACCCTTATTTTGTTTGCAAAGGATAATGGATTGTGATAGAATAAGCAAGTATCTTAAAACCAATCTAAGGAGATAAAAATGGCAAATATTAAGTCACAAAAAAAGCGCATTTTAACCAATGCAAAATCAACTGCGATCAATAAAGCAAATAAAACAACGCTTAAAAATACTATGAAAGAATATATGTTGCTTATTGAAGCGAAAGACATCCCTGGTGCTGAAGCAAAGCTTCCTACACTTGTTTCTGAATTAATGAAATCAAGCACTTTGCATGGTAAGACAGTAAGTAGAAAGATTGGAAATGCAACTAGACTTTTAGACGAACTCAAGCAAGTCCCAACTAAGTAATTATATAAATTAATAATTATCACCCCCAATATTTCTGGGTGTGGCGCAGCTTGGTAGCGCGCTTGAATGGGGTTCAAGAGGTCGTAAGTTCAAATCTTATCACCCAGACCATAATTAGCGACTACTAAGTCGCTAATTCCGTTTTATTTTATTACTACCCAATTCAGGGTAGTTTTTTATTTTTCCCATACTAATTTCACCAGCAATTATTACGAAGTAACATGCTTTTGGATTTTACCACATAATTGTATTCCACACTCAATTCCACTTATAAAACGAAGATGCACCATCTTTGGGAAATACCTCATATCAATATTTTTATTCTTTGTGTACGAGAAAAAAATTTATTCTTGAAAATTCACTTTGTATATAGTATCATAGTAATATTGTGTACACGTATAAAGGAGAATTTTTATGCCAAGTTATAACAAAGATAAAATTAGAAATATTGCTCTTATTGGACACAGTGGAGAGGGTAAAACATCACTTCTTGAAGCTATTTTGTTTAAAACTAAAGTTACTACAAGACTAGGTAAAGTAGATGATGGGACTTCATTATCAGACTTTGACCCAGAGGAAATTTCCAGGAAAATGTCGATTGGTTTATCCCTAGCCTTTACCGAATACAAAGGATTTAAATTTAATTTTTTAGATGTCCCTGGTTTTTTCGACTTCGAGGGAGAAATGGTATCGGCACTGTCTGTAGCAGATGCTGCCGTTTTAGTTACTGGGGCAACTGGAACTGTTGCTGTTGGAGCAGATCTTGCAATAGAACGTTGTCAAGAAAATAAAATTCC
>CAYMPR010000005.1:40273-60882 GCA_964392385.1 uncultured Christensenellaceae bacterium | reverse complement strand
CTTGCCAGCATTAGGCTTTCCAACGATAGCAATTTTTGTAACATCTGCTTCTTCTTCAGCGTTTCTTTCAATTTCCGCAAAATATGAGACAACTTCATCCAATAAGTCGCCTATACCTAAGCCATGCTCTGCAGATATTGCGTAAGGAGTTCCAATATTTAAATCGTAAAAATCATACGCGGCAGTCTCTTCTCCACTATCTAGTTTATTGACTACCAAAATAACAGGCTTTTTTGATTTTCTAAGGAAATCTGCAACATCATAATCTCCACCAGTTAGACCACTTTTTCCATCTACCATGAATAAAATAACATCGCACATATCAACTGCTATTTCTGCTTGCTTACGAATCTCACGCCACATTATGTCTTCACTCTTAAGTTCTAATCCACCTGTATCGATGAGCGTAAATTTGTATCCTATCCAGTCAGCATCTGCATATACTCTATCCCTAGTTACTCCAGGCATATTGTTAACTAAAGAAGCTCTAGTTTTAGAAACTTTATTGAAAAAAGTGGATTTACCAACATTTGGTCTTCCAACTATAGCTACTAGTGGCTTCATATTTATTCCCCTTGGATTAATTCCTTACTCTTGTGCATCATCTTTATGAACACAAATTTTTGATATTTTCATTCCTGAAATTAATTGTTTACCTTTAGTATCTTTCCCTTCTATTCTTATATCTTCTGAATTAACCTTTTTGATTTTGTTTTCATCATCCACGAACACTACATCAATAGGATCAAGAACCTTAGAGGCGAAGACAACTTTTGCTTGATCGTTATATACATCGATTATTCTGATGCCCTTTCTGTTTCTTCTCATTGGAGGAAATTCGCTAGCTATAACTCTCTTACCAACCCCTTTTTCAGTTAATACAATAATCTCGCCAAGAGGCATATATGTCTCAAGCCCATCTTTATCTTCTACTTTTTCAACAGTTGCCTGCGAAGCGTAAACAGCTTTTTGACCTTCGTTTAGGTTCATTACAATAACTCCCCCAGCTATTCTTCCTTGAACGGGTATGTCTGATGTTTCAGAGTTAACACATTGGCCATCCGAAGATACGTATAAAATTGTTGAGTTTTCTTTTCTAACTTCCACGCCAATTATTTCATCAT
The DNA here is from genome assembly GCA_964392385.1 of uncultured Christensenellaceae bacterium. Taxonomy (GTDB): domain Bacteria; phylum Bacillota; class Clostridia; order Christensenellales; family DTU072; genus MWEH01. The sequence goes on along the minus strand of CAYMPR010000005.1, from coordinate 59,758 downwards.
CATCGGCAATTTTCATATATTGGAAGGAGTCTCTATTTACTATGTAATTTTTAAGGGAAGTTCTTTTTACATAGCCTAGTTTAGTAAATGAATATACTTCTTTTTCCAGAAATTCCTGATCTTCAGGGTTGAAAGTCAATATGTTTATGGCTTTTTCATCAGGAATTGGTATTTCTCCAAAAATGTCCTTTAAACTATCTCCTCTTTCATCCCACAATTTTTCTTTAACTTTCTGCCCATCTAACTTATAACAATATCCTTTGTCCCCAAAAATTAATGATTCAAAGTTAGGCTCAATCTGCACAAGATCTTTTGCGATTGCTTTTGCAGAATTATATTCTATCTCTCTATTTGAGCTTAGATAGTTGCGGCTCGATACTATCTTTACTCCCCCTTCTAAATCTACAACAGCAAAACACTTTTTGCTAGTTCTTTTCGTGGGGTCATAACTGTTAATATCTATATCAGCTAAGTCATTTATGACAGTAGTGAGTCTTTTGGTCTTGTAATTATCTCTAATCTCAACTAGCTCTTCTTTGACTACTCTATCTTGCTCTTTTACAGAAGATATAATTTTTGACAATCTTGCGATTTCTTTTTTAAGTTCTAAAAGTTCTTCATTAAACTTTGCAACATCCATCTTATTGATATTGCCTAGTTGAATGGCAAGTATGGCATCGGCTTGGGTGTTTGTCAATTCAAATCTATCGCGAAGGTTTTTCTTGGCATCATTTTTATTTGATGAATTACGAATTATTGCTATTACCTCGTCAATTGCGGGCATAATGATGCTATATCCATCTAATATATGTTCTCTTGCTTTTGCAACATTAATGTCATACAGACTCCTGCGATAAACTACTTTTCTTTGATATTCAAGATAATATTTCAAAATTGAAATAAGTCCTAGTTGTCTTGGCTTACCATTTGCGATAACGACCATATTAGTATTAAAATTACACTCTAAATCCGTTTCTTTATATAGTAGGTCTAATATTTTAATTGCATCTGCACCTTTTTTAAGCCTTACCACAATACGCATACCATTTCTATCTGACTCATCATCTACGTCTATTATATTGTCAAATAAGGGCTTTTTATCTTCTTTAAGCTTATATACCCTTGCTATTATACCTCTTTTATTTGCTGGGAATGGGATTTCAGTAACAATAATGTTTTGTTTTCCACCATCTGTATTTTCAATTTCAAGTTTTCCTCTTAAGAGTACTTTACCTCTTCCAGTTTCATACATATCGAACATATCTTTGCCGGCAACTAAAAATCCTCCAGTAGGAAAATCTGGCCCTTTTATAATTTCTAACATCTCTTCTAGTTTAATTTGTGGCCTTTCAAGAAGTGCAATACACCCATCTATTACTTCAGTTATGTTATGTGAGGGGATATTTGTCGCAAGACCAATTGCAATTCCAGATGCTCCATTGACTAAAATATTGGGAAATCTCCCTGGTAACACATCAGGTTCTTCTAAAGTATCATCAAAGTTACGGTTCCAATCAACTACTGATTTTTTATCAAGATCCCTTAATAATTCCATACTTAAAGGAGCAAGCCTAACCTCGGTGTATCTCATAGCTGCTGCAACGTCTCCATCAATTGAGCCAAAGTTACCTTGACCATCAACTAGAACATTTCTCATGCTAAAGTCTTGTCCCATTCTTACCATTGCATCATATACAGACTGGTCTCCATGAGGATGATATTTACCCAAACAATCTCCAACAATTCTTGCAGACTTTTTGTAATCACCATTGGGTTTCATCCCTAGGTTATACATTGTAAAAAGGATTCTTCTTTGAACTGGTTTTAATCCATCTTCAATTCTTGGTAAAGCTCTGTCTAAAATAACATGTTCTGAATAAACCATCATTGAACGGGGTATTGCTTGCTCAATTGGAGTTTCTATCACATTACTAAAAAGTTCAAACGATAATTGTTTGTCTTTTGCCATATCTAGCCTCCGATTTTTTCAGCAAATTTATCAATTTTATTGAAATTTGCATTTTCATTTATGTATTCTTTCCTAGCGATTGCATTGTCACCCATCCAAGTTGAGAGCATCTTATCTGCTTCGGCAACATCATCAACCGTAATTCTCATTAATGTGCGAGTTTTTGGGTTTAATGTCGTATCCCAAAGTTGGGCATCAGACATTTCCCCAAGACCTTTATATCTTTGTAGCTTATATTTTTCTTTCCCTTTGTTATCTTCAAGCAATTTCTCGAGTTCAAGGTCATCATATGCATATTGAATAGTACCTCTTTTTTCGACCTTGTATAAAGGAGGCATTCCAAAATATACATGACCTTCGGAAATTAGTTGTCTCATATGTCTATAAAAGAAGGTCAACAACAGGCTTCTAATATGTTCACCATCATGATCGGCATCTGCCAAAATTATTATTTTATCGTATTTTAGGTTTTCTATATTAAAATCTTTATCAAAATCTGCTCCAAGAGCATAAATCATGGTTTTTATCTCTTCATTACTTAAAAGCTCATGTTTTTTTGCTGTTTCAGTATTTAATGGCTTTCCTCTTAACGGAAGAACTGCTTGAAATGTCCTATCTCTTCCCTTCCTAGCTGAACCTCCAGCGCTCTCACCCTCAACGATAAACAATTCATTAATTGCCGGATTTTTACCAGAACAAGCACTAAATTTTCCAACAAGTGCTTGTCCACTCATAGAGTTTTTTGCACGCATTGCATCTTTTGTCTTCTTCTCTGCATCCCTTACTTTACCTGCGTTAATGCCTACTTTAGCAATTAGTGCTGGTAAATCCTTGTTCTTGGGATCTTCAAAAAATTGCGCTAGCTTTTCATTAATGATGCTTTCAACAATACCCTTTACCTCTGGATTTCCAAGCTTTGTTTTTGTTTGACCCTCGAACTGCACATTTTGCATTTTTAGACTTAATACTGCAGTCATTCCTTCTCTAAAGTCATCTCCAATTAAAATTGGGTCCTTAACTTTTAATAAACTGTTTTTCTTGACATAATCATTCATTGTCTTGGTGAATGCTTGTTTAAAACCAGTTTCATGGGTTCCACCTTCTGTAGTTGGAATGTTATTAACATATGAAACCAATGTTTCAACTGGGGTATCGTTGTATTGAATCGCAAGTTCTAGTTCAAAATTTTCACTTTCTCCTGCAATATAAATTACCTTTTCAAACAATCTATTTTTAGTTTCATTGAGATTTTTTACAAAATCAGCGATTCCTCCACGGAAACAATAATCGCTTTTGTAAAACTCTCCCTGTTCATCTTTTTCGCGTCTATCTTCAAAGATTAGTCTTACGCCTTTATTAAGATAGGCGAGTTCTCTTATTCTTCTTTTAATGGTTTGCCTATCAAAAGATACACCGTCAAACACTTCACTATCTGGTAAAAAAGTTACTTTTGTTCCTCTTTTTTTACTTGGTCCTACACAAATAATTTGGCCTTTGGGTACACCACTCTTATAAGACTTACCATCTTTATAGCTATAAAACTCTTGAAAATATTCCTTTTTGTCTCTAAAAACTTGAACCTTACACCATTTTGATAAAGCATTAGTTACTGAAGCGCCTACTCCATGTAAACCGCCACTAAATTTATATTCTTTATTATCAAATTTTCCTCCTGCATGTAACTTTGTATAAACAAGTTCAATTCCACTAATTTTGTACTTCGGGTGGATCTCAATAGGAATTCCTCTGCCATTATCTTCAATAGATACTGAGCCATCTTCATACAAAATAACTTCTATCGTATCAGCGTAGCCATTTGCAGCTTCATCCATAGAATTATCAACAATTTCCCAAAGAATATGATGCAGTCCCTTAGAACCCGTAGTCCCAATGTACATACCAGGACGAAGTCTAACAGCTTCTAACCCCTCCAAAATAACAAGGTCAGTAACCCCATAAGAAGGACCACTTGAAACTGAATTGGAATTATTTTTCTCAGACATAGAACCTCCAAAACTAGAGCAAAAATAAAAAACTACTATATAGTGTAGCAAAAGGGGTATAGAGTGTCAACATATAGTGTATTATCATAAGATAAAAGAATTATTAAAAATTTAAAAATTAGATTTTAAGAAAGACAATTAAAGTAATATTTATTCAAGGTTAATTAGCATAGCCAACTATCAATCAAGTATGAATAAAAAGAAACACCCGCCAAAATGACGGGTGTAAAAATAAGATTAATTGCGTATCTATGGATACAAATATATGGCAAATTCATTCATTATGAAATCGTATATTCTCCAGAGTTCATATCAAAGCACAGCTTCTTTTGTGCGCCCTCATCGAGATACTTCACGGTAAAGTAACCATCTTCAGAAGAATCAACCGATATGATCATAGCATTAGATTTTTTAAAAGATTCTTTTACTATTTCAATTGCTTGTTCATTATAATTTCCTATATTGTCGCTTACGAATAGTACATTTGCGAATAAGTTGTTGACCTTAGCTACAAGCTTTTTTTGTTCTAGGTTGAACTTTAAATTCTCTTCTCTTAGGAAAAAGACGTCAGGATCATTTAAGAAAGCTCTTCCGTTTAAGTGCCTTCTAAATATAGTGTTGGTCATGGAATTTTGCACACTCGGTATTTCCTTATTAAATTCTAGCTTGTTGTAATATTTAGGGAGATATTGTAAGTCCATATCGCAACCAATTCTACATGCATCAACCTTTCCAAATGCTGGACCAAGCGGTACACCACAACCAAGAATTAATTTCTCTCCAAGACATTCTCTTAAAAAATCAACTGCATCAGACATTATCTCTCCACGACTTTTCCCATTTCTTGGGTACATACACTGGCTATATAGAAAATCTAGCTTAAACATATCAAATCCCCAATTATTAGAAATTACATCAAAAAAGTTTTTGATATGCGCTCTTACCTCTTCATTATAAATGTCTAACACATAAGCCCCACCCCAAGCGATACAGCCAAGTAGTGTTTTCCCATTAGGATATTTAATTAGCCACTGGGGTTTTTCAGAAGCAATTTTCGACTTTTTCTGCACATTAAATGGAGCTAGCCAAATACCTGCCATAAAACCTTTCTCGTGGATTTTATCAGCAATTTTCTTCATACCATCGGGGAATTTGTCAGGAGTTTTATCTAGCCAATCACCAACAAATGGTGCATATCCATCGTCAATTTGGAAAATATTTGCATTATCCTTTACAAGTTCAAGCCCTTCTAAATCACGAAGAATAATACTTTCACTAATTTTTTGGAAGTAATTATACCAACTAGTATAACCAGAGAGGTGATTAATTCTTGGCTTTTTAATATTTAGCATAGCAAAATATTTATCAAAGACTTCATCATAATTTCCAACAATTTTTACTACATCCATTAATTCATAAGGACTTTGTATTATTACTCCTTCTACATCTTTTTCTATACTAAAACAATTGTTATTCATATCAGCATAAAAAACCGTAAATCCTGTTCTTTCGTTTAATGAGGCATATAGTGATACTTTTCCTTCATTTATTATATAAGTGTAAGTAAAGCTATGAAAAACCCCAGGCTTTCTAGAGTATTTAGTGAAGCTATAATCTCCCGAAGTTGAGGCTAAGCGCTTAGCTGTAGGGCTCATTCTTACAAGAAGTGGCAATCCTTTTTGAAAATCGTCTGGACAGGCCTCATAACTGGTAGTCCAAGATTGATAACCGTTAATAAAAAACTTGTCTCTACTTTCAAATTTATGATTATACGTTAAGCTAAAACTGATTAGCTCTATCTTTTCCTTTGGGCTAATTAATAATTTTACGCCACTTTCGGAGCTTGTTTCTTCTATCTTATAGTGCTGGTTTTGATAATTATCATCTTCGTATATTACTTTACCAACTTTGTATTTTATCATCATCCTACTTTCTTTCATTTAATTCCTCCTGAATTTAATTATTATCCTAACTCAATAAGCAGTTTTTTTAATTTGGTAATCTTTTCCGTATTAATTGCAAGTTTTTCTTGCTCTAGCTTAATCATTTCTTGCGGCGCTTTTTTCAAAAATCCTTGATTAGCTAACATATTAGCGCCTCTATTGATTTCCTTTTCAGTAGCTTCTATTTCTTTATTTAATCTTGATTTTTCTTTATCTTTGTCAACTAGTTCCCCTAGAGGTATAAATATTTCGGCTCCTGGGATAACTATGCTAGCAGTTTGTTCTTTTATTTCTAACTTATCTTCAATAAAACTAACCGAAGAGATATTCCCGAGTCGCTTAACATACTCTATGTTATTTAAAATAGTATCCTTACTTGTGGAAATAATTATCAAAGAAAGTTTTTTGTTTATCTCAATTCCCATCTGAGACCTTAAATTTCTAACAGAGCGTACTAACTCTTTTAAGAACTCAAATGACGAAAAAGAGGATGCGAATATATGTTTTTTCGAATATTCTGGGAATGGGGAAAGCATAATGGTATTTGTTTCGCCTGTTTCTAGCCATATTCTTTCCGTTACAAAGGGGATTAATGGATGTAAAAGTTTTAATACTGTTTTTAACACATACATCAAAACGCTAATTGTTGAGTTTTTTGCATTAATATCTTCTCCATAAAGAGAGGATTTTGAGGCTTCAATGTACCAATCGCAAAAATCATTCCAAGTAAAATCATATAGCTTTGAAGCAACTAACCCAAGTTCATACTTTTTCAAGTTTCTATTAACCTCTTTTGTTAACGCATTTAATTTGTGAAGAATCCATTTATCTACTGAAGTAAGTTTCTTAAGATCCATGTCAGCAATAACTGTATTTTCAGAATTACTTAACACAAATTTTGCCGCATTCCAAATCTTATTTATAAAGTTTCTAGAAGGTTCAATTTTCTCTTCGCTAAATCTTACATCAGAGCCAGGCGCAACACCCATGCAAAGACTAAATCTCAATGCATCAGCACCATACTTATCAATCATTTCTATGGGATCAATTCCATTGCCAAGTGATTTGCTCATTTTCCTGCCTAAGCAATCTCTTACAAGTCCGTGAATAAGTACTTCAGGAAATGGTGACATATTCATATGTTCTATACCACTAAAGATCATCCTTGCAACCCAAAAGAAAATAATATCATAGGCTGTCACAAGCAAATTAGTGGGATAAAAGTATTTTAAATCTTCGGTCTTATCCGGAAAACCTAGTGTCGAGAATGGCCATAAAGCGCTGCTAAACCAAGTATCCAAAACATCTTCATCTTGCTTTAAATTTGTTCCCTTACATTTCGGACATTTTGAAGGCACATCTTTTGTAACTATTACTTCTTTACAGTCTTGACAATACCATGCAGGAATTCTGTGACCCCACCATAATTGACGAGAAATGCACCAATCTTTGATGTTTTCCATCCAATTATAATAAATCTTACTAAATCTGTTGGGTATAAAAATAGTTTCCTTATTTTTTACAGCTGCTATTGCAGGTTTTGATAGCTCTTCCATTTTAACGAACCATTGTTTACTAACCATTGGTTCTATCTCTGCGCGACATCTATAACACTCTCCAACGTTATGGGTGTACTTTTCTATCTTTTCAATAAAGCCTTGCTCTTTTAAATCATTAACTATCTTTTGCCGTGCTTGCTCTCTTTTTAACCCAGAATATGCATATCCATTGTTGTTAATAACTCCACTTTCATCAATCACGCAAATAGAGGGAAGTTTGTGCCTTAGTCCTATCTCAAAATCATTAGGATCATGAGCAGGAGTTATTTTTACTGCACCTGTTCCAAATCCTATTTCCACATAGTCATCTTCGATAATTGGAATTACCCTATCGGTTAGGGGAAGTTTCAGGGTTTTGCCCACTTTTCCTAGGTACCTTTCATCTTTTGCGTTAACAGCAACCGCAACATCTCCTAGCATTGTTTCTGGCCGGGTTGTTGCAACAACTATAAATCCTGAACCATCTGAGTAAGGATATTTTATATGCCATAAACTACTCTTCTTTTCCGCATATTCAACTTCCGCGTCAGAAAGAGCCGTATGACAACTAGGGCACCAGTTAATAGATCGGCTTCCCCGATAAACCAAACCCTTTTTATAGAGATTCACAAAGACTTCTTTTACAGCTTTCGAGCATTTCTCATCCATAGTAAATGCTTCTCTTGACCAGTCACAAGAGCTTCCTAGCCTTCTTAACTGAGATACAATTTTACCACCATATTTATCTTTCCAAATATATGCTTTTTTAAGAAACTCTTCTCGCCCTATTCCTTCTTTAGTTAACCCTTCAGTTTTTAACTGCTCAACAATTTTTACTTCTGTTGCGATGCTTGCATGGTCAGTTCCTGGTAGCCAAAGAGTTGAGTAACCCTGCATTCTTTTATGCCTAATTATTATATCTTGGATGGTATTATTAAGAGCGTGCCCCATATGAAGCTGCCCTGTAATATTTGGAGGTGGGATAACAATACAGTATGGCTTTTTATCAGGAGAAATTACAGGCTTAAAATATCCTTTTTCCTCCCATTCTTTGTATATTTGCTCTTCAAATATCTTTGGATCAAACTTACTTGGCAGTGACATTATCTTCCTCCGTCTATATGAGAATTGCTCTATTTTTATCTTGATAATAATAAAGAATCTAAAAGTTTTTTATTTGTTTAGATCCTTTATGACTAGGTCCGTATTGATTTACATATAGAATAACTTATTTCTCTTCTTTATTTTCAGCCGAATCAGGATATGATGGTTCTTCAGTTTTTGATTCGAACTTTTTTCCTTCTAACTCGCAGTTTCTCTGCTCTTCATCTTGTTTAATTTTTTCAAAAACATCGTTGGGGTCTTTACCTTCTTTTAGGGCTTTTAACGTGATTTTAAAAACTGGAATTGCCTGCTTTAAGTACCCTGCAAAAGCAACATATGTGATTATAATCGCAATTCCTATTACAATCCAATCAGCATAAAAAGCCTTGTATTTAAAGAATTCATGGAAAAACGACATAAAAACGCCTAAAGATAGTAATGCAGAAGCCACTTTCCCTACATAGTTAGCTTTTATGGGTTGGCTGTATTTCACTAAAACTAATCCACCTATTATCATTGATAATTCTTTCAGCATCAACAAAACGATAAATGCCCAGTGAACAGAACCTATTATTGTTAAACAGAGTAGTGCAGACACATGCATAAGCTTATCAGCTATAGGATCTAAGGCCGCACCAAAAGCTGTTGATTGATTAAACTTTCTTGCAATCATCCCATCAAACAAATCGGATGTTGCAGCAACAACTATAATAATAAAGCCAATTATAGGATAGGAATAATTCCCCCAATTAATATATGTTGTTTTATCTACTGTAAACCAAATAAAAAAAGGAACGCATATTATTCTAAAATAAGTGATTATGTTTGGAATAGTCCAAAGTTGTTTTCTTATTTCCTCTTTTCTCATATTTTTCTCTTGCTCCAAGTTTTTTAAGTCGAGTGGTCTAAATTTTAACCATTAAGCATATGTTCATTTTAGCGATTCATGTCCCACAATTAATTTATCCCTATAAACTATTATTCTGCTTTATCTTTTTGTCTTTGATCTTACAACTATTTTTCCATTCAATTAATTTATTCTATTGGGCACTATCTCTTATTTGCTAGAATTGATTGATATTTAAGAGTCTTATCATTTACGATTGATGCAATACCACTAACCACTGCTATTTCAGGTTTTTCAATATAGTTTACTGGTAACTTTAGATATTTAGCGAAAAAGTCAGTAACGCCTATCATGTCTGCTCCACCGCCAGCTATATACAAGCCATTTTCAGAAACCTCACCCATTGCTTTAATAGGAATTGTGGTAAGAATGCTCTCTATTATCTCAACGTATCGCTTGTAAGCAAAAGTAATACAATGTCTTATTTGTTCAGCATTAACAACAATTTTTCTGAGCTGTTGGTCTAAAATGTCTTGACCCACAATTTCCATTACGGATGTGTCGTTTTCGTACAACGTGCCAATGGTTCTTTTTATTCTTTCTGCATTAGACCATCCTATCTTTAGATTAAACTTTTCAAGGATTGTATCCTTAATCTTCTCGTTAATATTGTCTCCGCCTAAATTTATTGTAACAGCATTAATTATCCCAGACCTATCTATAACTCCTAAGTCAGCAACTCCTGCGCCAAGGATAGCTACAACACTAGCTTTTCCGTTTGTATATGGCAACAGAGATAATATGCTTTCAATAAGAGTCACATCCTTTTTCCCTGCTTTTACTATTGAGCTTTCTATTGTTTCTCTTTCAGCTATCGATAATCCGCTAGGAATAGAGACATAAACTTCAGATTTATCCAAAATACTTTTAGGTAAATTTTTAGAGAAGAAATGTTTTAAAATTAGCTTCATTGCCTCGGGATTGACTACAGCACCCTCTTCAACGGGTCTTACAATAAAACTATGCTCTGGAAGGTTTTTTATAAGCGGTAAGGCATCGAACCCTGCTGCGATTAGCTCAAGTCCATGACCTTTTCTTACAACGCCAAGATTTGGGGCCCTTAATATCAAAGAATCTCCATAAATAGATACATTTGCAGAACCAAGTTCTATTACAAAGCGATTATTGTTTCTCACCTTATTGGATAACTCCTATTTCTTTGAGTATTTTTTCTAGTTCTTCTTTAGGAAGACCCACTACATTGTAATAACTCCCATTTATTTTTTCGACTAAAAAATTATCTTGAATGGCATATGCGCCTGCCTTGTCTATGTAAACGAAATTATCGAGATAATATTTTATATCTTTACTTGATAGTGTCTTAAAAGTAACATCGGTACTTATTGCAACTTCGATTTTTTTATTTTCGCTAGAAACAATTAATCCAGAAATTACCTTATGCGTTTTTCCAGACAATTCTTTAAGCATATTTTCAGCCATTAGCCTAGAATCTGGTTTCCCATAATATTTTCCATCTAAAAATACTAAGGTGTCGCAAACAATAATCCAGTCAAATCTTTTTGGACAATGCACTGCATTAAGCTTTCGTCTAGCAATCTCAATAACAGTCTCTTCGGGAGAATTGCCGGTATAATTTTCATTTGACTCATATGACTCTACTTCAAATTTGTCTATTAAACTAGCTAAAATTTCTTTTCTTCTAGGGGAAGCGGAGGATAATAGAATCTTCATATTTAGAGAATTTCTAGCGTCTTTTTAAATGCTCTTTTGAAGTCTGGATATGCATTCATGGCATTTTTAATTTCAAGAGTAATGTCACCTTTTGCTTTTGTTTTCAAAATAACACTATCTCCTAATACATCGCAGGTTATTTCTGAAATTAGTCCACCACGACTTCTATCAAAACATTCGGCGATTCTGACAATAACACCCAATTTCTTTACTGCTTCTATCTCTTGTTCATCTAGCATTGCTATGAATTTTTCCATGCCTATTTCTTCTAGGCTCTCTTTTTCGTGGCAGCCAATGACTAGGCTTGCCATTACCAAGTCTTTCTGTGGTATCCCATAAAGGTTACTATTCATAACTAAATACATGGAATGTTTATGATGATCGTAAAATTTGAATTTAGTTCCTATATCATGCAACATACTAGCAACACGCAAAATCTTGATATATGGGCGAGGGAGTTTATGTAACACTTTTAATTGTTTAAATAGTTGCATCGATAAATCATATACATGTTCTGCATGCGTTAAGTTCATATCGAATTTGTTTAATAAAGTATAAATACTATGCCCAGTAATATCAGCAATAGGCTTTTCGACAATACCAGGGCAAGAATATCTAAACATCGCACCTTCCCTAAGTCCTGCACCACCAATAATAATTTCTTCAAAGTGAGTTTGTTTCTTTAATGCTTGGATAATTGATAATGCTGCTGGGAAAATGTCAGCTCTTGCACTTGATAGCCCTTTAATCCTCGCCATTTTTTCAAGCGATAAAGGTTTAATCGTATCATAAATAGTATCAAATTCAACAAATGATACATTATAATTATGTGCCATGTTTAAAGGATAGTTTTTAAGTTTTCTGCTAATTCTTCCAAGATTCCTAATAGACCCTCCCACACCAACTAATTGGGTTTCTACATCAAGATCTTTTAGCCATGGGATTTCCATAAGGCTATTCCCCACATAATTTTCTATCGCCTGGGCTCTTGCCTCAGGTTGCTCAATATGGGCAAACTTTTCTGTAATTGTAACAGCTCCAAATGGAAGCGTATCTTGAGCAATCATAACTCTACGGTTGTAGTAGATCATTTTTGTGCTTCCACCCCCAATATCAATTATTAAACCCTTTGGTATCTCCATCGAGTTAATGACACCTTCATATACAAATGTCGCCTCTTCTTCTTGTGAGAGTACTTGTATTTTAATGCCACAAGTTGTTTCAACTTCTTCAATAAAAGCGTTGCGATTTTTTGCTGTTCTTACCGCTGCAGTTCCATATGCAAAAACCTTATCTACATTATGGCTTTCATAGAGAGTTTTAAAAGTTAACAATGTTTTAATAGTTTGCGACATTCTTATTGGCTTTAAAAACCCATCAATCTCCATTCCTTTTGCGAGCCTTACGGGTTCTTTAAGTTCATCTATGACTGAAAAATATCCACCTTCATTAACTTGTGCGATAACTATTCTTGCTGAATTCGAGCCTAAGTCTATAATTGCAATTCTTTCCATTTTTACTTCCTTTATACGGGATTCCCCCCAACATTATTTTAGTTTACTTTATTAACTGATTTCCCCAATAAGTATTGTTTTAAGTTGTCTGCTGCAATACCCATAAGCCTTTCTCTTGCTTCGTGTGTAGCCCAAGATATATGAGGTGTAATCAAAATGTTTTTTGCTCTAAATAGCGGATTATTTTTTTCTGGTGGCTCCTTTGTTAAAACATCAAGAGCGGCGCCAGCAATTTTACCTTCGTTTAATGCGCTTGCAAGTTCTTCCTCATCGATTAACGGACCCCTAGCTGTGTTTATCAAAACAGCATTTTTCTTCATTTGATTTAAAGTTGTTTTATTGATCATTTTTACATTATCTTTTGTAAGCGGGCAATTCAAAGAAACTATGTCTGAAGAAGATAATAAGTTCTCAAGTGAAAGTGCATATCTAAAATTAGCACTTTCTGGCTTATTTTTTATATTATCAAAAGCAACAACTTTCATCCCAAACGCCTGTGCAACTTCTCCAACTCTTGAGCCAATTCTTCCGTAACCTACAATCCCCATAGTTTTGCCATAAAGCTCTTTCAGACCATTCTTGTAATAACAAAAATCAGGACAAGTCACCCATTCGTTTTTCCTTACACTATCTACATGATAAATAATCTCGGTGTAAAGAGCCAAAAGCATAGAAAAAACCATTTGCACTACACTTTCAGTGCCATATGTAGGAATATTAGTTACGGTAATACCTTTTAAAGCTGCGTACTCCAAATCAACGTTGTTATATCCAGTCGCTAAAACACCTATATATTTTAAATTCGGCAAATTATCAATGAGTGCTTTGTCCACATTACACTTATTGGTAATCATTATGGGAGAAGTACCCATTCTCTCTACTATTTTGTCGTAAGGAGTTCTGTCAAAATATACAACTTTACCTAATTTCTCAAAATCACTCCAACTAAGGTCGCCATGATTTAAACAATATCCATCTAAAATTACAATATCCAAATTGCCTCCAATATACACATTAGCAATTTTACTCTATTAGGTTAATTAAGTCAATACGCACACGCGAAGCGCATGCATTTTTTAATGGAAAACGAGGCTTTTTGAGGCATATTTATCTCGATATACTGCATATAAGTTGAGTAATGAACTAATTAGCCAATCAGGATAAACAATATACATATTATGGGCTAAAGCAACAAATCTATCTCTTGTTTCTCGGGATACAAAAATGCACTATTAAAAGGATGTTGATAATGCTAACTGCTCCAAATCACAAAATCAAGATGCTTAATGTCTTATGATATACCAACTATTCTTAATCACAAAATAAAGCTGTTATCGATGATAATTAATGCTAATACAAACAAATTAGAAACCGAATTTTTTTGATAAGATAAGAAAGAATAAATATTATTGGTTTAAGAAGGTTCTTTACTTCTTATTTGTCATTTTTCTCAATTTTATTTATTGATTCAATGAATGGCTCCACATCAACAACTATTTCTTTTTGTTTTGTTAGTGTATCATCTTTAATTGTATGTAATGAGATAATATCTCTAATTGCTTGTATGGCATTAATGCAATTGTTTTTTTGGGTATAGCCTTGACTCGCTAGAATAGTTTTTCCGTTTGAGGCTAATAGTCTAAATCTAAATTTATTGTCTTCATCATTATAAATCTCAAAAATTGCCCTTCCAACTATTGGCACGGTACCTTTTTTTGTCGTGTCAGAAATCTCGGCACTTCTGCCATTAAAAATTACTGAATTTATGCCATCTTTTAAGCTATTCTTTTGGGTATAGCCTTGAGAATGTCCTACCGTTTGACCATTACTTGACTTAAACCTAAATCTATATTTCCCTGATGAATCTGCATATATTTGTACTATTCCGTTTGAAGATGCACTTTTGGGGTCATATATAAAATCATTTTCAAATGAACTTTGTTTCCGCTCGGGTGGCAGGGGAGTTTTTGATGGCCTAGTGCTTTTACCTTTTGCCTTGATCGGGGTCATAATAATAGAGGTTATGTCAGAATCTTTTTCAGGCTCGTAGGCTCTGGGCTCTAGTTTGCCATTACCCATAGCTTCTTCATCATTTTCACTTGGTTTATAGCCTGCAACTCTATTAAACAAGTCATTCTTTTCATCACTTCCGTAGTTGAAGTCATCTTCCATAAGTTCATCGGGCAATACAAAAACTGCTTGATCAGCCTCCCAGTCTACCGATGATTCGGCGGAGGAATTAGCATCGCTATTTTCTATTTGTGCCCCACCTTTTTGCCGAAGTTTTTCCAAAATATCCTCAGAGTTTGTCTCTTCTGCAGATTTTTTCTTTTTATTTTTATTTTTATTAACCAACAAAGATATAATTGCAATAATCATTAATATCGCTATTAATATAAAAGCAATTGTGTAATATATATTATTACCACTATTAATAAAATCTCTTAATGATGCAAGGTGCATTTTTTCCTCCGAAAAACATTCTACCTTTTATTAATATTTACTGCACATCCTATATTTGTTTTTTAAAATATGTCTGTTTGGGAAGACCCATTACTATATATATGTCTTATTCGTACGGTCTATTTTTCTTCTTTTTCTTCCTCTTCTCTTCTTTCTTTCATTGTGTTTTTAAGTCTTTGGTCGTGAGACAATAGCTTTTTACGAATTCTTAAAGATTTAGGTGTAACTTCTAGCATCTCATCACTCTCTAGAAATCCAATACTTTCTTCAAGGGTCAAAATTTTAGGAACGTTTAGGCGAAGTGCTTCTTCAGAACCCGCCGCCCTCATGTTTGTAACATGTTTCCTTTTACAAACATTTACCACCAAATCTTCTTGTTTAGGTGACATCCCAACTACCATGCCAGAATAAACTTCGGCTCCTGGCTCTATAAATAGAGTACCACGCCCTTGAGCATTAAACAATCCATAAGTACTAGCTTCACCAGTCTCATAAGATACTAATGCTCCAAATCTTCTTTTGGGCATCTCGCCCTTAACAGGAGCGTAACCATGGAAAATCGTGTTCATCACACCTTCTCCGCGTGTGTTTGTCAAAAACTCACTTCTATATCCTAGTAGGCTTCTTTCAGGAATTAAAAATTGAAGACTAATTCTCTTTTCCATGGATTGCATATCTAAAAGTTCGCCCTGTCTTCTTCCCATATGTTCCATTATGTTACCAACGCACTGTTCGGGGACATCCACATACAAATGCTCTATAGGCTCACAAAGCACTCCATTTATGGTTTTGTTTATGACAAGTGGTGTAGATACTAAAAATTCATATCCCTCTCTTCTCATTGTTTCTATAAGTATTGAGAGGTGAATTTCGCCTCTTCCTGACACTTTAAACGAGTCAGCAGATGAATTATCCTCTACATGTAAGGAGACATCTTTTAACAACTCTTTATATAGCCTTGCTCTTAAATGTCTTGATGTTACATATTTACCTTCTTTACCCGCAAATGGGCTATCGTTAACGGAAAAAGTCATTTGCAAGGTAGGCTCAGATATTTTTACAAAGTTTAACGGTTCTACTGCAGTTGGGTCGCAAACAGTTTCGCCAATAGTTATATCTTCTATCCCTGAAAAGCTTACAATATCACCTATTTGAGCTTTCTCAACAGCTATTTTACTCAAACCAGAAAACTTATAGATGTTGGTAATTTTTGCCTTCTCAGCCATACCTGGTTTATGAATATCTGTAACAATTACATCTTGATTTTGGCTTATTTGCCCTCTATCCATTCTTCCTATCGCGATTCTTCCCACATAATCATTATAATCTATAGAAGAAACTAAAAGTTGCAATGGAGCGTTCTCATCTCCTTCTGGGGGTTTAATATGCTTTAAAATAGTTTCAAATAACGGCGCTAGGTCATCTCCCCTAAAGGAAGGAGTATATGAGGCTTTACCTTCTCTTCCTGAACAATATATTACAGGGCTATCGATTTGCTCATCATTTGCATTTAAGTCCATTAGTAACGTATATATCTCTTCTAATACTTCCTCAAGTCTAGTACCAACTTTATCGATTTTGTTTATACATATAATGATTCTATGGTTCATCTCTAAAGCTTTTTGCAAAACAAAGCGAGTTTGCGGCATCGGACCTTCGTATGCATCGACAAGTAAAATTACACCATCAATCATTTTCAACACTCTTTCAACTTCTCCTGAGAAATCTGCGTGTCCAGGAGTGTCGACAATATTAATTTTCACACCCTTATACGCGCATGAAGTATTTTTCGCGAGAATAGTAATCCCTCTTTCTCTTTCAAGAGGATTATTATCCATGACACATTCTTGAACTATTTGATTTTCTCGGAATGCGCCACCTTGTCTTAGCATTGCATCAACCAAGGTAGTTTTACCGTGGTCAACGTGGGCAATAATTGCAATATTTCTTAAATCATCTCTTCTCATATATTCCTTTATATTTAGGGCATCTTGTCCCTTTTAGACTTATTTACTATTTGTCAATTGTTAAATAATTTGATTAGTTATTTTGTGAGTCTATTCTGTTTTATTATTAGGCTTTTAATTTTTCCCTATTTCAATGAATTAAATATTAATTTTGTGACATTTACTTTTTATTCGGCATTTAAATGGACTATCTCGACATAAGATCTAACCTCATCATATAACTCATATAGTTCTAGCGGACTATAAACCGGCTCTCCTAAATATTTCGTATATGTTAAAGGTCTAAATCTACAAATAGTTTCCCCGGGAGGGAAATTGAAGTAAAAAGGATTTTCACCTTCACCTTGAATCTCAAGGTAAGTAAGTATTTCGGGTTCTAAATTGTGGTTATCTGAAAACTCATAGTACTCAACAATTCTTAGTTGACCTTTGTAGATATATGTTACTGGCTCGAAATTATAATTAATTTTCCATCCATTTTCAGTATTAATAAAGTCAAAGGGATTAAGCGTTTCTAGTTTCAAACCAGGGATTTCATATGTTAGCCAATCACAATACTCACCATTTTGCATTTCTCTATTCGATAGCGCCCTGACTCTAAATTTCAATAAACCCCTTACTCTTTTAATAGTTATTTGGTTTTCGCTTATTGAAGTTGAATATTTAATGTCAGGATATAGGGTGTCATAAAAATATTCAACGAAATATTGTTTTGCTCCTACAATTTTTTTCCAAGAAATGGTAACTAGGTAGTCTGGTTCATCGCTTAGAGAGGACACTTCAGGCGAAGGAGCCCTAAGTTTTAGTGTCAACCCTAAACTAAGTCCCAAAGTTAAAGAGACCAGTATGGTAATTGATACTATTATTAGAACAAGTTTTTTTGTCACTTTGCAGTATTTCTCCTAAGCACTTTAACTGGCATATCCCTTTGTACTACCTAAAGGTAACAGTGATTTTTCTCTTTTTTTATTTCTATTAACAAAGATAAAACCCGGCAAGCCACTAATTTTGCGGCTATAGTTACCGGGTTTTGAGTAAACTAATTATACCGCTTATTTCCGTCCAGCTTGGACCTTTTTCAACTTGGAAAATCTAGGTAATCCTTCTTCTAAAGGAGCCTTGCAATCACCTTGTATCAACGGTAGTGCATAATCAATGAATGCTTGATTCAAGCCTATCCCATCTTTTCTAATCCAATCGAGAGGGACTGTTTTTTCTGCATTAGCAACAAGTTCTAATGGTAAAAGTGTATATTTACACTTATATTTACCTGAGGACATATCTCTTTCAAAAGCTACCATTTTATCGGTTACGCCCGAACAAGCAGCCTTAACTGCTTTTCTCCCTGCATTGAAGGCTTCCTTCACATCAACTTCTGAAGCTAGGTGAGCGGCAGAACGTTGCATTAAGCTAAATTCAATTCCACGGACTTTTACGCCATACGCTTGATTAATTAAATCAGCAAGATGAATGCTTAGTCCACCTAGTTGAGTGTGCCCGAAATTATCTTTTGCTTTTTCTTGGGAAATTTTTTCAACTATAAAAGTTTTATTCTCATCTCTGATTCCTTCAGAAACACACGCAATACACTTTCCGTTGTTTTTATCCATGACTTTTTTAACATCTGTTTTGAATTTCTCAATTGAGAAAGGAACTTCTGGAAGGTAAATTAAATCTGCGCCAAGGCCCTTGTAGTTTGCAAGACTAGCAGCTGCTGTCAACCATCCAGCATTACGACCCATAATTTCGATAACAACCACTTGTCCTTTGTCGTATACTTTTGCATCTAGATTTAGTTCCATAAGCGTTGTAGCCACATATTTTGCCGCTGAAGCATAACCAGGGCAGTGGTCCGTTCCATATAAATCATTATCAATTGTTTTTGGAACGCCAACTATATTACAATCATAACCAGCCTTCATTAAATACTTAGAAATTTTATTACAGGTATCCATACTGTCGTTTCCACCATTGTAAAAGAAATATCTAACATTATATTTTTTGAAAACCTCTAATATTTTCTTATAGTCCGTTTCATCAACCTTAGAATCCTTTAATTTGTATCTGACTGAGCCAAGTTCTGAAGATGGGGTTGTTTTTAATAAAAGTAACTCCTTCTCATCCTCTTTGCCCATATCATAAAAATTCTCGTCAAGTAAGCCCCTTATCCCGTGGGCAAGTCCATAAACCTTTGTAATATTAGGTTGTTTTAATGCCTCTAAAAAAACTCCTGCTGCACTTGCATTAATTACTGATGTAGGACCACCAGACTGACCAAACATACACGCACCTTTTAAATTTTTCATTTTATTCCCTCCTAAAATGCCTAATTGGCGGCTATTTTATATAAATTTTCATCAAACGCTTTTTCAACTACTAAAGCTT
>CAYMPR010000005.1:13552-40173 GCA_964392385.1 uncultured Christensenellaceae bacterium | reverse complement strand
CATCTACTCCCATATCAATCTAAAATGCCAACTTGGCGGCAATTTTATATAAATTTTCATCAAACGCTTTTTCAACTACTAAAGCTTCATCTACTCCCATATCAATCTAAAATGCCAACTTGGCGGCAATTTTATATAAATTCTCATCAAACACATTTTCAACGGCTAAAGCTTCATCTACTCCCATATCAATCATCTTTCCGCCTGAAGTACCCACAACTCTACAGTCTTTTAGGTCAGCAGCTAATAAATTAACCGCATAATCGGCACACCTTGCAGCATATACTCTATCGGTAACAGTAGGTGAGCCTCCTCTTTGCACATATCCTAACTTAACGGTTCTAACAATGATATTAATCCTAGATTCAATTTCTTGCTTTAACTCTTCACAAGTACAAACTCCCTCTGCAAGAACAATAATGTCTGAAACCTTACCTTTGATTGCATTTTTGCGCATTTTGTCACATATAGCTTCTATATTATTTTCATGTTCAGGAACTACGATGCTCTCCGCACCTCCAGCAATACCAGAGTATAATGCAATATCGCCACATTTTCTTCCCATAACTTCTATTATACAAGCTCTATCATGAGAGGTCATGGTATCTCTTAATTTGTTTATTGCATCAACAACATTGTTTACCGCTGTATCAAAGCCTAAAGTAAAATCGGTATATGCAAGATCGTTGTCTATTGTTCCGGGTATTCCGACACACGGTATACCACATAATTTATTTAAATCTCTCATCCCGCGAAAAGAGCCATCACCACCTATTACTACTAGCCCTTCTATTCCGTATGCCCTTAGGACTTCAGCGCCAGTCCTTATTCCTTTTTCTTCGTTAAATTCAGGGCACCTAGCAGTTTTAAGGATTGTGCCACCTTTTTGAATAATATCAGATACCGATCTACTATCCATTCTCCTGAGGTTACCTTTTATTAATCCATCAAAACCACGTTCTATCCCATATACCTCAAGATTGAGATAATTACCACATCTCACCACTCCCCTTATTGCTGCATTCATGCCAGGAGCATCTCCACCACTTGTAAGTAAAGCTATTTTTCTCATTTTATGCCTCTTTATTTCCCTATATTAATAAAATAATTAATTTTCTCTTATTCTAGAGATTATTTTCTAATCTGCCCTTTCCCGTAAACGCAATACTTGATTGAGGTTAATTCTTTTAATCCTATTGGTCCTCTAACATGAAGTTTTTGAGTACTAATACCCATTTCCGCGCCAAGCCCTAATTGAAATCCATCGGTGAACCTAGTGGATGCATTTACATACAAGGCACAGCTATCAACTTCCTTCATAAATTTCTCTATTTCATTATTATCGCTAGATATTATAGCTTCACTGTGATGGGTACTATATTTGTTAATGTGACTGATAGCTTCATCTATACCAGATACTATTTCGATTTTAACAATCAAATCATCGTACTCTTTATACATCTCTAAATTATCAATTTGCAAGCCTCTTGTAAAAAGCTTTTTTGCTTTACTGCTGACTCGAATTTCTACTCCAAGAGCTTCTAAGCTTTCACAAATACTATTTATTGCTTTCTTAGAAACTGCACTATCAAACAAAATAGTTTCCACAGCGTTGCATACAGCAGGCCTACTTGTTTTTGCATTTATGATTATATTTCTTGCAACTTCTATATCTGCACTTTTTGCAACATAAATATGGCAATTACCGCCAGATGAGGCGATATATGGCATAGTTGCATTTTCTGAAACAACTTTCTTTAGTGCTTCTCCACCTCTTGGGATAATAACATCGATAAACTTATCTTGTTTTAGCATCTCAATGGTTGTATCTCTATTTGAACTATCAATGTTTCCCACTAAGCTCTCTGAAATACCATTAATTTCTAAGGATTTTTTTATTAAACCAACCAAAAATTCTACACTATTAATGCTATCTTTACTGCCTCTTAGGACAACTCCATTGCCACTTTTTATACAAAGTGCAGCTGCATCTATAGCGACATTAGGTCTTGCTTCAAAAACAATTCCAACCACGCCAAGAGGAGCTCTTACCTTTTTTACATTTAATCCATTTTCTAATAAGTAGTCTTCTACAATTTCTCCTACAGGGTCTTTAAGGGAGATAATTGCTTCAAGTCCTTCAACCATACTTAGAATTCGTTCTTTATTTAAAGTCAATCTATCAACAAATGCCTTGTTCTTGCCATCCTCAATAGCTTTAGAAACATCGATAAAATTTGCCTCTAAAATCTCGGCTTCTTTAGATAAAAGCATATCTTTCAAGGCAATTAAAATATCATTTTTTACTTTTTGTGTACATCCGCTAAAGGTATTAGCGGCCATTTTTGATTGTGCACAAATTTCTTTTACTTCCATAATTTCTCCGATGCTTTCCCTGTTCAGCTACTTTACATAAAAGGCATTTCCCTTATAAAAAATTAGCGTTATTCTTCCTCTTCTTCCTCTGGCAATATGGCATTGTGGTAAACATTTTGGACATCATCGTTTTCTTCAAGAGCATCAATAAATTTTTTTACGGTTTCTTCGTGTCCTACTGGTGTAACTTCAATATCTGGTATCATATCTACTTCTGAAGACAATATTACTACACCTTGAGCTTTTAACTTTTCAGTAACTTCAAAAAGACCTTGTGGTGCACAATATATTTCAAATACATCTTCATCTGTAATTATATCTTCAGCTCCCGCTTCTATTGCTAAAAGCATCATGTCATCTTCGGGTATTGTGCGCTCGCAAATGATGACCCCTTGCCTTTTAAACATGTACCCAACGCATCCACTTGCCCCTAAAGCACCACCAAATTTATCAAACATATGACGAACATCTCCACCTGTACGGTTTTTGTTATCTGTCAATGTTTCAACTATTACGGCAACCCCACCTGGGGCATATCCTTCATATATTATCGCCTCATAATCCACGCCACCGCCCTCTCCGCTTGCTTTTTTAATTGAACGTGAAATATTATCGTTAGGCATATTGTTTTGCTTGGCTTTTAGAATAACATCTCTTAATCTGGCATTTGAGTTTGGATCTGGTCCTCCTGCTTTTACAGCAACTGAAAGCTCTCTGCCAATTTTGGTAAAGAGATGTCCCCTTGCTGCATCTGTTTTGCCTTTTTTCTGTTTTATATTATTCCATTTACTGTGTCCTGACATAAAAACCTCCTAGGATATTAACCTCTTACATAAAGCATGTTTTGCTTTATTTAGTATATCGGTTTAGTTTATATGCGAGCGCTTTTCACACGCGCGTATATACAACGCTATTAATATACCATAATCGTACTTTTATTATCTACTATATTGAGTATGAGAAATAAAAAAACTTGAGAAATATTGATTGTTTTTATGATTTTAATGAAAAAAGATTAAAAAAATCTTGCTCTTTGTTATTAGTTAAAAACGAAGCGGCAATTGAAAAACTCACTGCGGCATTAAGGCTTTCCATGTTGCTACTAGGCATAGGAATAGTTAAAATGCAATCCGTAATTGCAAGTAATTCCTTAGATATGCCATTTGCTTCATTACCAACGACTAACGCAATCTTTCCTTTGTTAACATATTGGTATAAATTGGTCCCACCAAAAGATAGAGAAACAATCTTATACGAATTTAACAAGCCTTTTATCTCACTAGTATTGCTAACTATAATAAAATTTAAATGAAAGATAGCTCCAAGGGATGAGCGAACTACTTTATCATTATATGGATCGACACAGTCAATCAATATTAAATCGTTAATACCCATCGCTGCTGCACTTCGAAATATTGTCCCTAAATTACCAGGATCACGAATTCTGTCTAGTATTCCTATGGTTTCACAAGAGATGCTTTTGGGCTCTAAAATCTTACATATAGCAATTATTCCAGATGGATTAATAGTATCTGAAATCTTCCCAAATACATTATTTGACACAATATTAACTTGTATTTCTTTATTGTTTGAAATTTTAGAGGTTATCAATTCATTATGTTTTTCCATTAACTCATTATTAACGAAAAATTCAAGGATATATTCTGCTGGCAAATCCTTGATAGAGTTGGTTCCTTCAACAATAAAGGCCCTATACAATTCTCTATATTTTTTTTCTTTTAACTCGTTAACTTTTTTAAGTTTTTCATTGGAGAGTGAATTAATAACCATAATATTGTTCCCATTTTACTATATTAATTTTTTATCGTTTTACAATAAATCGCAAATTAATAACCATAATATTGTTCCCATTTTACTATATTAATTTTTTATCGTTTTACAATAAATCGCAAATTAATAATAATAATTTTTATTTATGTAGAGATAATTAGACCTTAACTATGATTTTATATCAAAAATATTCTTTTTCCAAATTAATTAAAAAGGGCTTCCTTTTGGGAAGCCTTTTCCGTATTATTTTATTGCTGATTTTGCTTGTTCGCAAAGCCCAGAAAACGCAACAGCGTCGTTTACCGCTATATCGGCAAGTACTTTTCTATTTAAATTAATTCCTGCTACTTTTAGACCATAAATCAATTTACTATATGATAAATTGTTTAATCTAGCTGCTGCATTGATACGAGCAATCCAAAGACTTCTAAAATCTCTTTTCCTAAGTCTTCTGCCAACGTATGCATATTGCATCGATTTCATAACAGCTTGATTAGCTATTCTATATAATTTACTCTTATTGCCAAAATAACCTTTAGCACGGCTTAATACTTTTCTACGGTTTTTCGCAGAGTTTACTTTTCTCTTTATTCTCATTTCATTTTCCTCCTATTTCTGTCCGCCAATCATAGTAGCTATTGTTGTTTCTTGAGTAGTATCGACGTAACCAGTGGTACGAAGTTGTCTCTTTCTCTTACTAGCCTTCTTGGTGAGAATGTGTCTTTTGTTTTGTTGAGCATGCTTAAGTTTACCATTTGCGGTGAATCTAAAACGTTTTTTTGCTCCGGAATGTGATTTCATTTTGGGCATATCTAAGTTCCTCCTTTGCCTATTTTATCTTCTTTATTGGGGCAATAATCATTGCCACTGTTCTTGCTTCTCTAAGAGGTGCTTTCTCTATTGAGGCTATATCAGACACCATTTTGAAAAACTCGTCCATTATCTCATAACTTTTTTCAGGGTGAGCTAGTTGACGACCTTTCATCCTTATAGTTAGCCTTACTCTATCTCCATTTTCAATAAACTCTCTGGCTTTTTTTGCCTTAGTTTTTAAATCTCCAATATCTATTACAGCCGAAAGCCAAAGTTCTTTTAGCTCAATAGTTGTTTGTTTTTTACGTTCTTCTTTTTCTTGCTTAATTCTCTCATAACGGAATTTTGCATAATCCATTATTTGGCACACAACGGGACTTGCCGTAGGAGAAATTAAAACTAAATCAAGACTTTTTGAATCAGCCATTTTCTGAGCTGCTTCCAAGGTTACTACTCCTAACATTTTCTTGTCGTTATCAAGCAATCTAACTTCTTTTGCTCGAATCTCCTGGTTTATTTGTAGTTCTTTAAAAATGAGTGTGTCCTCCTTGTTTTTCTTTTTATTTTCATAAAAAAAGAGTGTTTCTAAAGCAAAAACACTCTTAATAGTAATGTCCAAAGGATAATACTAGAAACCATACTGCTCAGTTGCATCTGGTGAGAAATGTTCTACTTCGTAAAAGATATTACCATCGGTTAATTTTGATGTCAAGCAATTCTGTATATGAAGTTAATTCTACTGGACTACGAGCTGGGATATAAAGCTTGTGTTCCTTACGAGGTAATGTTTTTTTGAGATATTCCTAATCAACAACCAAATCTTTGATTTCTTTTTTGATTTTGTTTAAAAAGTCTTCGTAAGTCATGCAGCCTAGATCTCCTCGTTCCCTTGACCTAACTGACAAGAGACCACTTTCTTTTTCCTTGTCGCCAATAACAAGCATATATGGGATTTTTTCCATTTGAGCCATTCTAATTTTATAGCCAATTTTTTCATTCGCCGTATCGCTCGTTGCCCTTATCCCTTCAAGTTGAAGTTTATCACTTATGCTTTTTGCGTCTTCTAATGTTCTATCTGTAATATTTAACACCCTTACTTGTTCAGGGGCCATCCATAAAGGCAGAGCTCCATTATATTTTTCAAGTAGTAAGGCGATCGTTCTTTCATAACAGCCAATGGATGTACGGTGTATTATATATGGTCTTGTTTTATTACCAAATTCATCAATGAAATTCATATCAAACCGTTCTGCTAAAAACATGTCTACTTGTATTGTAATCATAGTGTCTTCTTTACCAAACACATTTTTAGTCTGTATATCGAGTTTTGGCCCATAAAAAGCCGCTTCACCTATCGCAGTTTTATAATCTAATCCAATATGGTCAAGTATTTTTTTCATAACGTCTTCGGCTTCTTCCCACTTCTTAGGATCATTAATATATTTTTGAGTATCAGCTGGATCCCATTTAGAAAAACGATAGGTAACATCTTTGTCTAAGCCTATGGCTTTAAGCATGAATCTTGCTAGGTCCAAACATCCCCTAAATTCATCTTCAAGTTGCCCGGGCGTGCACACTAAATGTCCTTCGGAAATTGTAAATTGTCTAACCCTAATTAGCCCATGCATCTCACCACTTGCCTCGTTTCTAAAAAGCGTGGAAGTCTCGCCATATCTTTTGGGCAAATCTCTATATGACTTCAATCCATTGTTGTAAATGGTATATTGGAAAGGACATGTCATAGGACGAAGGGCGAGCACCTCGTTTTCATCTTTATTTTCAATGACAAACATACCCTCTCTATAATGATCCCAGTGTCCAGAAATTTTGTACAAATTACTTTTCGCCATAAAAGGAGTTTTAGTTAGCAAATATCCCCTTCTTGCTTCCTCATCTTCTACGAAGCGCGAAAGCGTTTGGAATAGTTTTGCTCCTTTAGGCATAAGAAGTGGCAATCCTTGCCCGATATTTTCATCTGTCATGAAATATCCAAGCTCTCTACCAATTTTATTATGGTCCCTAGATCTTGCTTCCTTAACTGCCTCCAGATATGCTTCAAGTGACTCTTTGCTCTCAAAAGATGTGCCATAGATTCTTGTGAGCATTTTCTTTTTCTCATCACCACGCCAGTATGCCCCAGTTATTGAGGTCAATTTAAATGCTTTAAGATAAGAAGTGTTGGGGAGATGAGGACCAGCGCATAAATCAAAAAACTCTCCTTGACGATACAAGCTTATTGTAACGCCTTCGGGCAATTCTTTTATTAGCTCTGTCTTATAAACCTCACCAAAAGGCTCAAATAGAGATAAGGCTTGAGATCTTGTTAGTTCTTCTCTAACAATGGGCAAACGTTCTTTGACTATTTTTTTCATTTCTAATTCAATTGCTTCTAAATTTTCACTTGTGATAGGACAAACAAAATCAAAATCATAATAAAATCCATCTTGTATAGCTGGACCAATGGCAACTTTAACATCAGGGTATAGTCTTTTTACCGCCTGTGCTAGAATATGTGATGAGCTATGTCTATATGCCTTCTTGCCCTCTTCATCTTCCCATCCCAAGAGTTCTATTGTTCCATCTTCTATTATCTTGGAAAAAAGATCTATGGTTTTCCCATTTAACTTTGCAACATAAACCTGCCTGAACTCATCGCCTAAAATATTTCGTGCAACATCTGATGCAAAAATCCCGCTTTCAAAAACATATTCTTTGCCATTATGTATTAATTTCATATTGATCTCCTCGTTTCTCTTGATGCTCAATTGTAAAAATTATAATCATTACATACTTGTGTTTAAAAATATTACAGCCCTTTATCGGAGTTCGTTTTTTATATTAGTAATTATTATAATTAGCATTTCTTTTTATAATTTATAATACTACTACCGTTATATATTCTCAATCAAATTGAGTTCTCCATTTTTACTAAAAAAGTTCTCAATTGAGCAATAGCGATTAAGCTAATACTAATAAATTCTTTGTTTTTATATCGAGAGGAAGACTTTTTTATTAAATTTTTTCTAAAATCAAATAAAAACTAGGGCTTATAAGTCCAATTATTCTGGATAAATTTCTGCTTGAATCTCATTTTGCAGCGTCAAAAAAGCAGTATTATTTACTACATAAGTTCCTAGAGAAGTATTTTCTAGGTTTTTAAATTGTGCAATCCATTCTAATTCATCAACATATACTTTTGCATTAACTTCTCTAAAAATAATTTTCAAATTATCAATGGCTTTATAAAAATGGTTTATTGTGTATTGTTGTTCATCTATCTCTGCATCTTCAGATTCGGTAGGTACTATTGTCATCAAGTTAATATCATACCCTTGTTCGTTTATCCATTCTGAAAGTGCTTGAGCACCAGCTTTAATAATGACTATCTCAAGTCTATTTGAACTTTCTCCAGCAATAGGTTGAAAGGCTTTAAACTCACTTACTACTTCTCCAATAACACATTGGCCCTCTATTCTACCTGCAATTCCCCCATTTTTCGAATTTAAATTATAATCGGCTAAATCGCTTTGAGATGAGGAGTACTTAAAATCATAATCGAGTATACTTACACTGCTTTTTCCAGCAGATTTTATTAAGATTCCGCCATCGGAGACACTTTTGTCAACATCAGAATCATAACATAGCCCTACTAATCCACCTGCATAAAAATATGTACCATTCAATACTTCAAAATCGTTTCTTGCATCACAATATGAGATTGAAGAGTTTTTCAATTGACCAATAACCCCTCCCATATTGAAAGATACCTTTCTTTTTGTGTTTATTGAACCAAGTGTAATCTTGCCTAAATTTACATAAGCATGCTCTAGCAAAGATTCCTCGAGTATTCCAGCAACACTACCATATGACACTCTAGAATACACACTTCCGCTATAGTCATTATGCACAGTTTCTCCTACAAAAACATCACTTACTGTTGCATTATGAATTGCCCCAGCAATACCGCCAGAAAGAACACTAGCACCATGAAAAGACAGAGAACCTTCGTATCTTATATCACCAATTTGTAACGAATTAAAGCTTGATTTAGATAAATCCACTGGTCGAGCTATTCCGAAGACGCCGCCAAGACTCAATTTATTTAGCAAACAATATTTATTTCTTCCTACGTTTATATTTACAGATGATGCGATAGTTGCTGCGCTTAAATTTCCTTTGAAATATCCAATAACTCCTCCAGCGTACATATCATAAAATCTATTATTTTCCTGTCCGCCCATAACAGGATAGATAATGCTTCCATCCGATAATACTTTTGGAACTCTTAAATCTCTTAGAAATGTATCGATATTACCGATTATGTTTATATTAGTAATTGATGAATCGCCTGATAGATAGGCGCATAGTCCACCTACGTAAACATTTAAGGATTCAGCAGGCACATCTATATCAATCTCAAGATTTAAATCTTTGAAGTGTGCGTTATTTGCATATCCAAATAATCCATATGCGCTTCTGTCTTGAGGCTCGATTGGATCACTAGAAGTCAATTGTGGTACTTGCACATTATATTTTATAGTGTGCCCTCTTCCATCTATGGTGCCGGTAAAAGCTTCTTCTAAGATTGGAGACTTTCCTATCGATTCCCAAGAAGAGCCCGTTAGGTCTAAGTCAGAGTTAATTGCAAAAGTAGCATAAGAATAACTAATGCCGACTTTATCTTTAAGTGCAATGAAATCATCAACTGTGTTAATTTCTTGTGTGAATGGCTCTAAAATTAGGTCATTAGTTTTATTGTCGCAACCAGCTAGTGAAAAAAACATTACACAAGCTAAAAAAATCATAAAAATTAAAGCGACAACTTTTTTCATGAGCGGATTCCTTGAAATAACTACTCGAATTGTTTGTTAATAAAAGCTAATATATCGGCATAAACTTCTTGGCGATTGGTCTCATTTAAAATTTCATGCCTAGCACCCTCATAAATTTTTATCTCGGCAGTAGAAATGCCTTTTGAAATATAAAAATCATACAATTTCTGTGCAAGGGTAGCTTTATTGGACACAGGGTCATCAGCACCAACTGCTATAAGAATAGGTATGTCTTTACGAATCTTATCTGCAGCTTCCCCATACATTTTCAAAATACCCTTGAAGAATGAGGAGTAAAAGCCAATTGATAGTGGGTAGCCACAATATTCATCGGCCTCGTATTTTGCAACTTGCTCTTTGTCTCTTGATAACCATGCGAACTTTTGACCTTGTGCCTCAAATGGCTTATTGTACGCACCAAAACTCATTTTATCTATTAATTTTCCTGTTTTACTAGGTCCAAAAATCGCTTTTTGCATTGACGCAATGGTATTCCCAAGCGAAATTAATGTGCTTTTCATATATGCTGTTCCAGACAAGACACAAGCTTTAATGTCACTACTATAGAGTTCCAAAAATCTTTGAGATATAAAACTCCCATAACTGTGTCCTAGAAGTACAACTTCCTTTCCATATTTTTGCTTTGAATACAATACCAATGAATTAACATCCTCTACAGTTTGAGAATAGCTATCGCCATCTACTAAACCTTTTTCACCAGCATTATTATATTTATGCCCTCTATGATTGACAGCTAAAACAACATATCCATTCGAATTTAAAAAATTGGCAAAATCATCATATCTTTCAGCATGTTCAGCCATTCCATGACTAATGACAACAACAGCTTTTGATTTTTCAACCTTATCCCAAACATTTACGGTTATTACTTTACCGTCAAATGCATCTATTTGTATTAATTCCATAAATCGTTCCTCCAACTAAAATATACCTTTGTACATTTTAATAAATATAACATACGCGAGACTAGTTATCAAGCAACTACTTTTCCCCGTTTGAAAATTCTATT
Organism: uncultured Christensenellaceae bacterium; assembly: GCA_964392385.1. Classification (GTDB taxonomy): domain Bacteria; phylum Bacillota; class Clostridia; order Christensenellales; family DTU072; genus MWEH01. Next base: position 29,331 of record CAYMPR010000005.1, on the reverse strand, counting down.
AAGTCTATTTCACTATATACGCTGAAAAGATTTGTTTTCGTATCCATTGCAACATAAATATTTTCTTCTAGCAAGAGTTCTTAATCCAATAATATTCTGTTTTAATTGTATTTTCAGAAGGTAATAAACAAGAGTTAATAATTCAGTGATATTCTATTATCCGAAAATATTAAACAATGGTTCTTAATTCAATGATACTCTATCATAATTGTATTTCTCAGCTATATTAAATAGGAGTTCATAATTTTTCGTAATATCGACACTATCGGCTAGTAGGGAGCATTTACGCAACTTTTCAATGCTCATTTCATCATTAGGGCTATTACCACTTTGGTCTTCGCCTAGCCAGTTGCCAGTCCCTCGAATCTCACAATCTCTTTCTGCGATTTTAATGCCATCATTTTCAGATGTTAATATTTGTAAGCGTGGAATTGAACTCTCTTTTTCAGTGTAAAGGAAACAGGTTGACTCTTGGCCATTCCGACCAATCCTTCCTCTTAATTGATGCAATGAAGCAAGTCCAAATCTATCTGCATTCATAATTATCATATATGATGCTTTTTTAACATCTATTCCTACTTCAATTACCGATGTAGAAATCAATATATCTGCCTCGTGGTTGCGAAAAGCATCCAAGGCTTCTTGCTTTTTTTCCTGTTTTTGAACGCCATGCAAGCTCAGAATCTTAACTCTTGATGAATATTTATAGACAAGCTCCTTGAATAACTTTTCAACGGAATCACATTCAATTCCCTCTACGTCATATATTCTAGGAGCAACTATAAATACTTGTTCACCCTCCTGACATTTAGAAACTATATAATCAAACATTTTTTCTCTTTTGTTTTTTAAGACAATGGCGGTTTTTATGTTTTCAGGATTGTTTCTCCTTTCGATAAAGAGTACATCTGTGCTGCCAAGTAGCATCATTTTATATGATCTGGGTATTGGGGTTGCAGATAAGCTTAATAAGTCACATGCAATTCCTTTTTTAATAAAAGCAGTTCTTTGAGCTACTCCAAACCGGTGCTGTTCATCGGTGATTACTAAAGATAAATCCTTAAAATACACTTCCTTTGAAAGTAATGATTGAGTGCCAATTACGATGTTAATAGTACCTTTATATATCCCCTTAAGTAATTCTTCTTTTTGATTTTTCTCAAGTGAGGCTGACAGAAAACCCGTCTTTATACCCGCTTTTTCAAAAGCATTCATGAAAGTGTTTAAATGTTGTCTTCCTAGAACATCCGTTGGTACCATTACAGCCACTTGGTGCCCTGATTTTACCGCTAAATAAGCCGCCATCATTGCAACAGCAGTCTTACCGCTACCTACATCTCCAATTAAAATTGAGTTAAGTGGAGTTTTCCCATATGTGAGTTTTGAATAAATATTATTAATTGCTTCATTTTGCGAGGGAGAAAGTTTAAATGGTAATAAATCAATTCCTTCCTCTTTAATTTTTACATCACTTAAGTATATATGGCCTCGCTTATACATTGAGCCAGCTAGTCTAAAAGCACAAATTTTTCTAACTAATTCCTCTATTTCAATTCTTTCCGTGGCACGTGATATATCACTCATATTTTTTGGAAAGTGTACTATTTCATATGCACTTTTTAGGTCCATTAGTTTTTCTTTAATCAGAACATCACTTGAAAATATGCTATTTTCGTTATATTTTTGGAATGATTCTAAAACAAAACCTGAAAATGCTGATTGAGAAACAAGTCCTTTGGTACGATAAATTGGCTTAATCCCGGAAAAACACTTATCATCATTATTTTCTGTAATTTTTTTAAACACAGGATTGGAAAACTTCGCTACTTTTTCCTTGGAGATTTTCCCATAACATATTATTTCATCGCCAATGGCAACATTATGAGAAACGTAGCTTGCGTTATACCAGGTTATTTCTATAGGGAAACCACACTCGTTTATGCCTTTTATTTTAAATATTGTTAACTTACCTTTGTTAAAAGGTTTTGCAACACTAGTAATTTTTACTCTTGCTAGTGCAAAGTCTCCAGATTTAGCATCTCTTATTGGAAAAAAACCATCAAGATCTAAATATCCAGATGGTAGAAAGGAAATTAATTCTCTTTTATTATATATATTAAGCGAAAAAAGTTTTTCCTCAATTTTCGGTCCAATGCCTTTTATCTCAAGAAGATCTGATTTCATTATTCCACCGATACATAATAGTAGTAGTGCTGTTGACCGCCATTGTATGTCAACACATCAAAAAATGGGTGGGTTTTTATTATTTCAGCCTTAAGCTTTTCTGCTTCCTCTAAAGTAATGTCAAGGCCATAGTATAGTGTAATAGTGCTACTATCATCGTTTTCCATCTTCTTTATTAAATCTTTTGTTACTTGAGCTACATTGTCACCCTTTGCCGCAATATTACCGAAAATTCCTATAATGTCTCCATCGTGAAGTTCATAACCATCCATCTCGGTGTCTCTGACTGCATGAGTAACTAAACCACTTCTTACAGCTCCTATAGCTCTTCGCATCATTTCAATATTTTCCTCGGTACCAGCTTCTGGATTATAATTAATTGCAGCAGCAATACCTTGAGGAATATCCTTTGATGGAATAACTACGATTTCTGTATTTATCAATCCTTTTGCCTGTTCGGCCGCTAAAATTATGTTGCTGTTGTTGGGAAGAATATAAACAATATCTGCATTTACTTCTTCTACCGCAGAAGCTATATCTTCTACGCTAGGATTCATCGTTTGACCACCCTCTATAACTACATCAGCTCTTAAATCTTTAAAAATATTTTTTAAACCTTCTCCATTACATATTGCCATTAACCCAACAGCTTTCCTTATTTTTACTGGCTCACTAGTAGCATGCAATTCCCTAAACTGCTGGACCATATTGTCAATTTTTAATTTGTTTAATTCCCCTAATTTAAGCCCATATCCGATAGCTTTATCTGGATTATTCGTATGAACATGCACCTTCACCAAATTTAAATCACCTATTACTAGTACACAATCTCCAATTTCATTTAATTTGTCCTTGAGTTTATCTATATCGGATAAGGTAGTTTTTGATAAGAGATTAATAATAAAGAACTCTGTGCAATACGAAAAATTAATGTTATCAAAATCTTCAATTTGATCGGGAGTATTATTGACTTGTACATTACTTATGATTTCTGGTTTTGAAATAGCCTTCATCTCAACACCAGTTAAGATGTTGAACATTCCTTCAAATATCATCAGTAATCCAGCACCACCTGCATCTACTACGCCAGCCTTTTTAAGCACTGGTAACATTTCTGGCGTTTCGGCTAATACTTTTTTACCATATTTGAGAATCTGTTGGAAAAATGAATCGTAATCAGCGGTTCTAGTTGATATTTTTAAAGCATATGCTGCAACCATTCTAATTATAGTTAGTATGGTACCTTCTTTAGGCTGAGAAACTACCTCATAGGCTATAGTAGCACCTTGCTTTAACGCTCTAGAAAATGTTTTTGTATTCACTAAATCTACTTCAGAAAGAACACTAGACATTCCTTTAAAAATTTGAGAAAGAATAACGCCACTATTCCCACGAGCTCCTTTCAGTGCGCCAGTCGACATGGCTTTACACAAATTTACCATGTTTTCAGAATTAGCGTTATTCATCTCTTTCAATGTAGAGTTCATCGTAAGCGTCATGTTTGTTCCAGTATCCCCATCAGGAACAGGAAAAACATTTAAGCTATCGATATATGCTTTATTCAACTCTAAATTGAGAGCACCGCCCTTGAAGAGTTCAAGAATTTTCTTTGCGTCTATATTAACAATCATATTTCGTCACTTACCCGTGATGGTGAAATTAAAGATTATTTAAATCCCACTACGTGTACATTGACTCCCTTAACTCTCATCCCAGTTAAATTAGCTACATTATATTCCACAGATGAGCGAAGACTTTCCGTGACCGCAATTTGATTGACACCTTTACTTAAAACGACATATAAATCCAAATAAGCTCTATTGTCCATTGTAACGAGCTTTATACCACGGTTAATAGGCTTATATTTAAATAAAATCTTACCTTTTGAGGAAAATCTTCTAGGAGAAAACTCTACAACACCATAACATTCTAAAGCAACCCTACCAGCAATAAGCTTCACGGCATTGTCACTAATAGTGATATCTCCATAGATGTTAGTTGTTTGTAAAGACATAGTACACCATATTACTATAATGTGATTATGTTATCTTAAAATTATATAAAAATCAAGCAAAAGAGAAATGGGGCATAAAACTGTTGCCAAAGTATTATTACAATTGTATAATACAAACGCTAAATAAGAGATTAATCTAGGAGGAAATAAAATGTCTAGAATATGTAGTATATGCGGAAAAGGTACAATGAGTGGAAATAATGTTAGCCACGCAAAAAATAGAACAAGAAGAACTTGGAGCGCAAACGTTCAAAAAGTCGATATAGTGGATGAGTCAGGCAAAGAAACCAATGCCTATGTTTGTACTCGCTGCCTTCGTACTTTACGTAAGCAAGAAAAATAATACCCTTATTTCTTAAAGCAAAGAACCGCTGAAATGCGGTTCTTTTTTTGACATCAATTGGTATATTTTAGTATCTTAAGATACATAATTCCTAGTTTTTGAGATCCTCTATTCACGTGCATTTTCTTTAAATTTTTTGATTGTCAAGGTTGGATTATTCGATTTGTATATTGAGCTTCCAGCAACGATGATATTTACTCCTGCTTTTTTTACTAGCTCAACGTTTTCTTCGGTAATTCCCCCATCTATTTCTATATCAATACTTAAGTTGTTTTCTTTGGCATATTCTCTAACTAGAACAACTTTATCAAGTGTCTCAGGCTTAAATTTTTGTCCCCCGAGCCCTGCCTGCACGCTCATTATTAAAACAAAGTCGCAGTTTTTTAGTAAATATAAATAATTCTCACAACAAACATCTGCATTAATGACTATTCCAGCCTTTACCCCGAACGATTTAATCGTGGACAATGTTTTTTGTGGATCAGTGCTTACTTCGGGATGAAAAGAAAGATAATTTGCACCGCATTCAATAAACTGCACTACATATTTTTCAGGTGTGGTTATCATAAGGTGAACATCTAAAGGAAGTTTTGTCAGTGGTTTAATTGCTTTAATCATGGGCATACCGAAGGTTATGTTATTCACATAAACCCCATCCATAACATCACAATGCACTAAATCAGCTCCCCAACTTTCAAGTATCGATACAGAAGAGCCCATGGCAGCAAAATCACCTGAAAGTATAGATGGAGCAACTAAAATTTTCTTGGTCATATTAATCCTCTCAATTAAAATTCATTATTTCTGTATTCTTTTATTTCATTAAAAATCTTTATATATCTTTGATATCTTTCTTTAGAGATTTGATTATTTTGCACCATTTCCTTGACCTTACAATCTGGTTCAGTAATATGCGTACAGCCATTATATCTACAATTACTTGAGTATTCCAGAAAATCAGGGTAATAATAGGCTAATTCATTTTGATTAATTCTAATGTTTTCCAAAAGGCTAAAGCCACAAGTATCGACTATTTCTCCATTAAATGCTGGAAATATCTCTATATGCCTTGTAATATTTTTCCCTTTTTTAATTTTCTTAGAGATTTCTCCCGTTAACAAATCTAGTCCAACTATCGAATTCAATATGCTCGTTTTACCAACGGCACTTTGTCCTGCAAAACAGACGGTTTTACCATTAATGTGTTTCGCAAGCTCTCCTATTCCTTCTCCTGTCAATGTAGAAATAGTAAAAGTGGGCATAAAAGAGGAATATTGGTTTACAATTAAATTAGCCTCTTCAGCGCTTACCATATCCACCTTATTATAACATAACACTGGTAAAATATTTTGGCTGTAACTATTAACAAGTATCTTATCAACTAAAACTAAATCTGGGCTTGGCTCTTTAGCTATTACTATTATTACTAGGTCAATATTTGCAACTGGGGGACGCAATAGCAAATTTTTCCTTTCTAAAACCTCTGTAATTAAAGATATTTTGGGCGATTTGATAAATTTCACTTTATCTCCAACAAATATCCCTTCTTTTCGCCTCATTATACCTCTTGCTGCACACAAAAAAGTAGAGTTGTTTTCTAAAACCCAATATTTCCCAGCTAATATTTTAATTACTTTTCCAGTGTTTTCAATATCCATATTTTTCCGCTAATTTTCCAATTTCCATGTTATTACTTATAAATAATATCACTTTAAGACTTGTTATTTCTTATTTTTATTACTTTGTTCATCGCCTAAGCGAACTTATATTATAGCTCAATTGATAAGAAGCAAGGTTTATATCTACAAAATTTCATTTTTAGACTCTAAATAATGATTCCTCAGTTGACCACAGGCTCCTTCTATATCAGACCCTAAGCTTCTTCTAATAGTCGCTTGTATTCCATAATTAACTAAAAATTCAAGAGCCTCTTCAGCTTTGTTTTCATCTGCAGCTATAACATCCTGTTCTTTCACTTGGTTTAACCTAATCAAGTTAACATGAACATTTTTACCTTTAAGCTTGCTTGCAAGAACATACATGCTGTGCATATCAGAATTATTTTTCGTTAAAGCATATTCGTATGATACTCTTCTTCCTGTTTTCTCAAAATAGTAATCTGCAGCACTAATAATCTCATCCACTGAAAACAATTTCGCAACAGGCATAAGTTCCTTACGTTTTTCGTCATCTGCCGAGTGCAAAGAAATAGTAAGCGTTAGAGGCAGTTTTTCATCTGCAAGCTTCCTTATTTTATCAGCTAGTCCAGAGGTGGAAACAGTAACATTTCTTAAACTAAGATTTAATCCTTCTTCACTTGATAATAGAGCAAAGAACTTAATTAAATTGTCATAATTATCTAGAGGTTCGCCACTTCCCATAATAACCACATTAGAAATAGCTCTTTTTTGCAAAGTTCCTCCATTTATTCTATTGACTGCTAAAACTTGGGCAAGCATTTCACCTGGAGTTAAATTTCTTATTAGCCCATTTATCCCGCTTGCGCAAAAAGTGCATCCCATGGCGCAACCTACTTGAGATGAAATACATAGTGTGTTTCCATATTTATTAGGTAAAAACACACCCTCGATAACATTATTATCATTTGCCTTAAATAAATATTTTACCACTCCATCTCTCCCACTTTGTTGTTTTATAATAGAGAGAGCAAGTGTAAAATAATCTAAAAATTTCTCTTTTATGTTTTTGGGGAGATTGGTTGCTTCTTCCCATTCTTTATTACTTTGAACCATCTCGTATATTTGTCTTGCACGAAAAACAGGTAGTCCAAGACTTAAAACCAATTCCTTCATCTCTTCAAAATCAAATTCTTGTAAATTTTTCGCTTGGATCATTTATTTATCCTTTTATAGTTCATTTTTATTATTTATTTCCTTAATATTCCACGCAATGTTTCTGTTTGTAAATTGGTGTTTTTATGCAATTCTTCTAAGTCTCGCTATATAATAACCATCCATCCCATTATTGTCAGGTAAAAGCTGAATTTCCCCAGAATTAGGAAAGTTATTTAAGTCTATGTCTAATGTAAAATTGGGATTCCTTTTCAGAAAATCATTTATGACATCTCCGTTCTCCGCTCTCATAATAGTGCATGTTGAGTAAACTAATAGTCCTCCATTTTTAACATATGCTTTAGCTATATCCAGGATTTTTTTCTGTAACTCAGAAAGATTAATTACATCGGATAATTTTTTGCCAATAATCATATCTTGTTTCTTTTTTACTACTCCAAGTCCAGAGCAAGGTGCATCCACAAAGACAACATCATAAGGTAAAATAAGTTCCTTATTTAAAACGGTAGCATCATTTCTAACAACATTAAGATTTACTCCCATTCTCTTTGCATATGATTTAATTAATTCTAATCTATGAGGATAAATGTCACATGCAGTTACATATGCACCTTTTTCAGCCGAAAAGACAGCCTTTCCACCTGGGGCTGAGCATAAATCTAACACTGTTTTCGCATATATATTGCCAACGGATTCCACAACAAGAGTAGATGCAAGAGATTGATAAGTAATTTTGCCTTTTGCAAACAGGTCCCTAATTTTCACATCAGCACGTACTAAATAGCCTGTTTTTGTAGGAATATAATCATTAAACAAGGATTCAAATTCAGCTTTATTAATTCTTGTTTGATTTAATCTAACATGCTCACTCTCTCCACCTTTTACGCTTAAAATGTCCTCATAGCGGTCTTTAAATTGAAGTTTTACTTCTTGGATAAACCAATCAGGTAGGTTATATTTTACCTGTTCATATTCTAAACTATTAAGCTCTGGATATTTCAACTTTTCATTGTTTAGGTTACGCAATACACCATTGACAAAAGCTTTTAGTTCTTTTTTTCCAATCTTTTCTGTCAATTCAACAATCCCATTTACAATGGCATAGTCTGGAATGTTCAAAAATTTCAGACAATATAACGCAATCATCAAGAGAATGTTAATAGAGTTTTGAGGCTTTTTGTTTGCATAAAGGCCTATGTTATAGTTTAATAAGAAATAGTTCTCGAGTGTTCCGTATACAATTTTTGTAACCATAGGGGTATCTTGATCTGAGGACTTCTCGTTAAGTGCAATTTGTACATATGCACCACTAGAAAATATCTTTTTTAAAACATCATAGCTTTTCTCAAGATAATTCATCATTTACTGCATAATCCTCTAAAAACATTTTGGTTGGTTCTAAGCATATCATTGATTTCCCCATAGCAAGGATCGAAAAAATTTACATTTTTTCATTAATTATTAAGCTATCACCTACTACAAAGGGATGACCAAGCAAGAAATCTTTGCTTGGCATAATTTTCGATCCTTCAAGTTGTAACTCTTTTATGTTTATAAAACCTTCTTTACAGGAAACAACAAATTTTCCTTTGGAAGTATCCATAATTTTACCATTTGTTGTAGGCACATAGTCAAAACATGCTATCTCGGCTTTTATTATCTTAAGAGTTCCATATTTTGTAATACAATACAAAGAAGGCCAAGGATGATATGCCCTGATTTTATTGAAAATTAGTTGGGCTGGTTCTGAAAAGTCGGTAAAACCATCTTCTTTTTCGATTTTCTTGCAAAAGGATGCTTCATCATTTTTTTGAGGAATTGGCCGGAGAATTCCTCTTTCTATCTCATTAAGAGTTCTAACTAAAGCTAACCCACCAATAGGAGCTAGCATTTCCAAACATTCAAGAGCGTTTTCATCGCCTTTAAGCGTAATTTTTTCGCAATTTAATATATCTCCTGCATCCACTTCTAAAACTGTTTTCATAATAGTAACGCCTATCTCTTTTTCCCCATTTAGAATTGCACACTGTACAGGGGATGCACCTCTATATTTAGGGAGCAACGAGGCATGAACATTTATTATCCCATGCTTAAATAAATCTATGGTGTGGTTTTTTAATATTTGACCATATGCTGCAGTAACCCCAATATCCGCGCCTAAAGATATAATCGTTTCGCTATTAAGATTAATGTTTTCAAATTGAAAAATTGGTATATTATTATTCTTTGCATATTCTTTAACTGGAGATTCTATTATCTGCTTTCCTCTTTTCCCAGTTTGATCAGGATTTGTAATTACTCCTACTATAATATGCGAAGAAGCCTTAATGGCTTTTAATACCTCAACGGAAAATTTTGGTGTCCCGAAAAAAATAACTTTCAATGTAGTCTCCTTTTAAAAAGTAGAATTATTCCTCAGAGCTTTTGGGTGGTGCACACTTCTTATCAAGAAAAAGCACCCCATCTAAATGATCAATCTCGTGACAAAATGCTCTAGCTCTAAGCCCTTCGCCTTCAGCAAAAATACGGTTACCATATCTATCATAGGCTTTAACTTTCACAAAAAATGGTCTTTCGACGTAGCCATTCTTCGATGGATCAACCGACAGACAACCTTCTATGGAAACTTGTTTACCTGCTTTTTCTATTATTTCAGGGTTTACAAGTTCTACAAGGCCTTTGTCGCTTGTCTCAACAACTATCACTCTTCTTGAAATCCCAACTTGTGGCGCAGCAAGACCCACTCCTTCAGCGTGATGCATCGTTTCTACCATATCGTCTAAAAGTTCACCAAGCCTAGTGTCGAAACTTACCACTTCTCTAGCACGTCTCCTTAGCATTGGGTCACCTTCTTTAAAAATATTTCTAATTGCCATACTTCTCTCCTGTATTAAATCATTTGTTGAGGATTAATCTCAGTAAAAACATTTACTCCTTTTTCAGAGAAATCATTAACAGTGCTATATATTTCTTGTAATAATTCTTCTTTTTCTTCGCCCGATATCCATGCTACTACTTGGTAACGATAATAATCCGATTTCTTCTTCATCGCAGCACTCATTGCTTGTATCCTAAGAACCCCTGTCTTCCCACCAATTCTTTTTTTCAATTTTTCATACAATAAGTCGTTACTATTTTTTGTCACACTTATGTCTTTGCCTTGGACTAACATTCTAATAATAATAGAAAATGGTGGAAATTGTGTTCCCTCTCTTCTTTGTATCTCTCTTTTATAAAATGACTCATAATCATATCTAGATATATACCCAAATACTTCATTATTTGGGACATAAGTTTGCATCAAGACTCTTCCTGGCTTACAATCTCTTCCAGATCTCCCAGCTACCTGAGTAATTAATTGAAATGTCCTTTCATTAGCCCTATAATCCTGAATAAAAAGAGATATGTCTGCATCTATTATACCAACCAAAGTAACATTTTTAAAATCATGTCCTTTAGCTATCATCTGAGTCCCAACTAAAATATCTGCTTCGCCATTATTAAATGCATTCAAAATATTAATATAACTATCCTTTGTCGATGTAGAATCAAGGTCCATTCTTAGAATCTTCTTGTCAGGGAAGATTCTTTCAAGTTCAAAAACTACTTTTTCCGTTCCAACTCTGCCCTCTTTAAGTTTTCTATTACCACAAATAGGACATTCTTCTATCATCCTATATTTGTTGCCACAAAAATGGCATCTAAGCGAATTATCATCAGAATGATAGGTTAAAGAAACATCACAACTAGGACACATAGGTATAAAGCCACAATCAGGGCAGCGAACAAAACTAGAATGGCCTCTGCGATTTAGAAAAATCATCGCTTGTTCTTTTCTTTTCATCGATTCTTCAAGCGCGGAAAGAAGTTTTGCACTAAAAGTGGAGGTATTTCCAGCTTTCATTTCTTTGCGCATATCAATAGTTTCAATTTGAGGAAGACATCTGTTGTTAATTCTATTTTGCATTGCAATTAGCTTATATTCGCCGTGCATTGCTCTATAATAGGTATCTATTGAAGGAGTGGCGCTTCCAAGTATTAGTTTTGAATTGTTATATTTTGCTCTGAAGTTTGCTATATCGGAAGTAAAAAAACGAGGATTACTCTCAGAGACATAACTCGAATCGTGTTCCTCATCAATTATTATTACCCCAACATTTTCAACAGGGGCAAATATCGCACTTCTAGGTCCAAGGGCAATTCTCGAAATACCTTTTCTTAATCTTCTCCACTCATCAAACTTTTCGCCAGGAGAAAGGTTGCTGTGCAATAAGCTGACTTTATCACCAAATCGTGCTCTAAATACTCCAAGCATTTGAGGAGTTAGAGAAATCTCCGGGACCAACATTATCGCTGTTTTTCCTTGAGAGAGTGCTTGATCTATGACTCTCATATATAGTTCTGTTTTCCCACTTCCCGTTACTCCATGTACTAAAAAGGAGTTCCCTTTACCCATAATTGTAACAAGTGCTTCTTCTTGCTCACTTGTTAAATCAACTACCTTATTATCAATAGTTAGGCTCTTTGGAACTCTTTGCTCCTCTGATGAAGACCTAACTATAATTCCTTTTTCGAGTAAGTTTTTGGTCGCTTGGGAAGAATACATCCTATTAATGTCACTTTCTAACTCATTATTATTTTCATACAATCGATTTACAATTGCTATTTGAGCAGTAGAGTTTTTTTTAATTGTTATAAGTGCTTCTTCTACGGTTTTATATTTTGGATTTAAACTAAGATAATTTCTTTTTAAAACTTTTACCTTTCCACCCCTTAAAGATGTGGGAATAAAAAGCCTTAAGCAATCGACCATTCTTAAATTCATGGTCTTCATATATTGGGCAAGGTCTAACATTTCTTTAGTAATAGCAGTAAAATCGTCTAATTTAGCGTAAATATCTTTGATATCATAATCTCCGCTTTTTGTTTCCTTAGTATTTATTACATAACCTTCTATTTGTCTCTTGCCAAAAGGCACCAAAACTCTATCACCTATACTTAATGGGAAAGGCGAATGATAATCAAATACTTTATCGATTTCTGAGTTACTAATATCAACGATTACTTCATATATCATGAAAGTTCTAACAAATTATCAATGATAATATTTGCAAGCTCCGTTTTCTTCATTTTTTCTAAAGAAACAATAATACCGTCTCTTCTAATTATTGTAGCTATATTGGTATCAACATCAAATCCCGCACCTTCCATGGTAACATCGTTTGCAACAATCAAATCTGCATTTTTAGTTTTCAATTTATTTGATGCATTTTCGACTAAATTGGATGTTTCTGCGGCAAAAACAACCAAAAGTCTATTATCTTTATGTTCTCCGACATATTTTGCTATATCAGGGTTTTTAATTAATTCTAATGTAATTTTTTCATCCTTAATTTTTTCTTTGGAAATACTAATGGGCTTATAATCTGCTGGTGCTGCAGCCTTAATAATTACATCAGCTTCTCCCATTTCTTCTTTAACTTTTACAAACATTTCTTCTGTTGATTGAACCCTAATAGTTTTAATGCCTACTGGTACTGGAATAGAAATTCGTCCAGCGATTAAAGTAACGTTAGCCCCTCTTTCTTGGGCTGCTTCTGCAATTGCTATACCCATCTTACCAGATGATTTATTAGTTAAAAATCTAACCCCATCCAGTTTTTCTTCGGTAGCTCCGGCAGTTACAAGGAAATTTCGCCCTCTAAGATCGGAACTAGGCATCAAAAACCTATCAATTTCGCTAACAATATCAATAGGCTCAGCCATTTTGCCTTTTCCGATATCGCCACAAGCAAGCCTTCCTTCAATTGGGTCTATTATGTTGTATCCTTTATCTTTTAGGGCCTGAATATTTTGTTGAACTACAGGGTTTTCATACATATTTGTGTTCATAGCAGGACAAATAAAAATAGGAGCTTTTGTTGCTAAAATAGTAGTTGTAAGCATATCATCAGCAATACCCGAAGCAATTTTACCAATTACATTTGCTGTTGCAGGAGCAACTAGAAAAGCACTAGCAAGCTTAGCATAACTAATATGCTCTGTTTCAAACTCTCGATTCTTATCAAACGTGTTAATTACAACTCTATTTAACGATAGAGTTTCAAAAGATAAAGGTGCAACAAACTCAGTGGCATTCTCTGTCATTATTACTCTGACATCATAGCCAAGTTTAATAAACCTAGATACAATTTCACAGGCTTTATAGGCTGCAATGCAACCTGTAACCCCTAAAATAATAGTTTTTTTCATTTTTATTCACTAATTTTTTCTATTGTTCCATCGTTAATATCTTTTGTGTTCAAAGAAGCCGTTTTATAGCTAGAAGTTTCGATGTAATTCTTTTCTTTTTCTTCAGTAATTATTTTTATTGTTCCTTCATAAATTTCTTTAGCTGCCAAAGATACAGCTTTTAAACCGGATGCTTCAAGGTAGGCCTTCTCTTTTTCAACGGTTAGAAGTTCTTTTGTTCTCTTTGCAACTCCGACAACAAGAGCATATCTGCAAGGTGCTTTCTTGATCAATTTGTCAATGGGTGGATCTATCATCATAATTAATACCTCCAAGTATTTTTTATTTGTTATTTGTGTAGTTTTTATATAAGTTAGCAAACATATTTGTTATTTCTAAATTATTTTTCCCTTTTGCTCTTTCCGCCTTAATTATTGCCGTTACTGTATCGACGCATTTATCTAAATCATCATTTATAGCTACATAGGCGAATTGTTTTATACTTCTATATTCTGTACGGGCAATTCTTAGCCGCATTTTTCTCATCCATTCCTCTTCAGTACCTCTTTGTTCCAATCTCCTGGCAAGTTCTTCATAAGAGGATGGGGTAATAAAGATAAAAACGGCATCTGGAAATTCTTTTCTTATTTTGCATGCACCTCTTGTTTCTATTTCCAAAACAACATCTGTTCCATTATTTATATGTTCTTGGACTTTGGATTTAGGAGTGCCATATTTTTGTTTAAATTTATTAACACACTCCAAAAATTCGCCATTCTTTTCCATTTCTTCAAATTCTTCTTCAGTTTTAAAATAATAGTGAATCCCATCAATTTCTCCCTCTCTAGGCTTCCTCGTGGTCACGGAAACAGAGTAAGCTAACCCCGAAACACTTCGTATTACTTTATTTAAAACTGTGCCTTTCCCAGCACCTGAAGGCCCAGTAAGAATGAAAAGAATTCCTTGACGCATAAATCCTCCATTTACTCCAAATTCTGGATTTGTTCTCTCATCATTTCAATTATGTTTTTTATCTGCAATATATTTTCGGTAATTTGCATATCATTGCTCTTACTGCCTATTGTATTTGCTTCTCTGTTTGCCTCTTGAGTTAAGAAATCAAGACTTTTTCCAACAGCTCCACCTAGTTCAATAATTTTTCTATAGTGCTCGATATGACCATTTAGTCTAGTTATTTCTTCATCTATATTTGATTTATCGGTAAATATAGCAACTTCTTGGGCAATTCTTGTTTGATCAACCTCCACTCCTAAAAGCAATTCTTTTATTCTTAAACTAAGTTTAGTTCGATACTCATCTGCAAGTATTGGTGCCCTTGTTTTAATTTTTTCAAGATTTATTTCCAACTCATTAATCTTTTCTAGCAAATTGCCAACTAATTTTTTGCCCTCTGTAACTTTCATCTCCAAAATACAATCGATTGCGAGTTGTGTAGCTTTTTGAACAAGCTCTTTTAAAATGCTTTCATCATCCTCTACACTCCTAGTAGAAACAATATCTTTATTGGAAAGAATTTCTGCAGTTCCAAAGTTATTTTTTACTCCTAAGTTAGTTAGTTTATCCGCTTCTTCTATGTAACTAATCATTAATCCTTGGTCGAGGATTAATACGCTTTTCATTTCTCTATTGTCTTCATAGTTGAGAAAGATATCAACATGGCCCCTAGTGATAGAATCTCCTATGGCTTTTCTAATTAAATCTTCCGCAAATTGAAGCTGGCGGGGAATTCGAAAAGATAAATCTAAAAATCTATGGTTTACAGATTTTAATTCCACAGTAATTTTTCTTGCCTCAACAGCAGATACTCCTTTCCCGTAACCAGTCATACTGTAAATCGCTTTCATCTTTTCCTCACAAACTTTAATATGCTATTAATCTATTAGATTTAGTCTTTCATTATACACCCTGTAGGTTTAATAACCCTCTATTAGAATACAACTCATTTGCTAATACACACTCTTGGTATAATTACTTTCTAATGGGATACAACTCATTTGCTAATACACACTCTTGGTATAATTACTTTCTAATGCAAAACAACTACTTTGCTATTACACACTCTTGGTCTATTTACTTTCTAATGCAAAACAACTCCTTTGCTAATACACTCTCTTGGTATAATTACTCTTTAACAGAAAACAACTCATCGGCTTGGGCGAATAATTCAATAGTG
>CAYMPR010000005.1:0-13452 GCA_964392385.1 uncultured Christensenellaceae bacterium | reverse complement strand
TAATTACTCTTTAACAGAAAACAACTCATCGGCTTGGGCGAATAATTCAATAGTGGTGTTGTTATCATATACTCCTAGTGCCTTCTTACCGCGAATAGTTCCAATTATAGTTGCACTAATATTTTCTTTTTTTAGTTCATCAACTACTTCTTGGGGTTTATTGGTAGTAATTAGCAAACTTCCACTTGAGATTAAACCATAAGGGCTAATATTTAGTTTTTGGCAGATTTTTTTAGTTAACTTAGTTACAGGTATTGATGAAATTCTAATTACTGCTCCTATTTTTGCCCCTTCACATATTTCTGCTACAGCACCAAAAATTCCGCCTTCAGTTATATCGTGCATTGAGCTAACTTTCATCTTCCTAGCAACATTTGATTCTTTAGCAATACTGAGTAGCGATGAATAGCTTTTTATTTCCTCTGTTTCATTGGGACTAAGCATTAGCTCTTGACTATGTAAATTTGCAAGAATAACTGAACCCTCGATGCCAACACTTTTAGTAACTAATATAGTGTCACCGTCTCTTATGGCTGTTGCTTTAATATGGCTTTGGGCTTTTCCTAAAACCACAACGCTTAATACAAACCTATTAACCGCATCAGAAAACTCAGTGTGCCCCCCTGCAATTTCTAAATTATGAACTTCGGCTTCTCGCTCTGCATCCTCCATAATTACTCTAATCTCTTCAACACTAGCACAAGGTGGGGCTATTATTGTTAGCATAGCAAGGAATGGGTCCCCCCCTGAGGCATACACATCATTAGTTGCTACTTGAATTGCTAAACTTCCAATATTCTCTTTTGCGCCTGTAATTGGATCAGTAGAAATAACGATTAATGAGTCCGACTTAAAAGAAGCACAATCTTCCCCCATCGCAGCTCCAGAAACGACTTCGCTTCTACGATGTTTTATTATATCAAGGACATTAGCCTTGAGCTCTTCACCTGTTAACTTTCCAAGTCTCATAACCAAATAGTAACACACAATGAGTTTTTGTAAAGAGAATAGCTATATAAAGTGACAAGTTATCCACAATTGTATACATAAATATCATAAAAATTAAACTTGTTAGGTAAATTTCGAGTAGTAATTATTTTAGACATCATAATAAAGTCAAGTCTAACTCAATTATTAGTTATTATTCTTAAGGTCATATAATTTAGACATCGAATTTAATTTCGCCTTCATCTTCTAAGGTTGATTTATCACTATTTATCAAGCTTAAAAATTGATCCTCGCTTACTACTTGAATATTTAATGATTTAGCTTTTTCTAACTTGCTTCCTGCATTTTCACCTGCAACAACTAAATTGACCTTTTTCGAAACGGTATCAGAAACAATACCACCATGTAGAACAATTAATTGTTGAGCTTTACTCCTAGGTAAATTATTTAGACTTCCCGTTAAAACAACGGTTTTACCCCACAAAACACCGCTCTCTTTCTTTTCATCAGTCTTTATAATAATCCCAACTTCCATTAAAGAATTAATTAACGCGATGTTGCTTGGCTCACTAAAAAAGCCAATAATATTATCTGCCATTATCTGCCCAAATTCTTCGATTTCCATAATGGATTCCGCTTTTGCTTGGATAATGCTACTCAGGGAATTAAACTTATCAGCTAGCTGTCTTGCAGCTTTTTTACCTATAGTTGGTATTCCTAGAGCATATAGAAATCTAGAAAGTGTGGTGTTTTTTGATTTTTCGATAGCTTCGAGCAAATTATTTGCTTTTTTATCTTTAAATCCTTCAATCAAAAGTAAATTGTCATATGTGAGTTTGTATATTTTTTCTGGAGAATCAACAGAAAGAACATTGTACAACTGTTCAACCGTTTTTTCCGAAAGCCCTTCAATATCCATTGCACCTTTCTCGGCGAAGTGATCGAGGGCGGCAATTATTCTAGGCGCACAGCCATTATAGTTTTCACAATAATAAAAAACACCCTCTCTTTTTACATTTGCCCCACATGCGGGACATTTTACCGGTGGCATAATATCTTTACTTTCTTTGGTGTGTTCTAAAACACCAATTATTTCGGGGATTACATCATTACTACGTCTTATTAAAACTCTACTCCCTATTTTTACGCCTTTTTTCAAGATGTCATCGTAATTGTTTAAAGTGGCTCTTTTAACGGTGACACCCATAAAGTCAACGGGCTCAAGAATTGCTAAGGGATTCAATTTAGAGGTTCTTGATACCTGCCATACAACATCTTTAAGTATGGTGGATACTTCAACAGGCCTAAATTTATACGCAATAGACCATTTGGGGAATTTTTCAGTATAACCTAGCTTTTCTCTTATCGAAATACTATTAACTTTTAATACCGCACCATCTATTAAAAAGTCCAAGGAATCTCTTTCGTTATCTATCTTTTCTAATATTTTCTCAACTTCTTTAACGGAATTAACAAGGTGAAATTCTTCTCCCACTAGAAAGCCGTTTTCTATTAAAAATTCACGCATCTCAAGCTGAGACTTGAACTGTACTCCTTCATGATATCCTATGTTATATGCATAAAAATCAAGCTTTCTTTTTGCTGTTTCCTTAGGGTCAAGATTTCTTATACCCCCAGCTGCTGCATTGCGAGCATTTTTCATGGGAATATCCACAGTTTTATTGTATTCTTCAAATGATGAGAGCTTCCAAATACCCTCTCCTTGAACCTCTATATATGAATTTGATTTTATCTTTTGAGGCACACTCCTAATTGTCTTAACTTGCGCGGTAACTTCTTCACCCGTTTCACCGTTTCCCCTGGTTGCAGCGGACTTTATCAATCCGTTTTCGTATGTTATTGAGAGTGTTAAACCATCAAATTTATGTTCTAGCGTCAGTTCAGGTATTTCGCCAACTTCTTTTTTTAGTTTTTGTAGAAACCCCTCTATTTCTTCTATATTTTTAGCCTTATCAAGAGAATAAAGTTTCTCTTTATGTGTATATTCTTTGAAAGATGATAGAGGCTTACCTCCAATCCTATGAGTAGGTGAGTCCGGAAGGCTTATTTGCAATTCCGTTTCTAATTGTTTTAGTTCATCATAAAGCTTATCGTATTCTGCATCACTAACAGACGGTGAATCTAGTACATAATACTCGTAACCGTATCTATTTAATAGATCAACTAGTTCAAGCATTCTATCCATTCAAAACCTCTCTAAATCTTACAAACTTAACCATTTTTAAGAAGCATGCTTAATAAACATTTTTCTAACAGTTACTTGCTACTTAAAGTGACTTATTTAAGATAATTTTACCATATTTATGATAATTTTTCTTCGCAGTTACTTTAGTGTAAGTGGTGCATTTTTTATGACAAACTTTTTAATTCCCAAGTCCTTGAATTCTATAGTAGCAACCTTTTCATCCCCTTCACCAGATATTAAAATAATTAAACCATCACCATATCTTTTATGATTGATTTGTGCACCTTTAACAAAAGAATCTAAATCATCATTAAACACTTTTTCTTGAGTTAATAGACATTTCTTGATTGCAGAAACTGATGACTCAACCTTTTCCTTGCTTCCATTATATCCATAATCATCATCGCTATAGCCATAAAAGTGTTCGTCTTTATCCTCTAAATAATTTTTTCTTACTATACCATCTGGGGTGCCTTTCATTTCCGCAATAAATCGAGATGGGAAATTTACTTCTTCTTTTCCATATCTAAACCTTCTATATGCATTTGATATATAAAGTCTCTCTTTAGCACGCGTTATTGCAACATACATCACTCTTCTTTCTTCTTCGATTTCCTTTTCCCCTGCATCGAGAGCTTGCCTAGTTGGGAAAACACCTTCTTCACATGCTGGTATAAAAACGATAGGAAACTCAAGACCTTTAACTGCATGCACGGTAGAAATTGTAATTACTCCCTCCATGTCAATTTCCTTTTCATCAGGGACAAGAGTCACGCTTTGCACAAATTCCACTAAATCCATGTCAGAATGTTTTTTCTCTTGTTCTTTAGCATGTTCGATAAGAAATAGTATGTTTTCATACCTACTTTCAGCTTCTAGTTTCTTAGGTGACTTTTCCAAGAACTCCTTAATTTTTATTTCTTCGACTAGCGTTGAGATAATCCCTGAGATGTTTTTAAAGCTCATACTCTTCAGTTTTGTTATTATGGCAGCAAAATCCTTTATCCCTTCGTTTTTCTTACTTTCTTTTAATGATTTTGCCATTTCTATAGTCGCATTAACTAAGGATAACTTGTTTATTTGCGCATATTCTGCTATAGAGGCTTGCATCACCTCTCCAATATTTCTTGAAGGGTAATTAATTATCCTTGAAAAAGCTTCGTTGTCTTTTTCATTTGTAAGAATTCTAAGATAAGCAACTATATCTTGAATTTCCTTTCTATCATAAAACTTTGTCCCACCTAAAACTCGATAATTATAGCCTTCTTCTCTAATTCTACTTTCAATAAGATTCGCTGTTTTTGCTTCTCTTACTAATATCGCAAAATCTGAGTTTTGATAGCCACTAATGTATTTTAAGTTTTTGATTGCCATAGCAACTTTATTTGCTTCATCGTAATCATTAAAAGCATTTATATACTCAACTCTAACCCCTTTGCCTTTAAGGGCTATTAGTTCTTTGCTGTGTCTTCCTTTGTTGTTTTTTATTAAATTGTTAGCGACTAACAATATGTCATTTGTTGACCTATAGTTTTCTTCAAGTTTAAAAATTTTAGCTTCCGGATATTCTTCATCAAAACATAAAATATTTTTAATCTCAGAGCCCCGCCAACCATATATACATTGATCATCATCTCCAACAACAAATAAGTTCTTCCATTTATCTGCTAAAATTTTTACGATATCATTTTGAATTTTATTGGTGTCTTGGAATTCATCAACATGGATATATCTAAACTTGTTTTG
Organism: uncultured Christensenellaceae bacterium; assembly: GCA_964392385.1. Taxonomy (GTDB): domain Bacteria; phylum Bacillota; class Clostridia; order Christensenellales; family DTU072; genus MWEH01. The sequence goes on along the minus strand of CAYMPR010000005.1, from coordinate 8,552 downwards.
ATAATACTCGGCTACTTCAGGAAAATCTTCCAAAAGTTTTTTTGCATAAACTAACAAATCATCATAGTCTAAAGCATTACATTCTTTTAGGTAATCTTGGTATTGCTGAAAAATTTTTGAAATCTCCGCACTTTCTTCGGTAGTAGAAGCGTATTTTTCAGAAGTTAATCCTTTTTGCTTTGCCTCACTAATAATTGACTTCATATCATCCTTATCTATGTAGTCAATACCCTCTCTAGCAAAAATTCTATTTAATACTTTTTTGCTATCACTCTCATCAAATATCGTGAAGTTTGTACTAAATCCAGCTTTCTCGGCATGTTTTCTTAATAAAATTGAGCAAAATTTATGAAAAGTATATACCCAAACACCATTGTCTTCACCGAGCATTATATCCAATCTTTCTTTCATTTCTTTTGTTGCTTTGTTGGTGAAGGTAATAGCCAAAATACTGTAACCTGGGACTAAAAGATCTAACACCAAATGTGCAATTCTATTTGTAAGAACACGAGTCTTCCCAGAGCCAGCACCAGCAAGTACTAGCACAGGGCCATTTGTACATTCGACTATTTCTTTTTGAATCTTACTTAATTTTTGCAGCCGTGCGTTGTCTTCCAATTTAGACCATCCTTTAGAATAGTTAATGTTTATTATCTTAAAATATCATTTAATATGCTTTTATTTACGATTTATCTTCTCAGAAGCTATAAGCTTTCTTTATTCTAATATGTGTTATTATTAATAATCATTAGGCATTCTTTTAAGCTAAAATCTGATTGTGTTCTCAAGCCTTTCTAGCGAAAATCTTACGTAACCTGCTCTATTAACAAGCTAATTATTCCCAACCCTTGGGAATGAAAAATGAGCTAAATGCTTTTTCTGCATAGTTATCCGACATCCCTGCTATATAATCCTTTATATTTACTATTGGGTCATCAGATAGGTTTTTGTAAAATTCTGGGATATCTTCAGGGTGGGCATAAAAATAGTCAAAGAGAATTCCAAGTAACCTAACAGCTTTTTTCTCTTCCTTTTTTGCAACAGGGGAACCATAAACTTCATTAAACATATATTCCCTTAGTTTAATCATAGCCTCTCCTACTATTGGAGAAAAAGATATTTCATTTTTCCCATAAGAGGAATTTATCATATCCGTAACTAGAGTGTTAATTTTAACTCCTTTGCCAACTCCTAGCACATCTTCAATTTCTTTTGGTATATCTTCTTCCCTCATAATGCCAGCTCTAATTGCATCCTCTATATCATGAGTTAAATAGGCTATCCTATCTGAAAAACTCACAACGTAGCCTTCGAGGGTGATTGGAGTTTGGCCAAGTCGGTGATTTAAAATACCATCTCTAACCTCAAAAGTTAGATTTAGATTCTCGATAACATCAACTACTCTTAAACTTTGTTCATTATGTTCAAAATGCCCCGTCTTTGCTCTAAGGACCCTTTCCCCAGCATGCCCAAATGGAGTATGCCCTAAATCATGGCCTAGTCCAATTGCTTCCGTTAAGTCCTCGTTTAAACACAATGACCTACTAATTGTTCTTGCTATTTGAGTCACTTCAAGAGTATGAGTTAACCTAGTTCTATAATGGTCTCCACCAGGAGACAAAAAAACTTGTGTTTTATGCTTAAGTCTTCGAAAAGACTTGCAATGCAGTATTCTATCGCGGTCTCTTTGAAAATCAGTTCTAAGAGGACAAGGCTCAATTGGTTTTAAACGCCCCCTTGAACAACTACTCTTAGTAGCAAAAGGCGAGAGAAACTGCTCTTCAAATTTAAGATAATCTTCCTTCATTTTTTCCTTATATCACATTATTTAATACATATTATATAATAACATATACTAGCAATTATTATTAAATGTTTAGGATAAGTTATTGCCTTATGTCCTAGTTTCATCCCATATTTTAACAGAGGTTATTTCTCAAACATATCTTTTATTCCATAAAAAAGTGCCGCAGTAACGCGGCACTTATTTTATTTAATCAACTAATTACTTCGCTTTTATAGCAGCATGTGCAGCAGCAAGTATTGCTATTGGTACTCTAAATGGAGAACATGAAACATAGTTAAGACCAATATTATGACAAAACTCTATTGTATATGGGTCACCACCATGCTCACCACAAATGCCTAGTTTTATATGTGGGTTAGTTGAACGGCCTCTTTCGGAAGCAATCTTTACTAATTCGCCTACGCCACTAACATCTAGTCTTTGGAAAGGATCGCTTTCAAATATTCTCTTGGAATAATATGATGGCAAGAATTTACCAGCATCATCTCTACTAAATCCAAAAGTCATCTGAGTCAAATCATTGGTTCCAAATGAGAAGAAGTCGGCCTCTTGTGCGATTTTATCAGCGGTTATTGCAGCTCTTGGAATTTCAATCATAGTTCCAACGCTATACTCAACCTTTACACCAGCTTCTTTCATGACTTTTTCTGCTGTTTCTACTACTACATTTTTAACATAAGCTAGCTCTTTCACTTCGCCAACAAGTGGTATCATAATTTCAGCTTTAACATTACCACCTTTCTTATTAACAGCGATAGCTGCCTCAATAACTGCCCTTGTTTGCATCTCTGCAATTTCAGGATAGGTTACTGCTAACCGGCAACCACGGTGTCCAAGCATAGGATTGCTTTCTTTAAGTGCGATAACTGTTTCTTTTACTTTTTCAAAGCTAACTCCTAAATCCTTTGCAAGATCTGCCATTTCATTATCTTTATGAGGTAAAAATTCATGTAGAGGAGGATCCAAGAATCTAATAGTAACTGGGTTACCCTTCATTTCCTTGTAAATGCCAATGAAATCTTCTCTTTGCATCGGTAATAATTTGGCAAGAGCTTTTCTTCTTGCATCTTCAGAATCTGCTATAATCATCTCTCTAACGGATTGTATGCGGGTTTCCTCAAAAAACATGTGTTCAGTTCTGCATAGCCCAATTCCTTCAGCGCCAAAATCATAAGCGATTTTTGCATCTTTTGGATTATCGGCATTGGCACGGACTTTTAATTTTCTTATTGCATTAGCCCATTCCATTACTGTTCTGAAATATCCACTAATTTCAGCATTTACAGTAGGTATTAATCCCACATAAATATTTCCGGTACTTCCATCAATGGAGATTATGTCATCAGAACCATATTTCTTTCCATTAACTAAAAGTGTTTTCTTTTCTTCATCAATAACTAGTTCTCCACAACCAGAAACACAGCATGTGCCCATTCCACGAGCAACAACAGCAGCGTGAGAGGTTAATCCTCCCCTTGCTGTTAAAATGCCTTGTGAGCAGTGCATTCCTTCTATATCCTCAGGTGAAGTTTCTAATCTAACTAAAATAATCTTCTCGCCTGCTTGAGATCTAGCTTTTGCTTCTTCTGCGCTAAACGCGATTTTTCCACTTGCAGCGCCAGGAGATGCTGGGAGTCCAGATGCAATTGGGGTTCTCTTTTTAAGTTCTGAAACAGAAAATGTAGGGTGAAGCAAATCATCGAGTTGTTTGGGTTCAACTTTTAATAAAGCTTCTTCTTTGGTACAGAATCCTTCTTCCACGAGTTCAACTGCTACTTTGACAGCTGCTTGCGCCGTGCGTTTTCCGTTCCTTGTTTGTAACATATATAGCTTACCTCTTTCAATGGTAAACTCCATATCTTGCATATCGTGGAAATAGCTTTCTAACTTGTCTGCAATTTCCACAAATTGTCTATATACTTCTGCATTTGTTTCTTTTAGATGATCTATTGTTGCTGGGGTACGAATTCCTGCTACAACGTCTTCACCTTGTGCGTTCATTAAGTATTCCCCATATAATTTCTTTTCGCCAGTTGATGGATTACGAGTAAATGCTACACCTGTTCCTGATGTATCTCCCATGTTGCCAAAAACCATTGACTGTACGTTAACAGCAGTTCCCCAATCTCCAGGGATATTATTCATCCTACGATAAATAACTGCTCTTGGGTTATCCCAACTTCTAAATACTGCCTCGATAGCTCCGACTAATTGTATTTTAGGGTCTTGTGGGAAATCTTTTCCCTGGCTTTTTTTATAAAAATCTTTGAATCTCTTTACGAGCTCTTTTAAGTCTTCTGTTTTTAGGTCTGTATCGAGCTTAACACCCCTACTTAACTTTAATTCATCTATTATTTTCTCGAAGAATGTTTTACCGATCCCGATAACGACATCTGAGTACATTTGAATAAATCTACGATAGCAATCATATGCAAATCTTGGGTTATTCGTTAAATTCGCAAGTCCCTCAACAGCGGCATCATTTAATCCTAAATTTAAAATTGTATCCATCATTCCAGGCATTGAGGCTCTAGCTCCGCTTCTTACGGATACCAAGAAGGGATTATCTACTGAACCGAACTTTTTGTCGGTTTCTTTTTCAAGGATTTGAAGAGTTTTCATTATTTGGTCAATAATTTCTTGATTAATTTTCTTTCCATCCTTGTAGTACTGAGTACATGCCTCAGTTGTGATGGTAAATCCGGGAGGAACTGGCATTCCAAGCTTTGTCATCTCAGCGAGGTTTGCACCTTTACCGCCAAACATAGCTTTGTCCTTCCCATCTGCTTCTCTAAACAAATAAACAAATTTGGTCATATTATTCTCCTATTAATATATATTTTTATACTGAAAGTATTATATCCTTTAGTGGTATTATAATCAAGCAATTAATCATTCATCTTCTTTCTTATCTCTATCCTAAAAAGAGAAATACAAACCTTTAATCTTTTTTACAAACGTCTTTATTATCCCTTTAGCTCGTTATATACTGCTACTTGAAACAATTATCTAAACACTTACTCTTTATCTATCAAATTTATCATTTTTATCGCTTCAGCGATGGAATGTAATTTAATTGACATATCTTCATTTAGAATTGATCCTAGATACGATAATAGATAATAAAGGTTGCTAGAAGTTATTTCTAGAGAACCTAAATACTCGGGTTCAATAGCTGTTATAGAGTGAATTATTTTTTTATATTTATCGGGGATAGAAGTAAATTTATTTAGCTCAATTCCTAAAAGCGTATAGAGTCTACACAAAAACCATACAGAAAAAATATACGGGGAGGTTTCTTCGTTGTCAATATACGTTAATGCAATAAGAGCAATTTTCAACTCTTCTTCAATAGGTAAATCTTCCTCAGATATCTTATCTAACGTTTCAGTTATTATTTGTGAGGCTGAATATTTATTTATATCTTTCCAACATGATAAATAATTGTTAATAATTGAGCAGCCAATAATAGTCATTCTCCCGTTTTTTTCGGCAAAAATAAACTCCCCATAGCAAAGAGGAGAACACGACATTTTTAATTTAGAGTTAATTGACCTTACTGATTTTGCACTAGCAACAATCTTCCCTCTATCTTGGGATATAAGGGTTAATACTTTATCGTTTTCCTTGTAATCTTCTGCTCTAACACAAAGAGCTTTAATCTTTTTATCCAATAAAACCTCTTGCAAATAATTAAACTATAAGTTTAGCAAAGATATTAAGATGATTTTCTTTTTACTACTATATGATTTTTTGAGTTAAATTATAAAAAGATTATTTCTGTTCAAAAACCAATGTAAGTTTATTATTCGCCTCTATAGTCACTTTTATTATAACCAAGTTTTTCTAAAATATTATCTCTATCTCTCCAATCTTTTTCCACACGCACCCATACAGTTAAAAATATTTTTTCTCCAGTTATTTCTTCTAAATCTTCTCTAGCAAAAGTTGAGATTTTCTTTATCATTGAGCCTGCTTTTCCTAGTACAATTCCCTTGTGGCTATCCTTTTGAACAATTATATCGGCATCAATATCTCTAATTCCATCCTCGCGAAGTTCGTATTTATTAATTCTAACAGCAATACCATAAGGTATTTCTTCATCTAAAAGCCTCAATGCTTTTTCTCTAATAATTTCACTCGTGATAAAATTCATGCTTCTATCTGTATACATGTCATCAGGAAACAAGGCTTGATTGATGGGCAATATTTTTTTAATTTCTGCAAGTAAAGGCTTCACATTTTTTCCCCTTATGGCAGAAATTGGCACAACTGCAGTTAATCCTTCCACTTTAGATATTTCGGTTAATATTGAGGCAACCTTAATGCTATCAACTCTATCGATTTTATTAACAACTAATATTACTTTTTTTCCTTCTTCCATATATCTTTTTACATTTTCTTGATCGTAATTATTAAAGTCTTTCTCTGCATTTGTCAAATATACAACAACGTCAACTTCATTTAAAGCAGCTGTAACCGAACGCATCATAAACCTATCAAGCTGATTTTTGGGTTGATGTAGACCGGGAGTATCTACAAAAATAATCTGAGAATCGGCATCATTTCGAATACCCAATATTTTATTTCGAGTTGTTTGTGGTTTCCAGCTAACTATTGCCACTTTTTGTCCAACAAGGTAATTAACAAGGGTTGATTTTCCAGCATTTGGACGGCCTAATACAGCCACAAAGCCACATTTAAAATTCTCATTTGTTTGAGCGGGTTCTTCTTCAATAGTGGGATTATTCTCTTCCAGCGAATTACATTTAGATAAATAATCTTCCTCAGAAATTCCCCTATTCAAGCCAATAGAATTTAAAATCTCTTCTTGTAAATCCTCCATTTCTTTCCTGTCACCTTCTTGAATGTGATCAAAACCTAGCAAGTGCAACAAACCATGAACTACCAAAAAAGATACCTCTCTAGATAATGAATGTTTAAATTCTAAAGCTTGCTCTTTTGCCCTATCAAGAGAAATATATATCTCACCAAGAATTACTGCTTCAGTTTCTGGGTTAGTCTCAGCATTGTACTCTTCTTTTAGAAATGGTAGGGTTACTTTTAAGTTCGGGAAAGATAAAACATCGGTTAACGAATCGACTCCCCTTGCTTCTTTATTTAAGTTTTGCATTTCGCTTTGATCTAGAAAATCTATTTCTATATCCACGTCTGCAACATCTATTCCAAAACGTGAAAGCACGCCCTTTGCGGCGCGCCTAACTATTTCTTCTTTACCCTCAGCTCTAAAAATATCAATCATTTTTAATCTCTCTTAATTATTCTTTTTTTCTTCATACTTAATTCTAGCATGATACATCGAAGGAATTGCCTCAACCAAAGTGTCTTCTATAATGTTAAGCTCTTGGAAAGTAATAGGACAGGCAGAAAATTGGTTAGTGTCCATTTTAGACTTTATTAATGAATGAACAAATTTTCTGAAATCATCAGGATCTTGGAAATTCCCCATAGCTCTACTTGCAGCTTCTACAGTGTCGGCAATCATAATAATTGCAGCTATTTTGCTCTGCGGTTTTGGACCAGGATAACAAAATTCGATTTTCTTAACATCATCTTCGGTATATCCTTGAGCTTTGTAAAGGAAATAATTAACTGGAGTTGTACCGTGATGCTCTATTGCTACATCGGCAATAATATCGGGAATGCCAGCTGCTTTTAACATTTCTTTACCTGAAGTAACGTGGCTTATTATCATAGATACACTAACCTCGGGGATAATATCATCATGGGGATTATATCCTTTTTGGTTTTCTATGAAATACTCAGCATTGTTAATTTTTCCGACATCGTGATAATATGCTGCAGCTTTTGCAAGCTGGGTATCCTCTCCAATTGCATCAGCGCAAAGTTCAGCAAGGTTTCCTACAATTAAGCTATGATTAAAAGTCCCAGGGGCTTCTTTTACTAGCCTCTTTAGTAACGGATTTTCTAGAGAACAAATCTCCGCCATTCTAAAAACAGTATTTACCTTAAATAAATACTCCATAATGGGAAGTATCACCATATATAATGAAACGGACAATAATATAGATACTGCAGACCAAACTCCGCCCATCAATATTGTATATCTATCGGTAACATGAGCTGCCAAATGAACAATCATAGGGATAAACGCAGTTCCGATACCCATAACAAATCCTATCATAGTGAACTTCAATCTTGTAGAAGATTTTCCGAGTAACATAATCATAAATATAGACACCACAATGGATGTTAAGAGTGAACCTATATTTTCGCTAATTGTTATCGTGTCTTTAAACATAAGCAGGCTAAGTAAAAAGTATGTGTTCGAAACCATTACTTGCGTCATGACACCCAGTCTTTTATCGACAAGAGTTGCAATTAGTAAAGCACCTAGTAAAACAGGGGCAATGTATAGATTAATCAGTTCGCCAAATCCCCAGGAAACGATAAAAGTTATAACTAGAGCAAGGCAAACTATCCCTAGCATTTTACCCCTAGTCATAGCAACGTGTTGCGTAAATCTAGTAGTGAAAAAAAGTGTAAGTATCAAAACAAAGAAAACAATTGTAAACATAGATACTTCAAGTAAAGAATTCCAGCTTACCAGTTTAGCAAAATTGCTAAACATTTCAAGTTCAGTAAGTTTCACCATTATGGATAAACAAAGAGAAGTTGCAAAAATGATCATTATTCTACCAAACTGTTGTTTGCCAGTAACTGTTTCTTCTCTTCCAATTGGTTTACTTAGTTTAAATTTCAT
>CAYMPR010000004.1:1782-65094 GCA_964392385.1 uncultured Christensenellaceae bacterium | reverse complement strand
ATTTGAAATGAAGGTTTCTAATTATTATTAGGCTAAAGACACTTAGTAATAGATTAAAAATGCTAGCATACTATTTGCGCGCACATGTATTAAGTGATATAATAAAAATCGTGAGAAAAGGAAGGGTTTTTCACATATATAAATGTTTTTGGAGGGTGCCATGAGTAAGAAAACTATAGAAGATGTAAACGTTCTTGGGAAAAGATGTTTAGTTAGGGTAGATTTTAATGTCCCTATGCAAGATGGAATTATAACAGACCTAAATAGAATTGAGGGAGCAATTCCCACAATCAAATATCTTTATGAGAAAGGTGCAAAAGTAATACTATGTTCACATATGGGCAGACCTAAAGGTGAATTCAATAAGAAATATTCTTTAAAGCCTGTTGCCTTAAAATTAGCCGAACTTTTAGGAAAACCGGTTGCATTTGCAGAAGATGTTATTGGTCCATCTGCAAAAGAAAAAGTCGCAGCATGCAAAAATGGTGAAATAGTACTTCTTGAAAATCTTCGTTTTCATAAAGAAGAAGAAGAAAATGACAAGGAGTTTTGTAAAGAACTAGCTAGTTTTTGTGATATTTATGTTAATGATGCGTTTGGAACGGCGCATAGAGCCCACGCCTCAACTGCTGGAATCGTACAATATGGTTTTGTAAAAACAGCAGTCGCAGGTTTTTTAATTGGCAAAGAAATAAGCATTATGGGTGGAGCATTAGAGAATCCTAAGAGGCCATTCGTTGCTATTTTGGGTGGAGCCAAGGTTTCTGACAAAATTGACGTTATCAACAACTTAATTGATAAAGTGAACACAATTATTATCGGTGGAGGCATGGCATACACATTTTTAGCCTCCCAAAAGTATCCTATAGGAAATTCAATTTGCGAAAAAGATAAACTGGATTTAGCCGATGAACTGATAAAAAAAGCCAAACAACGTGGTGTTAAACTCTTATTACCTGTAGATAATGTATTCGGAAGTGAATTTTCCGAAAAAGCTATGCAACTTGTTTTAAATGTTGACTTAAACACTGTTATTCCCGCTGGCTGGATGGGTATGGATATAGGCCCCAAAACTAGAGAATTGTTTGCTCTCGAAATTAAACAAGCAAAAACTGTTATTTGGAATGGTCCAATGGGTGTTTTTGAATTCGAAAGGTTTGCTGAAGGAACTCGTGCAGTTGCAAGAGCAATGGCAGAATCTAGCGCAATAACAATTATTGGTGGTGGTGATAGTGCTAGTGCTGTAGCAGGGCTAGGTTACGCAGACAAGATGACACATATTTCGACAGGTGGCGGAGCTTCTCTTGAGTTCTTGGAAGGGAAAGAACTCCCGGGTGTTGCCTGTTTGGATGAAAAGTAATATAGAATTCTTGATTTATATTATTGTTTGTATAGTCATGGAAATGCACTACAAGTATGTATATTGATAAAAAATAACTCGATTTATAAATTAAAATCATAAAAAATATTTGGAGGATGAAAATGAAAAGAGATATTATTGCTGGAAATTGGAAGATGAATAAAAATCAGGCTGAAGCTAAAGAATTAATTCAAGCGCTTTCTCCTGCTGTACAAAATGCTAATTGTGAAGTAGTTATATGCGTGCCATTTACTGATTTGGAAATCGCAAGAAAAGCGATAAGAGGAACAAAAATTAAATTAGGCGCACAAAATGTTCACTGGGCACCTAAAGGAGCTTTTACTGGGGAAATCAGCGCAGACATGCTAAAAGAGCTAAAGGTAGAATATGTTATTGTTGGACATAGTGAAAGAAGACAATATTTTGGCGAAACTGATCAATCAGTAAACGCTAGAGCGAAAGCTGCTCTTCAAGCGGGTATTAAGCCCATTATTTGTGTGGGTGAAACATTGTCGGAAAGAGAATCAGGACAAACTTCAGCCGTGGTAGTAAGACAAACAAATGCTGCTTTTGAAGGTATCGAAAAAGCCGATCTAAAAAAAGTCGTAGTAGCCTATGAACCAGTTTGGGCAATAGGGACAGGGAAGACAGCAACAGCCCAAGATGCAAATGATACAATTGCAATAATTAGAAAAACAGTTAGAAGGTTGTATGGAAAGACTGTATCTGCAGCCCTTAGAATTCAGTATGGCGGAAGTATGAATGCTAAAAACGCAAAAGAATTGATGGCAATGCCTGAAATCGATGGTGGGTTGATAGGCGGCGCTTCGCTAAAAGCTGAAGATTTTGGCGTAATTGTTAATTACGATAAATAGTAATGGTTTAGTCTTCATAAGGGATTTTTTTATCCATTTTGAATATTTGAAACCGCCTCAATATTGAAAGCGGTTTCAATCATATATATACCACTATTTGAGACACTAATAGTAAAGGCTTGTAATAGTAATTTAAATTAATAAATTTTAGGAGAAAACATGAATAGAGTTGTTTTGGTAGTTATGGATGGCATTGGTTATTCGGAAAAGGAATTAGGCAATGCAGTTAAGGCAGCAAAAACTCCTACCTTAGATTTATTATACAAAGAGTGCCCCTTCACATTTTTAAAGGCTCACGGAGTTGCAGTAGGGCTTCCTTCTGATGAGGATATGGGCAATAGTGAGGTGGGACATAACGCGATAGGCTGTGGACAAGTTTACGCACAGGGCGCAAAACTTGTAAACAAAAATATCGAAAGTGGGGATATTTTTAAATCACCTACTTGGAAGGAACTTTCCTCAAACTGTGTGAAAAATGATTCAACTTTCCACTTCATCGGATTACTTTCCGACGGGAATGTTCACTCGAATATCGCCCATCTTTTTGCTTTGATAAATCAAGCTAAGATTGAAAAAATTAAAAAGGTAAGAATACATGTACTCTTAGATGGACGAGATGTTCCAGCAACATCAGCCCCAATTTACGTTGAAATGTTAGAAAAAGAGCTTTTTAGACTTAATGATAAGACTTTCGACGCTAAAATCGCTAGTGGCGGTGGGAGAATGAAAATAACTATGGACCGCTATAACGCTAACTGGAATATGGTTAAAGAAGGATATGATGTCCATGTGTTAGGAAGAGGAAGGGGCTTTGAATCTACCCTCCAAGCAATTGAAACATATAGGAAAGAAAAGAGTGGTATAGTGGATCAAGACTTGCCAGCTTTTGTAATAACCGAGAAAGGGGAGCCTGTCGGAAAAATCTTAGACAATGATAGCGTTGTTTTGTTTAACTTTAGAGGTGATAGAGCAATAGAGATTAGTAAGGCGCTTAGCTTTAAGGATTTCAAGGAATTTAATAGAGAAAAATTCCCAAGTATTAAATTTGCTGGAATGTTACAATACGATGGTGATTTGAACATACCTGAAAAATTTCTGGTGTTACCGCCACAGATTAGAAACACTCTTAGCGAATGTTTGGTGAAAAAAGGGATAAGACAATTTGCTGTCTCAGAAACGCAAAAATTTGGTCATGTAACATATTTTTGGAATGGTAATAGACTAGGAAAATTTAGTGAGAAATTAGAAACATATCAAGAAATTCCTTCCGATAGAGTTTCCTTTGATGAAAGACCTTGGATGAAATCTGCTGAGGTTGCAGATTCTGTCATAGATGCTATATACTCTGACAAATATGACTTTATTAGATGTAATTTCCCTAATGGTGATATGGTCGGGCATACTGGCTCATTTATTGCTACAGTTTTGGCAGTAGAATCTGTTGATTTAGCTCTCTCAAGAATTTTACAAGCAGTTAAAGAAAAAAATATGACTCTTATTATTACTGCTGACCATGGAAATGCGGATGAGATGTTAGAAGTTAATAAGAAAGGTCAACTTGAACCCAGAACAGCACATAGCTTAAATAAAGTTCCTTTTATCATTTACGGGCAGAAGGGTATTGAGATTAAGAAAGGTGATTTTGGGCTCTCAAATATTGCCTCAACGGTTGCAAAAATAATGCAAATTGAAAAGGACCCCTCATGGGACGAGTCGATAATATAATAGTTGCACTAAACTCATAAGCTAGTCAAAATTAGATAAGTTTGACTTTAACAAGGCGCAAATATTAGTATGCGTATGCGCGCACCCAATATTGACCTATAAAAAGTCTCGTGATATAATCCACATAATTAGCAAGAGGAGCGGATGTTTAGACAATTCAAAGATTTTAGATCTATGGCCTGGGTTTTGCTAGTAATCTTATTGTTGGTTACTGGTCAAGCTGTCGCCGAATTATACCTTCCCGAAAAAATGAGTGAAATAATTAACGAGGGTATATATATAGATTATGAGCCCCTATATAAACATCTAGAAATGGATAAGCCCGATAGTATTGGGGGAGTTGATAGCGAAAAAACGCTTAAAGGATATGACAAGGATAAGATTCCAGTTTTTGAAATGGTTGAAGGTTTTTCAACATATGATTTAACCGAAGCTCTTGAAGAAATCGAAAAAGACCAATCGGTTAACATAACTTTTAGAGACATACCTATTCACGACAGTAAAGAGCTTTTTGAGAAAGTAATAACCCCCTTTTTAGAGGGTTTAAAACCATATCAAGCACTTGGGGCTGATTTTAACTCAGATTACACCGAAGCGGAAAAAGCTGAAATAAGAAAGGTAATTAACACCTTTATTATTTTTGAGGAAGGTGACCCAAGATCTATTTCTATTGAGGATTCTGATGACAATTCAATTTCTGTTAATGGGCTTTTAGATCAAGACCCGGATGCCGATGAAGATGCTATGGAAAACAGCAGTAATAGAAAGATTCTTACTGCTTGTATTAGCAGAATGAAAAAATCAAAATATGGCAACATTATGCCTATCCCTATTGACACGGATGGAAATAAAATACCAACCGATGAATTTGGCCAAGTTGTTGATAAGTCGAAACTAAGGTATGTCTATTCAGATAAAGATGAAAATGAAGTAGATACAATAAAAGAAAGTTACACAAAAAGGCCTGACCCTATGCCCGATTATGAGGTTATTATCTGCAATAATGTTCTAGGATATGCCTATAAATATCATGCGGAGAAATGGGTTGATAGAAGAAGAGGAATTAGCGACTTTGACGCCCAACTTGAGGCAGATAAATATAATGCAAGTTTATTGTCTAGGGTGCTAATCACAAATAATATTACTAAATTCACAGAAGCTGAGGCTTCTAACTATCGCTATAGAATTACCGAAATGGTAAAAAGATATAATGGGGATGATGAGCTAATCCTAATAGAAAGACTTTTTGCTTACAAAAACAGTTCTGCTAAAAGAATAATGAAGCAAATAGATGATACTTGGACACAAAATGAACAAGGTCAAAGTGTTACCAAAGTAAAAGATAGCGAATGGTTGAAGTTTTGGATTAAACTCAAAAATTACTTAACATTAAGCCCCACGGGAACGGCTAAACAAGCAGGAAAAGTTTATGAGTTAATGTCAGCGAAAGATATGATGTTACCCGATGGAGATGAAATTCAAACAAAAGATTTGACGTTCATACTTACAAGGGGCGGTTATATGCTTCTTTTAACTATTGCATCTTGCACTGCCGCAATATTAGCTGCATTATTTAGTTCTAAATATGCATCAGAATTCTCGGCTTTTATTAGGTCAAGGGTATTTAAAAAAGTTCAGTCATTTTCGCTAGCTGAGTTTGATTTATTCTCTACACCGAGTCTAATTACTAGGTCTACAAATGATATTAACCAAATCCAACAGATTCTTTTATTGCTACTTAGAACCGGTCTTATCGCTCCTATAATCCTCATTGGAGGATTTACTATGGCAGCGGAAAAGAGTCTAAAAATGACATCGGTTTTATTGTATGTACTCCCTATTTTATTCATCGCCTCGTTTGTCGCAGCAAGAATTGTTCAACCAATGTTTAAAATTATTCAAAAGAAAGTTGATAGATTGACTCTTGTGACGAGGGAAGGTCTTACTGGTATTAGAGTAGTAAGAGCCTTTAATAAACAAGAAACCGAAAATGAGAAATTCCAGGAAGTTAATCAAAATCTTACCAAGACAGCAACAACTATTAGTAAATATAATGCAATTTTAGCACCACTCATTTCAGTTTGTATTAATTGTGCAATGGTAGGAGTTGTTTGGATTGCAAGTAATCAAATAGCATACGATGAAGATATAAAAGTTGGCGATATGATGGCAGTTATCCAGTATATGCAACAAATAATGATGGCGCTGGTTATGCTTGCTACAGTTTTTGTTATGTTCCCACGGGCGACAGTATCTGCAGCAAGAGTAAATGAAGTTTTAGATACTAAAATCAAGCTTAGAGATCCACTTGAGCCCAATAGAGCATATACCGAAAAAGGTGTTGTACGATTCGAAGGAGTAAGTTTTAAATTTTCCCACGATTCAGAAACATACGCTCTTAGAGATATTTCTTTCACCGCAGAAAAAGGTAAAATTACAGCAATAGTAGGTGGAACAGGGGCAGGTAAAAGCACCGTTATTAATCTAATACCTCGATTTTATGATGCGACAGAAGGTAAAATATCGGTTGATGGAGTTGATGTTAGGGATATACCGCAAGAAGAATTACGTGCAAAAATCGGTTTTGTTCCACAGCGCTCTATGCTGTTTTCAGGTACAATAAGAGAAAACTTAAAATGGGGTAAAGAAGATGCAAGCGAAGAGGAATTATGGGATGCTCTTAGTATTGCCCAAAGCGATAATTTTGTAAGAGGAAAAGAAGGTGGCCTTGATAGTGTGGTCGAACAAGGTGGGGGCAATTTTAGTGGAGGACAAAAGCAAAGACTATCTATTGCAAGAGCAGTTGTTAGACGTCCCGAAGTTATGATTTTCGATGATAGTTTCTCAGCTCTTGATTTTAGAACGGACAAAAACCTAAGGACTGCTTTGAAGAGAGTTACAAAAAACACTGCAACAATTATAGTCGCTCAAAGAATAGGCACAATTATGGATGCTGACTTAATACTAGTTATGAACGAAGGGAAAATAGTAGATAAAGGAACACATAAGGATCTTTTGTGCTCCTGTGAGTTATATAGAGATATTGCACTTTCACAAATAAGTGCAGAGGAACTAGGCATATGAGCCCAGAAAACGGCAACAATTTAAAAACTGAATCAAAGCAACAGGGTGGGGGATTCAATCTTGGTGCTGCTTTTGGCGTGACTGGACCTGAAATTAAAGAGGTAATTAAAGCAAAGAATTTTGGTGGCACTGTAAAAAAACTTTTAAAGTATTTGAAACCACAATACCACATGTTATTGATTATGATTCTTCTTGCTATAGTTGGGGCCTGGTTTGCTATTTGGGTGCCAGATATAATGAAAAAAGTTACAAATGCTTTGGTCGACAGTTTGCAGTTTTTCACTAACATTAGACCTGACTCTGACCCTATTAACCCAGGGAATAATCAATTGTTATCATATATTGCACCTGTCCTTTGGACAAGTGGAGCACTTTATGTACTAAATTCATTATTCCAATTTATGAGTGCTTTAATAGCAGGAATAACTTCACAAAAAATTGTTTGTAGAATGCGACATGATGTTAAATATAAGCTTGATAAAGTTGCATTGTCTTATTTTGATACTACTCCATTTGGGGAAATATTGTCCAGGTTTACAATAGATATAGAGATGATATCTGCAACAATTCAGGAAAGTATAAATCAAATAATTACTGGAGTAATGACGGTTATTGGCGTTTTCGTTATGATGATGAGGATAGATTGGCTCCTTTCTTTAGTAACTCTAGTTAGTTTGCCGCTTCTACTTTTTGTTTCAACAGTTGTTGTGAAAAAATCTCAAATTGAATTTGGCAAACAACAAAAACGTATCGGAGAGCTAAATGGATTTATTGAAGAAATGTATGCAGGGCATCAAGTTGTTAAGCTATACAACCGAGAAGATGATAGTATAGTTATCTATGAAAAAATCAATAAAGAGCTAAAGAAAGCCACTAGAAAATCTCAGTTTTTATCAGGGATAATTCTCCCGTCAATTAAATTTATTAACAACCTCGTTTATGTTGGTATATGTGTGGGTGGAGGTTTTAGAGCAGGAAGTGGGCTTATAACTATAGGCGATATTCAAGCATTACTTTCCTATACAAGACAATTTGCACAGCCTATTGAAAATATAAGTAACATTGCAAATACTATTCAGACATCAGTTGCAGCTGCTGAAAGGGTTTTCCAGGTTTTTGAATTGGAAGAAATGACTGAAGAAGGAACAAAACCAATTAGTTGTATGGATTGTAAGGGTAATGTCGAAATTGAGCATATTGCATTTTCATATTCTCAAGATAAACCACTAATTAGAGATTTATCGTTAAGTGTATCCGCTGGAGAGCAAATTGCGATTGTAGGGCCAACTGGTGCCGGAAAAACCACACTTGTAAATTTACTCATGAGATTCTATGAGGTAAGTTCAGGAAGAATCTTGATTGATGGAATAGATATGAAAGAGTATTCAAGAAATGACTTGAGAAGTTTATATGGAATGGTGTTACAAGATACCTGGCTGTTTAACGGTACGGTTGCTGATAATATTGCATACGGAAAACCTGGTGCAACTAGGGAAGAAATAATATCTGCAGCAGAACAAGCTCATGCCAATTCCTTCATTGATTTAATGGAACATGGATATGACACAATTTTAAAAGAAGATGCTTCTAATATCAGTGCTGGTCAAAAACAACTTCTTACAATTGCTCGCGCAATTTTAAAAGATCCAAGAATAATTATATTAGATGAAGCTACAAGCTCAGTTGATACAAGGACTGAGAAGTATGTTCAAAGTGCAATGCTGGCAATGATGAAAGGTAAAACCAGTTTTGTTATAGCCCATAGATTATCTACTATTAAATCAGCAGCTGTCATTTTGGTTATGAATGATGGCGATGTTGTCGAACAAGGCAACCACGAGGAGCTAATGGCGAAAAAAGGATTTTACTTCGAGTTATACAATTCACAGTTTGCTGGCGAAAAAGACGATATGTTTGATGTTTCTTGTGAGAATGTAAAATTTACACAGTCATAATTAAACATTGAAACTAATTGATATATCTAAAAGGTAATAAACGAAAAAAATACGGTTTTTAACTCAAAAATACATTCAGCATGAGCCTATCGTTGTGAACAAATATAGTTTATATATCGGATAATTGACATAGTTATGTAGGTGGGAAGAGAATTGATATTTCTCGAGGAAATAAAGGCAAAAAGAGTTTATTCAATTGTAAGAAAATAGTGCATATGATATAATCACGTTGTTGATTTTTTTAACGTTTTGGAGGAATTAATGGGAACTTTTTTTAACCAAATGTATGATGATGCACAACCAGTTGCTCCACTAGGGTTAATCGTTTTAGAAGGCTCTATGGAACTTGGTAAGAAGGTCGATGCCTTTTTGGTGGAATATTATAATAGAGATATTGGAAAAAAGAACGCTAAATTCCATAAAGAAACATTCATTATAGACAGCGAGTGTCCAAGATTTACAACCGGGGATGCAAAGGGGCTTATAACTTCTAGTGTTAGAGGCTGTGATATTTATGTGCTTGTTGATGTAGGTAATTACAGTATCACATATGATATGTTTGGTAAGCCAAATAACATGTCCCCAGATGACCATTACGCTGATTTAAAGAGAATAATTAGTGCTGTAGGTGGCAAGGCCGCAAGGATTACAGTTATTATGCCAATACTGTATGGCGGAAGACAACATAGGAGAAACACTAGAGAGAGTCTTGATTGCGCTCAGATGCTTCAAGAACTATTTGCTATGGGTGTTAATGGAGTAATTACATTCGACGCACATGATCCTAGAGTGCAAAATGCAGTACCTCTAATGGGCTTTGACAACTTTTTCCCTACTTATCAAATTATGAAAGAACTCATGAAGGCTTTCCCCAATATTAAACTAGATAATGATAATTTTATGGTTGTCTCGCCCGATGAAGGTGCAATGAAAAGAAATATATTTTATACCTCTGTACTCGGCGTTAATTTAGGTATGTTTTATAAGAGAAGAGATTATACTACTGTTATTGGTGGTAAAAACCCAATTGTAGCACATGAATATATTGGAGCTGATGTTAAGGGCAAATCAATTCTAGTAGCCGATGATATTATAGCAACTGGAGATTCAGTATTAAGACTCTGCAGGGAATTGAGAGATAAGGGCTGTAAAAACATTTTCCTTACCGCCACTTATGCTTTATTTACTGAGGGAATCGAAAAATTCGACAAAGCGTATGAAGAAGGACTTTTCACAGCTGTTCTTAGTACAAACCTCACATACGTTAATCAAGATCTATATTCCAGAAAATGGTTTATACAAGCCGATTTATCTAAATTTATTTGCAAGATAATTGCAGCATGTAATCAAAACACTTCAGTTTCCCCATTACTTAATTCTGCTGATAGAATTCATGAATTACTCGGGAAAACAGATGGGTTTGCTAAAGAAATAGTAGAAGATGCGATGAAGGACTTAGACTAATATACTAACTAAGTGTTGACATTAGGGTGTAAAATAATTAGTATATATTCAATAGAAAGAGTAGCTTAAGTGTAAGCTCAAGGTTTCATCTTATTTTTTATTCATATTTTCGCTTCTTTTTGGAGAACTTTATGAAAATTCAATGGTTAGGGCACAGTGCGTTCAAACTCACCGAGAGTACCGGGGTGAGTGTTGTGACCGACCCGTTTGATGGAACAGATGTAGGAATTCCTTTTCCCGAGGTTAGTGCAGATGTAGTAACCATTAGTCATGATCATTTTGATCACAATAAAGCAATCAATGTAAAGGATTATAAACTGCTTTTTAATGGAACCGGAATGCATGAGATTGATGGTGTAGATATTAGTGGGTTTTTAAGCTATCATGACTCTCAAAAGGGTGCACTTAGAGGAAGAAACATAGTATTTAGGTTTCGTATGGATGGCGTTGAAGTATGCCATTTAGGCGACATAGGAGAAAAACTTAGCCCTATGCTTGCAGAGCTTATAGGCTCAATAAATATTTTACTAATTCCTATTGGAGGAAGATATACTATAAATGCTGATATGGCCAAAGAATATGTTGACTTTTTAATGCCTGATGTAGTGATTCCAATGCATTATATGCAAGAAGGATATTCAACTGAACTCGACGAGTTGGATGATTTCTTGAAGAAATTTGATAGAGATTCGATAGAATGTTTAGATAGCGATGAGATTGAGTTTGACCGTGCAGACTTTGATGGCGGGATGACTCGAGTAATTGTTTTAAAAAGATTAGGATAGTTTATAAATAAACCTTAACTTTACATATATTTCTAGAGTTATTCAATGGGTAAAATACATAAGTATGGTTTGACAATAACCGGTGATTTTTTTGTTTTATATCTACATCAATTCTCGGTAGCATCTAGAACCAAATGATCAATGGTAAAAGTTTTTTGATTTTTTGAGCATTATCTCGATTTGAAAATAACTTTGCTTATAAAAAAGCTCCTCCCACAAAGAAAGCTCTTATTACATAAAAAGATTTAGAAAAAATACAGATAAATAATTATTGTAGTAAAAAAATAAACAATTAGGAGAACATATGGATCCAAATATTAAAGACAAACTAGAAAGTATGACTATTTTCGAATTAAGACATCTTGCTGGCGAACAGGGATTACTTGAAGCTACTGCTAGTAAAAAAGTAGATTTGATAAAATTTCTTCTTGAAAAGGAAGAGGTAATAGCTAGATTACTAGAAGTAAAAGAACAAAAGCAAGTCAATAATGGAAGTGCTTTAACGGAAAAGAAAAAACAGATAGTTCATAAATCTAATCAAAAAGGTCAGCATAAAGAATCTTCTAGCGAGGATAGAGATTTAGATGATTCTGATGATTATAAACAATATGAACACAGTGAAATGGAGATTCGAGAGGGTGTATTGGAAATATGCCCTGACGGGTATGGATTTTTAAGGGCTAAAAATTACGAGCAAGGTGATGGCGATGCTTATATAGCAGTTCCTAAAATTCGAAAAGCTGGTTTAAGAAAGGGCGATTTAGTTAAAGCATATGTCAAAAAGATAGCTGAGAATAGACCAATGAATGTTCAGGAAATAATCGCTGTTAACGGTTTGGACCCTGAAAAAGCATTTGATAGGCCTTCTTTCGATAACTTGGTTCCAATTCACCCTGAAGCAAGATTTAAACTTGAACTTCCAGGAGTTGGGAATGATTTAGCGATTAGAGCGATAGACCTTGTTTCCCCAATTGGAAAAGGGCAAAGGGGGATGATAGTAAGCCCACCAAAAGCAGGAAAGACGACTTTACTAAAAAGAATAGCACATAGTATTGCATCAAATTATCCCGAAGCACACCTTATTGTTTTATTGGTAGATGAAAGGCCCGAAGAGGTTACTGACATGCAAAGAAGCATAAAGGGTGAGGTTGTCTATTCTACTTTCGACGAAATGCCTGAGCATCACACAAAAGCCTCTGAAATGGTATTAGATAGAGCAAAGAGGCTGGTGGAACTTGGAAGAGATGTAGTAATCTTAATGGATAGTTTAACAAGACTAGCACGTGCATATAATTTAGTGATTTCCCCAACAGGGAAAACACTTAGTGGGGGTATAGACCCAGGAGCATTACATTCTCCAAAAAGATTTTTTGGAGCAGCTAGAAATATTGAAAATGGGGGTAGCCTAACTATTATTGCTACTGCACTAGTCGATACTGGAAGCAGAATGGATGACGTTATATACGAAGAATTTAAAGGAACTGGCAATATGGAAATTCATCTTGATAGGAAACTATCAGAAAAGAGGATTTTCCCAGCAATTGATTTATATCGAAGTGGAACGCGAAGAGAAGAATTATTACTTGATGCAAAGGAATTAGAAGGCATTTGGGCAGTTAGAAAAATTCTTTCCGTTGGAGATGTCCAAGAAGCAACAGAAAACCTTATTAGTATGATGGTTAGAACTGGGAACAATGCTGAGTTTATATCACAGCTATCTAACCAAATACAAAAATTACAAAAGGAAGGATATATGATTAGGTAAATGTAATTAAGTTTTTCCTCATCACAATATTCTAAAACATTGTGATAATTATCCTAAATTACTTAATCCTTACTCGCAGAAAAGTACCTCAAGATAAAAGAGAAACAATTGTTTTTTCATCCCATTTATAAAATAAAAAAAGGATCGCATTTTGCGATCCTTATCTTTTAATTAAATAAAATTTATGCTTTCCCGGAACACCCAAGGACATATTGTATTTTATGCTTAACAATGTCTTTAACGGCATTTCTAGCTGGTCCTAGGTATTGTCTAGGATCAAAGTGAGATGGATTTTCTTGGAAGTATTTTCTTATAGTTCCAGTGACCGCCATTCTCAAGTCAGAATCAATATTTATTTTACATACTGCCATAGAGGCTGCCTTTCTCAACATTTCCTCAGGAACTCCTTGTGCGCCAGGCATATTACCACCGTATTGGTTAATGATTTCGACAAGGTACTGTGGAACTGAACTAGCACCATGAAGAACGATAGGGAACCCTGGCAACCTTTTGCCGACTTCCTCCAAAATATCAAACCTTAACTTAGGCTCTCCCTTAAACTTAAATGCACCGTGGCTAGTTCCAATTGCAATTGCTAAACTATCGACATTTGTTTTTGATACAAATTCTTCAACTTGCGCAGGATCTGTGTAGCTACTGTCTGCTGCACTAACATTTATGGCATCTTCAACTCCCGCAAGTCTTCCAAGCTCTGCTTCAACAGTTACGCCACGATCATGAGCATAGTCAACTACATTTTTTGTTATTTTAATGTTTTCTGCAAAACTGTGGTGAGAAGCATCAATCATTACAGATGTAAATCCCATCTCTATACAATCTTTGCAAATTTCAAATGAATCGCCATGATCAAGGTGAAGGCAAATAGGTAGCCCTGAATCCTCAACAGCAGCTTCAACTAGTTTCTTTAAATAAATAGGGCTTGCATACTTTCTAGCGCCAGCAGAAACTTGAAGAATCAAAGGGGCATTTTCTTCCTTTGCGGCACTAACTATTCCTTGAATAGTTTCCATATTATTCACATTGAAAGCTCCTATGGCATACCCACCCTTATAAGCTTTTTCGAACATATCTTTACTTGTTACTAATGGCATAAAACTACCTCCGAATAAATCATTTATAAAATTATACTACTTAAGACATACAAAATCTAGCAAATAGCATTTTATATTAATAATCCGTTATTAAGTTTAGAGTTTTTTAATTATTGAATCTTGTCTATATATAGCATAAGGACTCAAATAAATAATAACAACAATACTATGTATTGTACAAATTAGAATTATGTATAAAATTGCTATATATAATAGCCCCCAATAGGACATTGCTGTGTTGCTACCAAAAACATAATATACTATAATGGACGTATGATTATTGATGATGAAAAAATATATGATTTGGATTGTGGTGGACTTAAAATAATACAATCGCCCTCGGGATATTGTTTTACAACCGATTCAGTTTTGTTGACTTCTATTGTTAGGGCAAATGCAAAGGAAAGAATAATTGAACTTGGCTCTGGAAGTGGTATAATTTCCATACTTCTTTCTAAAAAAACAACGGCAAAAGAAATAGTGGGTGTAGAGATACAGAAAAGGCTGTTTGAGATGTCACAAAGGTCTCTAATGCTTAATAAACTAGAGAACAAAGTCGTTTTCATTAATGATGATTTTAAAAACAGCATTAATACCTTTGGAAAAGGTTCTTTTGATGTGGTAGTGTCAAATCCTCCCTATGAAAAGAAATGTGACACAAATGAAAACGAAGAAATAGCCATTTGCAAGTCGGAAATCAAATGTAAATTGCAGGATATAATTGATATATCGTCTAGTTTACTTAATTATGGCGGAAGGTTTTATTCTGTTATTAAAAGCTCTAGACTTGCGGATATATTGACATTAATGGAAAAATATAAAATTGTGCCAAAATCACTTTTCCCAATACAAACTACTCCTAAATCAACTATTGAGATATTCTTGATAGAGGGGAAAAAGAATGGGAAGTGTCAATTGAAAGTGCTAGCTCCCTTAATATTAACGAATCAAGAAGGTAAACCAACAAAAGAAGTACTCGAAATATATAATAGATTCTCTATGTTAGAAAGGGAAAACAGCTAGGATAAAAAACATTGAAAAAATAATTAAGATTGTTAGTTTAACATTACACAAGTAAGGAGAAAAATGGAAGCGAGGCTTTATATAGTAGGCACCCCTATAGGCAATTTAGCTGATTTAAGTTTTCGTGCAAAAGAGACACTTTCATCTGTGGATTACATTGCTTGTGAAGATACTAGGCATTCTCTTGTTCTTTTGAAACATTATGACATTAAAAAGCCTCTTATTCCTTATCATAAATTTAACGAACAGGAATCTTCCTTATTAATTATTCAGCATATACATGAAGGAAAATCTGTTGCTTTAATAACTGATGCTGGAATGCCCGGGATTAGTGATCCTGGCGCTATTTTGGTTAGTGCAGCAAGAGAGGCCGGTATCGAGGTTGAAAGCGTCCCAGGTCCTACAGCGTTAACAACTGCATATTCTATTTCGGGGTTGAAGGAAAACGGTTTTGTGTTTTTAGGTTTTTTGCCAGAAAAAGAGGGTGCAAAAATTAAATTGATTTCCGAGTATGAAAAATCATCACTACCAATTATTCTTTATTGTGCGCCACATGATGTTGTAAAAACAATTCAACTGTTAAAAGATTGTTTAGGTGATAGGAGAGTGGTAATAGTAAAAGAAATTTCCAAAATGTTTGAAAAAGTTGTTTCTGGGTTAATCAGTAGTATCAATATAGAAAATGTCAAAGGAGAGTTTGTCCTCATAATAGAACCTCAAAAACTTAAAGTAACAAAGGAAGAAATATGTAAAAGTTTAGATGAGGCGTTAAAATCTGGCCTAAAAAAATCTGAAGCTGTTAAACTTGTTTCTGATACTCTAGACGTGCCCAAGAATGAAGTATATTCAATTAGCATAGAGAATAAGTAAACGTATTTGTCTTATAGATTTATTATCTTTAGCCAATTTAGCAGATAATCAAGGGTTCATAGTATTAGCTAATAAGAAATAATTTTTTGTTTTTGGGGTTTGAAACAATACGGCTTTCATGATAAGATTTGTAACAAAGTGTGGTATGAAAATAATTTTATATTAAACAATAATTTAAGGAGATAAACATGAAAACAAGATGGTACAAGGATGCAGTATTCTACCAAATATATCCTAGGAGCTTTTGCGACAGTAATGGTGATGGGATAGGGGATATTAGAGGAATTATTAATAAACTCGACTACTTAAAAGATTTGGGAGTTAATGCAGTTTGGCTTTCTCCCGTGTATAAGTCCCCTAATTGTGACAATGGATATGATATTTCGGATTATAGAGATATTAACCCTGAATTTGGAACTCTTGAGGATTTCAAAGAGATGCTCCAGGGAATGCATGATAGAGGAATAAGGCTTGTCATGGACTTAGTCGTGAACCATTCCTCAGATGAACACATGTGGTTTCAAGAAAGTAAGAAAAGCAAAGATAATCCTTATAGAGATTATTATTTTTGGCGGAAAGGCAGAGGGAAAGATGGAAAAAAACCTCCAAACAACTGGACTTCAAGGTTTACGGGAAAGGCATGGACATATGATGAAACTACCAAAGAATGGTATTTACACTTGTTTTCTAGTAAACAACCTGATTTAAATTGGGACAATGAAAAAGTAAGACAAGAGGTTATTGACATTTGTAATTATTGGTTTGAAATTGGAGTTGATGGCTTCCGATGCGATGTTATAACATATATTTCCAAAGTCGTTGGATTACCAGATGGGAAAGGACTTCCAATATTAAGAGGGGATGAAAATTTTGTTTTAGGACCAAATATTCACAAATACTTTAATGAAGTTAATGAAAAATCTTGGTCGAAGTATGACACTATGATAGTGGGAGAAGCAATAGGCTGTACCCTTAAAGATGCACCATTGATTATAGCTGAGGATAGAAACGAGCTTGATAGTGCCATTACATTTGAACTTGTTCAAGTTGATTTTAAATCTGATTTTTTACCGGTAAAATTCAACCTTGCCAAGTTTAAGGCAGTACAGTCTGGTTGGCAAAATATGCCAAGCAATTGTTGGCCAACATTATATTATGAGAATCATGATCAACCAAGAAGTATTTCAAGATACGGGAATAGTTACGGAATCTATAGAAAGGAACTCGGGAAAATGCTAGCTGTTTCTTACTTCTTTTTAAGAGGTACTCCTTATGTATATGAAGGACAAGAAATAGGGATGACTAATATTTACTTAAATTTGGATGAATATGTGGACGTAATGGCTAGACAAGTATTTTCTATGGTTAAAAAAATATTCCCTCCGCTACTTCCTTTGGCTAAATGGGCTATGTCGAAAAGAGCTAGAGATCACGCCAGGACCCCTATGCAGTGGGAATCAAAACAGGGTTGTGGTTTTACGTCGGGAAAACCTTGGATGAAAATTAATCCCAATTATGACGATATTAATGTCACAAACGACTTAAAAAACCCCAATTCAATACTAAATTTTTATAAAAAACTTATCCAATTTCGAAAGGGAAATAATATTATTAAGGAAGGCACATATAAAGAATATTCCCCAAAGAATAAAAATGTATATTGTTTCGAGAGAGAGTTAGGAAATAAAAAATATTTAGTTATTTGCAACTTTAAAGAGAAACGCATTCCATTTAATGTTGATGAAACAAATTCAAAAGGAGCAAAGCTTATTATAAGCAATTATCCCAAACAGGATGAGACTCTTGGCGATGCCATTTTGCTTAAGCCATACGAAGCAGTTGTATACGAAAAGGGTGGTATTGACGTTGCTAGAATAATTTAAAATTAGTAATAAACTCTATCTTACCAAACAAAAAACCCGCTGGATTTCCAGCGGGTAATGTTTTAAGAAAAAAAGTTATTTAAGTTCTGAGAAGTATTTAATAGTCTTAACCATTTGTGTTGTATAGCTATTTTCATTGTCATACCAGCTAGTAACTTTGACCAAGCCTTTTCCATCGGGAAGGGTCATGGTTTTTGTTAATGTTGCATCAAACAATGAACCGAAAGTAATTCCAATAACATCAGAAGAGACAATCTCGTCCTCATTGTAGCCATAGCAATCATTTGCGGCCGCTTTCATAAAGGCATTAACTTGTTCAGCAGATACTGCTTTCGTAGTTACTGCAACTAATTCAGTTATCGATCCAGATGGGGTAGGTACTCTCTGTGCAGAACCATCAAGCTTTCCAGCAAGTTCAGGAATTACTAGACCAATAGCCTTTGCTGCACCTGTTGAATTTGGAACAATGTTCTCAGCTGCTGCTCTAGCTCTTCTTAAATCACCTTTGCGATGAGGTCCATCTAGAACCATTTGGTCTCCTGTATACGCATGAATTGTTGTCATAAATCCTTTTTCAATATTAGCAAGCTTATGTAGATTATACGCCATAGGAGCTAAGCAGTTTGTAGTACAAGATGCCGCAGAAATAATTGTATCTGTAGGCTTTAGTGTTTTCTCATTCACTGAGAAAACTATTGTGGGAAGATCATTTCCTGCTGGGGCAGAAATTACTACTTTCTTTGCACCTGCATCAATGTGCGCTTGTGCTTTATCTTTTGCAGTATAAAATCCAGTGCATTCAAGAACTACATCAACATCATATTTTCCCCATGGTATTTCGTTTGCTTTTGCTATAGCGAAAACTGGGATTTCTTTACCAGCAACAACAAGGTTATTGCCTGAAACAGAAACCTGTTCCCATAGAGCATATCTGCCTTGAACAGAGTCGTATTTTAATAAATGAGCTAACATTTTTGCATCTGTAAGATCGTTTATTGCTACGATTTCATATCCAGGAGCATTGAACATTTGTCTAAATGCCAAACGGCCAATTCTACCGAATCCATTAATAGCTACTTTTACATTTTTTGCCATTTTAATTCCCTCCAAATATATATTATTTCTATTTTTTTATTTTACTATTAGCCTTTTTTTTATGCAACTGTTTAAGCCCCTAAATTAGCAAGTATTATTTTAAATTAACCAAAAAAGTTTTCAATTTTTACTTAGCTATTATGTTTATTATTCTATCTTTAACATAAATAACTTTTAAAATTGTCTTCCCATCCAAGCAACCAGTCGCCTTTACTTTATCTAAAACAAATGTTTCATCAGAGCCTACTGGGATTGTAACAGTCCCTCTAAGTTTGCCTGTAACCTGAATTGGTATTTCTACGGTTTCAGCGACTAATTTATCTGGGTCAAAAGTAGGGTAACTAGCGTTATTGATGTATTTCCCGTTGTTTAACAGATAATATAGTTCGCTTGTAATATGAGGAGCCACAGGATAAAGAAGGAGTGATATGGTATTTACTTCTTTTAATGTAGTTGCGCCCCTTGAATAAATAGTGTTTATAGCTGTCATTAGGAAAGCAATTGCGGTATTAAATTTGCAGCTCTCGTAATCGGAGTCGACTTTTTTAATTAGTGCATCTAAATTAAGATCAGAGCAGTCGACATCTTTTTCAGGTTTAATTAAATCCTGAAGGCCCCAGTATCTTGAGGAAAATCTTTGGCACCCTTTAATTCCATCGGGAGACCAAGGAGCGGGTTTTTCATAATCACCAATAAATAGAATAAAAAGACGCAAAATATCTGCACCATAGGAATTAAGTA
The DNA here is from genome assembly GCA_964392385.1 of uncultured Christensenellaceae bacterium. Lineage (GTDB taxonomy): Bacteria > Bacillota > Clostridia > Christensenellales > DTU072 > MWEH01. The sequence goes on along the minus strand of CAYMPR010000004.1, from coordinate 45,357 downwards.
CTTCTTCAGGATTAACAACATTTCCCCTAGATTTGCTCATTTTTTCGCCATCAGAGCCTAGAATCAATCCTTGTGCAGATCTTCTTAGGTAGGGTTCTTTATTCGTTACTACGCCGATATCAAATAAAAATTGATTCCAGAAGCGAGAGTAAATTAAATGCCTAGTTACATGTTCCATACCACCATTGTACCAGTCTACCTGTCCCCAATATTTGTAAGCTGCTGGATTTACAACGAAATTATTTTCTTTAGGGCTCATGTATCTTAAAAAATACCAGCTACTTCCAGCCCACTGTGGCATTGTATCGGTTTCTCTAGTTGCCTTTCCTTTGCAAATTGGGCAAGTAGTATTAACCCAATCTGTACATTTAGAGAGAGGGGAGCTTGCATCATCAGATGGGCTGAAGTCTTTCAATACAGGGAGTTGTAAAGGAAGTTCGTTTTCTGGAACTGGAATTTGTCCACATTTTGGACAATTAATTATTGGAATTGGTTCACCCCAATATCTTTGGCGATTGAAAGCCCAATCTTTCATTTTGAAATCCTTTTTAGGCTTTCCGACTCCGAGCTTAGCCATTTCTGCAATTATTTTATTTATAGCATCAGGAACGGTCAATCCGTCAATTAAGGGCGAATTTATCATAACACCTTTGTCATTTTTTTCGACATAAGGCTCTTCTTGAATGTTACAATCGCTTTTTATTACTTCGATGATAGGGAGGTTGAAGGCTTTTGCAAAATCCCAATCTCTTTTGTCATGGGCTGGAACTGCCATTATTGCACCTGTACCATAGTTCATCATAACGTAATCGGCAGTAAATATCGGAATCTTGTTCTCTGTAATAGGATTAATTGCGTACAACCCCTTAAGCTCAATACCAGTTTTTTCCTTGGAAAGTTGAACCCTTTCAAACTCTTTTTTTCTTTTTGCCTTTTCTTGATAATCAATTATTTCATCTATATTGAGTATGTTTTTATGGAAAGAGGTAATAATAGGGTGTTCAGGCGAAACAACTAAAAAAGTGGCTCCATATATTGTATCGGGTCTAGTTGTGTACACAACTATCGGGACTTCTTCTTTGTTCGATACCACCTTGAAGGTGACATCTGCTCCAGTGGATTTTCCAATCCAATTTTCTTGCTCTATTTTTATTCTTTCTGGGAAATTTACTGAGCTTAAGCCTTGTAAAAGTGATTCAGCATAATCTCTAATCTTAAGAAACCAAACATCCTTTTCTTTTTGTACGACTTCTGAACCACATCTATCACAAACTCCATTTTGACTTTCTTCATTGGCAAGAACGACCTTGCAATCGGGACAAAAATTTACTAGAGTTTTTGATTTGTAGGCTAATCCACGCTTAAATAATTGAATAAAAATCCATTGTGTCCATTTGTAATAACTTGGATCGGTAGTGTCTACTGCTCTATCCCAATTGAAACTATATCCTATTGATTTTAATTGCTGTTCAAATTTTTTGATGTTTTGATCAGTGACTAATCTAGGGTGTTGTTTTGTTTTTATAGCATAGTTTTCGGTAGGAAGGCCAAAAGCATCATATCCAATTGGAAACAAAACGTTATAGTTTTGTATCCTTTTTTTCCTAGCTATAACTTCCATTGAGGAAAAAGCTCTAATATGGCCGACATGGAGTCCTGAGCCACTTGGATAAGGGAATTCAATTAATGCATAGAATTTTTCTTTTGAAGCATCTTCAATTACTTCGAAAACATTATTGTTATACCAATAGTCTTGCCATTTTTTTTCGACTTGAGCAAAGTTATATTCTTTTGTCATATTTTCTTCCCACTTTCACTTTATTAGATTAAGGCGCAATATTAAGAAATTTATATAAATGTATAATTGTTTATAATCGTATATTTTAAAGATTTGAATCTAGTCTTAAGATAGCCACAATTACGTAGATATTTTGTTGTTGTTTATACTATCACGCGTGTATAAAGATGTAAAGTAAAAAGGTAATAAAAAGGGCAATTGATGGTTAATCATACACAAAAATAGCTGGGGATAAAGCAAAATAAGGTATTAATATGAGCCTTTCACCCTAAGTACACTTATCCTTCCTTGCAATGTACATGCGCGTAATGTATAATTATTCTTTAAAAGAAAGCAAAAAAACAGTCTAATTAAACATTAATTGTTTGTTGAATTTTTAGGGGCGTAAATGATATTTTTAAAAAAGATTTTTTCTAGCAAAGGTATTATTATCATCGCAACTATTTTGCTAATAGCTTTCCTATTTTCAGTTATAGGAGTAATAGCTGAAAAAACCAAATCCGAGCCTCTAGGAACTGTAACTGCGGAAAACTACTCTTCTGTTTTGCCTACTCTTTACACTTTAGAGGTTCAAAATGAGTTTAAAAGTGGCATTAGAGAGTTCATTATGGACTTTTTAGGACTTACTGATACAGGATTGATCTCTTTAGATTCTGGGAAAGAATTGTTAGCTGCTTTTAGGAACGCAGGTATTTCTGGCGAGAAAGCACTTAGCTTGTCTAGATATTTGAAAAATCTTGTGGATCCTAGCGAGGTGTTTGACTTAGAAAATGCAGAGAATAAAGAAGATCTTAGGGGAGTGTTTGCCCTTATTGCCTTTTTCTCGGATGTTGAGATAAGTATTGAGGAAGGGACAGGAAGAGAAATTAAAAAGCTAGTTTTTAATCCAGAAAAATATATTATGAATATTTTTGATTTGAATATGTATTTAGATGCTGTTGCTCAGATAACCGATAACACAATGTTGACTCAAGATGAAATTGCAAGGATTGCGTACGGGATTTTTTTCCAGCAGTCGCAATCAAATGATTTGATAAATAGAGATGAATTTGTAACAGTGTTTAGATCGCTTATATATTTAAGTTCGCTTTTATCGGATTTTGATAATAATGGTGGTTCAATGACTCAAGCAAGATTAATCTCTGAGTTGATATATCAATCCGGAAGCGAAATGAACACAATTTTACTAGATAGAGGTGTTGATGCAATATTAAATTCATTAGGTTTCTCTTCTCCTTTTCCATCGCTAGCCCTTAACCCACTTTATTCTGATATCGTACAAGAAGAATGGATAAATGCTCTTAATAAATTAGATGATGTTAGAGAGTTGGTTTCCTCAAATCGTGATACCGCTGAATTCACTATAGTGATGATGGTTAATGCTATGTTAAATATAGAAAACATGGGGCTTGAAGGGATTGCTAGGTCTCAAGCAGAAGAAGTCGAGAATCCTAGGACATACTTATACCTCAGTATGATTTCGATATCTCGTTCTATTACAAAGGGTCTAGAAAAGGGCTTTTTTGAAAGCGAAACGATTAAAGATAAGGCACAGCTTGCCTCAAGATTATCTTCTGCCCTTACTCAAGCAAGGAGTATTGAAACTGGATTTGAAAACGAGACAGAAATGCTTCAATTTGCACAACTGAAATATGATGAGATTATTTTATATCTTGACACAGTCGAAACAGTTGAGATGGAATTTAACGAAATCTATTCAATTGATGATGCTCTACTATTATCAGAGGCACAAATAGATTCATTAAGTGAAGCATATGATACATTTAGTCAAAACAGCGCCACTTTCTATGAAGGGTTTAATAGTATATTTAGCACTATATTTGTAAATACTGCTCTAAATCTCTATTTACAAGCATATGATTTAATGGTTGAAGAATAGCCAGGGAGGGGAAAATGCCATTACTTGAAGCAAAGAATATTTCAAAGAGTTTTGTAAAGGGTACTGAAGTATTAAGGAATATTTCTTTGTCCGTAAACGAAGGGGATTTTATTTCCATTGAAGGCGCTTCTGGATCTGGTAAATCGACCTTACTAACAATACTTGGGGGAATAGATAAACCGGATTTTGGGGAGGTTTTATTCCTCGAAAAAGACATTTCCAAGCTTCCTGAAAAAGAACTAGCAGTTATTCGTAGAACCCAAATTGGCTTTGTTTTTCAATTCTTTAATTTAGCTCCATATTTAACGGTAAAAGAGAATATTCTATTGCCAATTATTCTTAACAACGAAAAACTAGCTGCTTATGAAGTAAAAGCCGAAGAAATAATGTCTCAATTAGGTATTTTAGATTATAAAGATAGACTACCATCAGCTATTTCAGGCGGGGAACAGCAAAGAGTAGCTATAGCAAGAGCCCTGATTTTCCAACCCAAGATTATTATGCTCGATGAACCTACTGGCAATCTGGATAGCAAAAATAGTCATGCCATAATGGAAATACTAAAAGCTATAAATATAGAGAAGAAGACCACAATAATTCAAGTTACTCATAGTATAGAAAACGCAAACTATGGTAATAAAATTATAATATTAAAAGATGGCGAAATAGCATCTGTAAATGAAACATCACCAATAATAGCAACTAATAGTTAAGTACTATGATAGTAAGCCAGAGGTTCACCCAAAAATAACCTCTTTATTTATTAAGGAAATTGTCTATATAGGTATCGCGAAACAAGTAATATATTCTGTTTTTAGAAAAAAAATAGATTGGAAGGATGTAGCTTGAATATATTAATCAAAAACACCTTAAGAAGCATTGAAAGTAACAAAGGCCAAGTCTTTGTTATTATTTTAACGATAATTATTGTTAGTGCTATGTTTTTCATTTCATTATCTATGTTTGATATTTTTTACAATATAAATATGGCAGAATACGATAGAATTGCACAGGGTTCAGACATGTTACTTGGCGAAAATCTTGGTAGCATTGAATTTTTTAGCGAAGCACGTGTGAAGAGCTTTTTAGACCCTGCTGACATCAATTCTGCGTTTTATTTTACAAAATTTAATACAATTTTAAAAACGGAAAATGACTCCCTAACAGTGTTGCTTGAAGCTACGGACTTAGAATACTACTTTGAAAAAAGACCTCTAAATTATTATGCAATTTTTGATGAAAAGACGGAAAATGCAGATATAGATTATAGGCTAATTGGAGGATATAGTAGAGTCATTGTCGGGGAGAGTTTTGCAATAAAAAACTCAATTAAGGTGGGGCAATTAGTCCAAATTTATGTGCCTACATTCAATAAATACACAGAAATGATAGTTGAATATATCGCCAAAAATGAAGGAATATTTTCTTCACCAGCAGATAAGAATATTCTTGTTGATTTTTCTTCAGTTGGTAATCAAGGCCAAGTTAATGCTGTATATATTGATTTTTTATCGGCTGATTTGTACGAAGAGTATTATGATATTTTTGAAGAAAATTTCCCAGCAGTAAAGATTGGGGAAGGAAATAGTATTTCAAGAGTATATGAGATTGTTAGAAACAATACAACATTACTTACCGTAGCGCTTGTTTTCTTGGTTGGTACTATGATGATGATATTGTTTACATCATATCTAATTGTTGCACGTAATAGAATGTCAGAAATGATTATTTTTAAGGCAGCAGGTGCAACTCCAAAACAAGTGGTGTTAATTCTAATGATAGAGGTCATTTTCTATGGCGTTTGTGGTGGATTATTAGGCTTGTTACTAGGTAGGGCTGCAATGGGGATAGCCGCCTTTACATTGATTCCTAAAGTTCAAGCGTCATTAGATTATTCTTTTTGGAAATACCTAGTGGCTTTTTTATTAGCTCTTTTTGTAAGCATTTTGGCAACTATTTCTCCAATAATGTCAGTCGGGAAAAAATCGATTAGAGAATTATCTTCTAAATCGGACAAAATTACAAAAAACATTAAACCTTTCCTCTTCTTGATTAGCTCTGTTTTACTCGCATCTATAGCTATAGCACTTATCTTTTTACCGAAGGACTACACTTTATACCTTTCGCCAGTTTTAGTGTTGATTTTAATTTTTTGGTTATATTGTGCTATATCTTACTTTCTTAAGTTTTTAGGGTTTATTTCTAGAAAAATTAGCAAAACTGGAGTATTTACACTTGCAGGTTTTAGTACACTTAGAAACAAAGCCTTGAGGACAGTCACTTTAATGATAGCTGTTATAACAGTACTAGCTTTTTTGGTTTTTGAAGTTATAGAATTAGTGAATTATGCTGTAGTCCCATTTAAATCAAGATATGATGCGGATTACATTGTTGTTTCCAATTATTCTACAGATTTAACGCCTCATTCAGATACTAAAGAATTAATAAATAGTGTGGAGGGAATTTCCGGCACTGGTTATTATAGTGTGGTCAATTTTATAGTACCTGGCACTGAAAAAAAAGAATGGTCAATATATGGGCTTGATCAATTCGAGACGCTAGAATATTGTTCTGAAGAATTCAAATATGTGGATAAGGAAACATGGGATCAAACTGAGAATGGAATTGTTCTGTCAAACGATATGTTTGTTAGACTTGGTGTAAAAATTGGAGATACAATCTCAGTAAACCCAATCCGCACCGATTATGATGATGTAACATATAATTTTACTGTTATTGGAATTGACTATACGGTAAGCGAGTATGACAGAATAGGATACTGTAAGTTTGAGAACATAGATCATCTTATAGAAAGTGCAGTTTTTATCTCACAAGCAGAAGAGGGTGTAAATCTTTCGGAGACCTTTATTAGACTTCGGTCTGCCGTTGAAGGGTTGGGGAAAAAGGAATGTTATGCCTTATCTTATCGTGAATGGGCACTATCTACACATGAAAACTTTTCCGGCGTAAGTACTTTGCTCAAAATACTTCAATTTGTTATTTACTTTGTTGGAATTATTGGAGTAATTAATATTTCAGTCGTGACAGCTTACGATAGGAGAAATGAAATTAAATTATATAAGGTTGCGGGCATGTCTAATCGGGAGTATGTTAAGTATTCTTTCGCAGAAGGACTAATCATTTCTCTTGCAGGCAGCTTGATGGGATTAGTAATGAGTTATTTGGTTAATTTGATTATGCCAGTATTTGCATCTTTGATTGATAAATATATATCCATTAATTTCATCCCTATATCTTTACCAGTAATATTTGTCGGAAGTTTAATATTATTTACAGGTATTTGGACAATTATAGGTGCAGTGAATAGAAAGAGAAAAATAACTAGCATCAATGAGAGGATGTTTGAATAAATCGAATACAGTTATTTATTGTGCCTTAAATTGTCCACTAAATTATCCGAGAAATGACAAATTTTTTATCTTTTCCTTTAAACATTGCTATAGAAATACTCAAAGGCGTATTAGTTGAGATTAGAAATTCTATACTCTAAAATAAATTTAAATGGCTTTAAGAAGGGAAGGCGTATTAGTTGAGATTAAAAATTCTATACGCTAAAATAAATTAAAATGGCTTTACGAAGGGAAGGCGTATTAGTTGAGATAAGAAAATCATTGTGTTAACATAACCATATAGGATGGGGGAAGGTGAATGAAAGAAAAGCAAGAAAAACGCATTGAACGCAGAAAAACTAGGATAAAAGAGAGAAAGATTCGACGCACAAAGCCGAAATATAAAATCCCTACTAAATTTAAATATGGGTTTTGGTATTTGCTGGTTTTAAACTGGTCTAGAATACTTGGTATTAGACCAAATTTAGAAGATATAAAAGAGATTGAAAAAATCGACGGTCCAGTACTTGCGCTTGGGGCGCATGTAAATGGAATTGATTTTTCTGGAATGATGACCTTGCTCAAAAATAAGCGTATGGCTTTTGTTGTAGCTGCAAACTTGTTTTATGACAAATTTTTGGCCATTTTTTTTAGAATACTTGGGAATATAATACCCAAAAAACAATTTTCTGCCGATTTTGAATGCATAAAGGCTATGAAGTTTTTTGTGGATAACGGTACTAGTATAGGAATTTATCCAGAAGGAAGGGTTTCTATTGATGGGAAGCCTGGTTACGTCTCAGATGCAACCTTAAAGCTAATTAAATACTTAAATGTCCCTGTGGTGTTTACTTATACCCCTGGAGGATATTTGCAAAGGCCTAGATATGCTAATAAAATGAGAAAGGGCACTCCCCTTGAAGCAAGGGGTAGACTTCTATTAAGCAAGGAAGAAGTAAAGGAATTTAGCATAGAGAAGATTAGACAAGTAGTTGATGAGGCTTTTAGCTATAATGAAATGATTTATCAACAGGAAAAACAATTATATTTTGTTCCAAAATCAAAAAGAATCTCTTTAACTTATGGCTTAGATTTTCTATTAAACCAATGCCCTAAATGCTTGAAAGAATGCGCTATGGTTTCAAATGGCGATGAAATGTATTGCTCAAATTGTAAAAACACTATAAAAATAGACCCTCTTGGTAAAATATCGCCCAAAAGTGATAACGATCTATCTTTTGACCGTATAGATCTATGGTATGAATTCCAGAGAAAAGAGATGCAAAAGAAAATAGATAATTCCCCAGAGTACGAAAGAAAAACAAAGGTAACTTTGTTCTTAAACGATGACGAAAATTTAGGATTTGCTAAAGTAGATGAAGGTATTCTTACGCTTAATAAAGATGGTTTTTTCTTTAATGGACATAAATCCACTAATCTAAATTTTAGCATTAAGGAGTCTCCCTTTGTGTCGGTAAGGCTTGGCGAAACAATAGATTTTTTCATTAATTATTCTATATATAAGTTTGTTTTTGAAACTATTGGGGAGCCAGCGCAATACAATTTAGCGGTTGAACTTTTAAATAAAAAATATTATTCTAAATAATTCTGTTTTATATATGTAGTGTCTTTCTAAAGCCAACTTTATGTAACCTATTATATGCCTAGTTCTAGGGTTATTTGTTGCAATAAGTGGTGCATTGTGCTAGAATTTGCGTAATTAAAAAAATTAATCACTAAACTTGGAGGAGCTGATGAGCAACATTATAGACATACTTAGAGAGCGAGGCTTTATCAAGCAAACCGTATTTGAAGATGATTTGTATGAGCTTATGGGTAAAGAAAGCACCACGTTTTATGTTGGGTTTGATCCTACCGCTGACAGCTTGCATGTAGGCCATTTCTTGGTTTTGATGGCAATGAGCCATTTACAAAAGGCTGGCCATAAGCCTATTGTACTTATTGGTGGTGGAACAGCAATGGTAGGCGATCCATCTGGAAGAACGGACATGCGTTCAATAATGGACAAAGAAACCATAAATAATAATGTCGAAAGATTCAAATTGCAAATGGCGAAATTTTTCTCTTTTGAGGGACCTAATGCTGCAATTATAGAAAATAATGCAGACTGGTTGTTAAACTTAAATTATGTCGATTTTTTAAGAGATGTTGGCTCACAATTTACTGTTAATAGAATGCTTGCCGCGGAATGCTTTAAGTCTAGAATGGAAAAAGGGCTATCTTTTCTAGAATTTAATTATATGCTAATGCAAGCATATGACTTTTTGGTTCTTTTTAATAAATATGGTTGTAAACTCCAGTGCGGAGGTGATGATCAATGGTCCAATATCCTAGCAGGTGCCGATTTAATAAGAAGGAAGGAACAAAAACCTGCATTTGCAATGACTTTCTCTCTCTTATTAACGTCAGATGGTAAAAAGATGGGTAAAACGATGAATGGTGCCTTATGGCTTGACCCTAAAAAGACCTCTCCATATGATTTTTACCAATATTTCCGAAATGTAGATGATAGTGATGTCAGGAATTGTTTAATGTTTTTAACTTATCTTTCTGTTGAGGATATTAACAGATTAACTAATTGTTTTGTAATTAGGGATGGTGTTAAAACTTTTGACAAAGATATTAATATCGCAAAAGAAACACTTGCCTATGAAGTAACTAAAATTGTTCATGGTGTTATAGAAGCAAATAATGCAAGAGAGCTTGCAAAAGGAGCCTTTTCTGGTGGGGAAGAGATGCCTACTGCAAGAATTAGCAACAAGTGTACTAACATTGTCGATATTTTGCTTAATCTTAAACTTGCTACCACTAGAAGTGAAGCAAAGAGACTCATAGAGGGTGGCGGAATTAAAGTAGATGAAGAATTAATAACTTCTTTCGAATACAATATTAACGAGAAACAACAGGAAGATGGCTATATCGTCCACAAGGGAAAAAAGGCACATATTAAAGTGTTATCTGAATGAAAGATTTTCTAACAATCGAAAACACAGTTGAGTATAAATATGTGATTAAAAAAAGTATATTTATATGCACTCTCTCCCCTATATTAAGTTTAGAAGAGGGTATGGAGTTATTAAAATTAGAAAAAGATAAGTACCCAGATGCATCTCATCATTGTTACGCAATCATAGGAATTCCTGGGAAAAATGAAGAAAAAGCCTCTGATGATGGAGAACCTATGGGTTCTGCAGCTCAGCCGATTAAAGTAGCATTAAAGAACAATTCATTATCTGGAGTCGCATGTTTTGTTACCCGCTACTTTGGAGGAACTAAATTGGGTGTTTCAGGCCTTGCAAGAGCATATGCGCTTTGCGTAGCAGAAACAATTAAAATAGCAGTTAAAAAACTCATGTCTTGGTCTATAATATATTCTCTTCCCGCGACTTATTCTGAAGCAACTATGATAAATACGAAACTGGAAGAACAGGGATTTATGTTAACTGGAATAGACTATTCCACCTCGGTGATGATGAATATTGCTGTTCCTATTGAACGTAGCCAAGATTTTTTGAAAATGATAGATTGTCTAACACTAGGAAGAATAAAACCAGTTATTATAAGAGAAGAATATACTGGGTATAGGAGATAAAAAATGAAGATAACATTGAATAAGAATCCTAAAGTTAAGCCAGATTCAACATCGCTTGGGTTTGGTAAGTTTTTTACTGACCATATGTTGGTAATGGATTATGAAAATGGTAATTGGAAAGAGCCCGAAATCATTCCTTATGGGCCGTTTGCACTGGAGCCATCTACATGTGTATTGCATTATGGACAGGGGATTTTTGAAGGGCTAAAAGCATATAAAAATGAAAAAAATGAAATTACATTGTTTCGTCCAAGAGATAATTTTAATAGAATGAATAAGGGCGCGCTTCGTATGTGCATGCCTACTCTAGATGTTGATTTAGTGTTAAAATCGTTGAATGAATTACTACTACTAGAAAAAGACTGGATTCCATCTAACCCAGGCACCTCTCTATATATTAGGCCTACATTGATTGCGAAAGATGCTATGTTAGGAGTTCACCCAGGACATGAGTATCGCTTCTTCATTATTCTCTCACCTGTTGGAGCATATTATGCTGCTGGGCTTAAGCCTACAAAAATATTGGTTGAAGAACAATATGTCCGTGCTCCTTTAGGTGGAACTGGAGAGGTAAAATGCATGGGAAATTATGCAGCTTCTTTGCTTGCTGGTGATTTAGCAAACAAAAAAGGATATGCTCAGGCCCTCTGGCTAGATGCAAAAGAAAGAAAGTATGCAGAGGAAGTGGGCGCGATGAACATATTTTTTGTTATAGATGGAGTCGTGAAAACTCCTGCTTTGGTTGGTTCAATTCTTCCCGGAATAACAAGGGATAGTGTAATAAAAATATTGAAAGCTGAAAACATCCCAATAGAAGAAACCAGAATATCAACTGATGAAATAGAATCAAGTATAAAAAAAGGCACACTAACTGAAATCTTTGGAAGTGGAACCGCAGCAGTTATTTCGCCTGTTGGTGTACTCGGTATGCATGGGAAGGATAATATTATTAATAACTTTGAGATGGGAAAAATTACTGAATTTCTCTATGATAAACTTACTGGAATTCAATGTGGAAGATATCCAGATCCATTTGGTTGGGTAGTCAAAATAGCACAGAAATAATAGCTCTGCCGATGAAAAATCGGCAGTTTTTAAGTTAATTAATATGATAAAAATAGAAAAAATTAAGATAAAAAAATCTAGCGCAGATATTACCGTTAATGGAGAAATAATTACTAACGTCAATCTTGATGCGTTATATAATTGCAAAATTCAAGAAGGTAACATCTCGGAAAAAGAATACAACAATTTCATCCAAGAAAACAACAAGCAAAATGCCAAAAACAAATTGGTATCTTCTTTAATTAGGAAGGCAAAATCAGAAAAGGAATCTCGAATAAAGCTTTACCAAAAAGGATTCCCAAACTACGCCGTTGATTTTGCTATAAAATTCGCAAAAGAATATGGCTACCTTAATGACGAGGAATATTCAAAAGAGTATACGGATTTAAATCTAAAGAATAAAGGTGCTCTAAGAATAAAATACGAACTGAAGCTCAAGGGAGTAAACGAGGAACTGATTAATCTGTCTTTAATAGACAAGGAAATGACTCAAGAAGAAAATGCTGAGCAACTTGCGGATAAATATATGAAGGGGAAAGAGACAACGCAAAAAAATATTGAGAAGTTATATAGGCATTTAGCATCAAGAGGATATACTTACGATATAATTAAATCAGCGATAAAAAAATATAGAGATAACGTGGAATACGAAGATAATTAGTATCTTTAGCTACATAATTTGGACTTTGTTGACCAATTATTGAATATACTGAAGTTCACTACGTCAATTTTTAACAAAATAAAATAGCTTGGCGTTTTTTAAAGTTCTTGGATATAGAAACATTTTTCTACTTTAAAAGATGGTGGATTCCTATCGTACGCGCATTTAATTTACAGTAAAATAGTTTTATGTTATTGTTATTACTAAAGTTTTAGTTAACACTAGTGTTTAATACATCGAGGAAAATATGGAAAATAAGAAGTTTTATATTACAACGCCTATTTACTATAGCAGTGGAAATTTCCATCTTGGACATTGTTACACTACTGTGGTATGCGACGCTATATCCAGGTATAAGAGACTGGATGGTTTTGATGTATTTTATTTGACAGGCACCGATGAGCATGGTCAAAAAGTTGAGCAAAAAGCTAAAGAAGCCAACAAGACACCTCAAGAATTTGTTGATGAACTTTATCATCAAATTATCGCTCTATGGGATCTTTTGGGTATCAAATACGATAAATTTATTAGAACTACTGACGATTACCATGTTAAAGCAGTTCAAAACATCTTTAAAACCTTGTACGATAAGGGCGAACTTTACAAAGCACAATATGAGGGTATGTATTGTACTCCTTGTGAGAGTTTTTGGACAGAATCTCAATTGGTTGATGGCAAATGCCCGGACTGCGGACGAGAGGTAAAATTAACTAAAGAGGAAGGATATTTCTTTAGGCTTAGTAAGTATCAGGATAGGTTGATAGAGTTGTACGAGAAGAATCCCAATTTTATTTCGCCAAAAAGCAGAATGAACGAAATGGTTAATAACTTCATTAAGCCTGGTTTAAAAGATTTATGCGTTAGTAGAACATCATTTAAGTGGGGAGTTCCCGTAACATTTGATGAAAAACATGTAGTATATGTATGGATTGATGCTTTATCAAACTATATAACAGCCTTAGGATATGGTGAGGACGATAAGAAATTATTTAAAAAATATTGGCCGGCAGATATTCATATGGTAGGGAAAGAAATTGTTAGATTTCATTCTATTATATGGCCAGCTCTTCTCATGGCATTAGATTTACCTTTACCAAAAGAAGTTTATGGTCATGGATGGTTACTATTTGGTGGAGACAAAATGAGTAAATCAAAAGGCAATATTACAGATCCATTTGATTTATGCAACAATTACGGGGTAGATGCAGTTAGATATTATCTGCTAAGAGAGGTTCCTTTTGGAAGTGATGGAATATATACTAATAGAGCCTTTTTAACTAGGACAAACAGTGATCTAGTTAATGACCTAGGAAATCTCTTAAGCAGGTCAACAGCAATGATTGAGCAATATTTTGGTGGTATTTTACCTAAATCTTCAGAAAAAGAAGATATTGATTTAGAGCTTATTTCGATTGCTAATTCTCTATATAAGTCCGTTACAAAAATGATGGATGAACTCCATGTTCCAGAAGCATTAAATGAAATATTTACCCTTGTTCAAAGGGCGAATAAGTATATAGATGAAACTAAACCTTGGGCGCTTGCAAAAGACCCAGCAATGAAAAATAGGTTAGGAACAGTACTGTACAATTTAGCTGAATCCCTAAGAATAGCATCTGTATTCTTGTCCGCTTTTTTAAACGAAGCACCAAGAAAAATACTGGAATGCTTTTCTGAACAATTGCCTACCACACTTGAGGGAAATGTTACATTTGGCAAGCTTAAGGCAGGGATTAAAGTTAATAAAACCGAAGGGCAACTTTTCCCTCGTATAAATATTGAGAAAGAACTGATCAATATGGACGAAAGGGCAAAGGGACCTAAAGAAAAAGAAATAAAAATATGTGAAGCTATGAAAAAGGAGTCTATAATGGAAAATAACGATAAAATTACGATTCAAGACTTTAAAAAAGTGGAATTAAAAACTGGTAAAATTATAGCTTGCGAAAAATTGTCTAATAGCAACAAATTACTAAAGTCCACTGTCCAAATAGGCGATGAAACAAGGACTATTTTAAGTGGAATTGCCAAGTATTATTCTGCGGAAAGTATGGTGGGGCGGACAGTTGTAGTTGTTTCAAATCTATCTCCTGCTACTCTTGGTGGGGTAGTTAGTGAAGGTATGTTACTCTGTGCAGAAGATAAAGAAGGGCGAGTAATACTATTAACTACTGAGCAAGAAATAGCTAGTGGAAGCACTATATCCTAAGCGCTTAAGGAATGATTAGATGTATATTGATACTCATGCTCACTTAAATGATAAACGGCTTTATCCTTTCCTTCAAGAAATTAATGATAATATGGGCAAAGATGGTTTAGAGTCAATAATAAACGTAGGATGGGATAAACAATCATCTATCGAAGCTTATGATATCGCGAAAAAACATCAAAAGATGTATGCCATCATAGGTATTCATCCACATGATAGCGGAAAGGCAAGCGAACAGGACTTTGAAGTATTACAATCTATATGTTTTGATCCCAAAGTAGTAGCTTATGGAGAAATTGGATTAGATTTTTTTTATGATCGAAGTTCTAGAGAAGAGCAGGAAAGAGTTTTCAAACGTCAAATTATTCTTGCCTCTTCTGTATCTCTCCCAATTGTTTTGCATGTTAGAGATGCTTATGAGTTAACCTATAAAATCCTAAAGGAACTAGAAAGTTGTCTAAATAATGGTGTTGTGCTTCATTGTTATAGTGGTTCTGCTGAAATGGTAAAAAAATTTCTTGAGTTTGATGCATATTTTAGTTTAGGCGGCGCAATTACTTTCAAAAATGCAAAAAAAGAGGAAGTTTTTCATGCCATACCTCCTGATAGGTTACTTCTTGAAACAGATTGTCCATATATGACACCTGAACCATATCGTGGGCAAATTAATTTTCCGAAATATATAAAATACGTTGCCAATAAGATGGAAGAGTGGACAATGGGTGTTAGCATTAGTGAACTTACAACAAAAAATGCAAAAAGGATTTTTAAAAAAATAGTTGACAATAAAAACGCATAGATATTTAAAAAGCGTTATCAAATTATCAAAGGATTAAATAAAGGGTATAAATGGGAACATATTCGTATAAAGTTGAAAACAAGCTATACATAAATCTAACAAACAAGTGTTCGAATTCTTGTGAATTTTGCATAAGAAATACCGATGCATTTCACGATTTGGATTTGTGGCTAGAGAGAGAGCCAAGCGTTAAAGAAGTCATTGATTCTTTTCCAGATTTAAAGAATTTAGATGAAGAAGTAGTTTTTTGTGGTTATGGCGAGCCGACCTATAGACTTGAAGCAATTAAGGAGATATCACAATATTTGCACTCAAAAGGAAAAAAGACAAGGCTTAATACAAATGGTCAGGCAGAACTTCTGTTTGGTGGTAATGTCGCAAAACAATTGGCTGGATACATTGATACAATGAGTATCTCGCTTAATTCGGTAAATAAAGAAAAATATAACAAAATCTGTCACCCCAAAGATGGTGAAAAAGCATTTCAAGCGATAATTGATTTTGCTAAGGAATCAAAGAAATACATACCCAAAGTAATATTAACTGTTGTGGATGTAATAAGCATAGAAGAACAAGAATTGGCAAGAAAGATTGCTGAGAGCATAAATGTTGGATTTAGAATTAGACATTATACTGAATAAATTTTCCTGGAGGAAAATCAATGGAAATTAGAGAAATTCTTGTAAAAAATGAGTTTAGATTTAAAAAATCACTAGGTCAGAATTTTATCACAGACTCAACACTGCTTGATGGAATAGTAAGGGATTCAGGAATTACTAGCGAAGACGTGGTCCTAGAAATAGGTACAGGTGCAGGAACATTAACTCGAGCTATTGCAAAAATAGCAAGGAAGGTTGTTACTTTCGATATAGATATGTCTCTGCAGCCTATTTTACAAGAAACTCTAGCAGAACTAGATAATATTCAGGTGATATTTAGGGATATAATGAAGCTTTCCGATGATGAAATTCTTAATTATACTGGTGGACAGTTTAAAATTGTGGCAAACATTCCCTATAACATAACTACACCCCTAATTATGAGATTTGCAGAAAGCAATCTTCCAATTGTGTCAGCCACCTTCATGGTTCAACAAGAAATAGCCGATAGATTAACTGCTGAAGCTGGTTCAAGCGAATATGGATCAATCACTATTAGTTTAGCATTAAAGGGTGAAGTGAAAATTTTAAGAAAAGTCAATAAACACGTTTTTTTCCCAGTGCCAAAAGTGGATAGTGCAGTTGTTTTTATTCTCTTTAACTCCTCAAGATATGAATTTAAAGATGAGAAAACATTAAAACGATTAATTCGTTCAGGTTTTCATATGAGAAGAAAAACATTTACAAACAACATTACTAGTGCTTTCCCCGAGATTAGTAAAGAAACGATTAATGATTTGCTAAAGTCATTGGGCTTTAACGAGGATGTTAGAGGTGAAGATTTAACTGTTGAAGACTATATAAAAGTATCCGATGCGATTTTTAGCTTAGTAGGGGAGACAATTAAAGAGAAAAATGACGAGGATAATCTCTATGAAGATGATATGTTCTTTGAAGAAGAATATGGTTCTACTGAGGAAGAGGAAAGCGAAAAGGGAAAACAAATCGATATAATTGATTACGAGAAATAGTTTTGTAGGGGGATCAATGAATTTTAGTCTATTTATTTCTGCTTCAGAAAATCAAGGAAGATGGCAAGCCTATTTGGTTTTATTTTTGTACATTGCACTTATAATCGGGATTTCAATTTATTCCAGGAAGAAGGCAGCTACACTTGATAGTTTCTTGCTTGGAAACAGGTCAGTAGGTGGTTGGCTAAGCGCTTTTGGATATGGAACGACCTATTTTTCTGCCGTAGTT
The DNA here is from genome assembly GCA_964392385.1 of uncultured Christensenellaceae bacterium. Taxonomy (GTDB): domain Bacteria; phylum Bacillota; class Clostridia; order Christensenellales; family DTU072; genus MWEH01. Next base: position 28,103 of record CAYMPR010000004.1, on the reverse strand, counting down.
TTCATAGGATATGCTGGGACGTTTGGTATGTCACTTGGACTTGGGGGAATATGGATTGGAATTGCAAACGCCCTCATTGGATCGCTTGCTGCATGGATAGTACTTGCAAAGAAGACTAGAGAAGTTACCCATAAGTTAAATGCAAAAACTATGCCTGAATTTTTTGGGAAAAGATATCTTTCACCAGGATTAAGGATTTTTTCTTCAATTATTATATTTATTTTTCTTATTCCGTATTCTACTTCGGTATACCAAGGTATTGGATATATCTTTGAAGCTGTCTTTGCGATAAAGTTTGAGTACTGTGTTATTATTATGGCAATTTTAACCGCTGTTTATATCGTTTTAGGAGGATATTTAGGTAATGCCATAAGTAATTTTGCCCAAGGTATTATTATGTTATTAGGGGTTGTCATCATTATTATTTTGATGCTTATATCTCCTGAGGTAAATGGGTTTGAAGGGTTAAGAAAACTGTCGGAAACAGGTTATGGATTATTCCCATCAACGGTATCAACGACTGGGAATTTTTTAGATGCCCCAGCAACTATTTTGTTCTTCAATATTATGTTAACATCTTTTGGTGTTTGGGCCGTACCTCAATCTGTTCAAAAGTTTTATGCCATAAAGGACAACGCAGCAGTAGTAAAAGGATGTATAATTTCAACTGTTTTTGCTTTTGTGGTGGGTGTAGGCGCCTATTTCAATGGTAGTTTTTCTAGATTATTTTATCCTGTTATGCCTTCTGAAGGAGGAGCAAATATTATACCAAATATGTTTTTGCAAAATGATTTAATGGGATTTGCGGTTTTAGGATTGATTTGTGTTCTTGTTTTAGCCGCTAGCATGTCTACGTTGTCGTCAGTTGCTTTAGTTTCCGCATCATCTATAGGAGTTGATACGTACAAAGCACACATAAAAAAAGAAGCCTCCGAAAAAAGTGTAAAATTAGTTGTTAGAGTTTTTAGTGGTATTTTTGTTCTAATTTCCGCTATTTTGGCAATTTTCAGGGTTGATGCGATAGTTACTCTTATGTCTCTTTCTTGGGGAACACTAGCAGGTTCATTTATTGGGCCATATATTTATGGTTTATACTGCAAAAAAGCTACAAAAGTGGGTGGATATATCTCAATGACTACTGCTTTAGTTACTACAGTAACTTTAATTTTTGTTTTTGGAGCAATTGCAGGTGGGAATTCTTTTGTTGATTTAATTAAGCTAGGAATTAAACGCGCTCCTGTTATAGGCGTTATATGCATGGTTTTATCAATGGCTCTAACACCAATAGGTTTTTTCTTCGATAAAAAGCTGTCAAAAAAAGCTATCGATACTGAGAAAGATACTTCAGTTGCAAATCAACAGATTTAAGCAAATTTATACTTTGCTAAGGTATTATTGTCTTTAACTTTTAATAGCCACTTTTTGGTGGCTATTTTTAATTATTGATGCACGAATAGATTATCTCCCCAATGATACTGAAAGTGTAAAAACGGGTTAAATTATAAACCCATAAAATACCAAACCTAAGGCTGCAGTAGAAAGCAAAAACACTACAGGGTGAACCTTTTTGAATACTCGCATTCCTATGAAAGATAAAGCCATTAATATAATACCAAACCAGTTAAACTTATCACTGCCATTTGGCGGTACTACTGATAACGTTGCATAAGTAACAGAAACAAAAGCTGTAAAAATTAATGCAAGTACAGCTGGCCTTAAAAAGACAAAGACACCTTTTACATATTTGTTGGTGGCAAACTTCTTCCCAAAATAAAATAAACATAAAATAATGATAAAGGGCGGAATGAATAGTCCAGCAATTGCACAGATTACTCCCATTATTCCCCCCATATTGTAGCCGATAAATGTCCCGATATTAATGGCAAATGGGCCTGGAGTGCTTTCTGCTATTCCGATAAAGTTTATAAGTGTTTCGGCATCTATCCAACCTTTTCCAATAACAGTGGATTGGATAAGCGGAATCATTGCATATCCGCCGCCAATAGTAAACAAGGATATTTTGAAAAAGCTAAGGAAGAGATCAAGGAAAATATTCATTTTTCTCCTCCATCTTGAAGATTACCTTGGCTATTTGAAACAGGAAAATCATCATTATCTTTTATTTTTTGCGCTAATTCGGAGTTCTCAATTGTTGATATGCTTGAAGAGTTAACCTTATTGTCAACGGAAGAAATTAGGGGAGAGTCTTCAATAATATTAATGGAATCTGGTGAAAAATAACATGTTGGTGGTTCAAAGGGTTTTATTGGTTCTTCTTGCTGCTCTATAATCCCTTTTTTCTTATCGGATAATCCCTTGAAAAACGTGTAAATAATGCCAAATAATATTGTCCCTAAAATAATGAATATATTGTCAAAAGGAAGGATTTTAAATGCAGATAAAAGAGCAAGTGTTAAGCTAATAATTAAAACTGCATATACGGCAGGCCTTTTTTCGTTTTTTAAGAACTTACCTAATTTTAGTACTGCGTTTAAAATGAGAGAAGCAACTCCAGCTCTCATCCCTAAAAAAGCATAATTTAGATATTTATTGTCAAAAAATTGGTTAATTAAAGAAGATATCAATGTAATTATTATTACTGCAGGTAGCAGTACAGAAATGGAGGCAATAAGTGCTCCCATAAAACCTGCGACTTTAGCCCCAACATAAGTAGCTGCATTTAAAGCAATAGGTCCAGGAGTGCTTTCAGCAATTGCGACAATATCAAGCATCTCCTCCGAGCTTAGCCATTTCTTTTTCGTGACTGCCTCTCGTTCAATCACACAAATCATCGCATATCCACCGCCAAATGTAAGACTCCCAATCTTAAGAAAGGTAAGAGCAAGTGATATCCAAATTTTGATTTTATCTTTTAATGATTTGAACATATTAATTTATTCCAATTCTTGTTTTTTCTCTTTGGAAGGCAGAGTATCAGCAGAAAGATTCATTCTTTCAGGATGCATTATTGCGGAAAATATACTATCCTCAGCGGAAGGAATGGTTTTAGATATTTGATTTAATATAATTCTAACTTCTTCACGCTTACTAGCTTTGTCGAGAGGGCAGGGGCTTTTTTCGAATGGTAAATTATAATCCTTCGTGATATTAACTATCATTCCTTCTTCAACATATAAAAGAGGGCGAATAACCGTAATCCCAGATCTATCTAAAAATGTGACAGGTTTAAAAGTGTAAAATCTATTTTCATAAAACATAGATAATAAGAAAGTATCTACTAAATCTCTCTTGTGATGTCCAAGGGCAAGCTTGTTAGCGCCAATCTCTTGGCACTTAATGTTTAAAGCACCTCTTCTCATATTAGAGCAAAGGCTACAAGGATTAGATTCATTTCTTGACTTGAAAACAATGTCATAAATTTTCGTGTCAACAACATAGTAATTAATACCCTGTAAATCGCAATAATCAGAAATCTTTTTGTAAATTGAAGGAGTAGTACTTTCGAAACCGAGATTAATTGTAATTGCTGATAACTTAAAGTTAACTATATTGTATTTTCTTAGTTCATTTAAAGCAAAAAGAAGTGCAATACTGTCCTTACCACCAGAGAACCCTACAGCAACATGGTCGCCGTTAGTAATCATTTTAAAGTCTTCTATAGCTTTTCTTGTTGCCCCAACTAATCTTTTCTCAAGTTTTTTCATATTAGATTCACTCATTTGCTTCTTCCAATAGGTAATTTATATTTTAAGATATTATAAATATACCATAAATTAAATAAAAATGGGCTGTCAAAAGACAGCCCATGTTCATGGCAGGAGCAGTAAGAATCGAACTTACATCAAAGGGGTCAGAGTCCTTTGTGCTACCATTGCACCATGCTCCAACGTAACAGATTACTTCTTGTCACAAGCCTCGTTAAGAGCCTTTAGCATTTTATCTGCATCTATTCCGTGTGCAGCAGCGGCTTCTTGAACAGTTTCATTGTTTGCAAGTATGCAACCAAGACAGTGCATTCCAAATCCGTATAAAACTTCTGCCATTGCCTGTGTGTTCCCCATTTTTAAAGCATCAACGAGTAGTGTATCTTTAGTTATTTTCATATTATACCTCCAAACATTTTTGTATAGTTAGTATATAACATTGTAGTACAAATTGACAACCATTTCCCGAGTAAAGAGCCATTAGTAAGTTGGTGTAAAAAAGCTAGTTAATTGCCAAAGTAAGTTACGTTGAAAGGGAAAAGAGCAAATTGTCAGACTAAGTTCCACCGATAGTGTACAAATTCTTGCAGTTTTTTTGGGCAAATAACGGTGCAAAAAAGCTAGGTAATATCACAGTAGTATCTGTAGAAATCAAAAGAGAAAAATAGCTAAACACATAGGAAAAATATTCCTGTGTATGTAGGAAATTAAAAGTTGAAATAGTAAAATTGACAACTAGGTGAATAAAGTCAGCGCTATAGGAATAGTAATAATAGAAATCAAAGTCGATATAATTACCATCTTTGCAGGTAATTTAGTTGGTTTTCCGAGCCTTGAACAAAACATCATTATATTATTTGCCGATGGTACAGCAGCTATTGTTATTAAGTTTACTTTTAAAGGGGACATATCATAAAAAAGAGAAATTAATAAAATTAATAAAAAAGCTAATACAGGAGAAATAATTAGTCTAACAAGTGAAGAAAGATAAGGTTTATAATCGGTAAAAAGCTCTTTAAAATTCATGTCGGAAAGTTCAATTCCAACGAGTGTCATTGCCATAGGACCTACCATCGTTGAAAAGAAACCTACTGTGTTTTGTAATCCTGATAAAGGGAATCTAACAAAATTTAAATTTAAAATATAGAGTGGTAGAACACAAATAAAGGATAGTGTTGCAGGGTTTAGAAGTGCTCTTTTTAAATTCATAGTTGTTTTGTCGCCAGTTAAAACAAAAACACCAAAAGTCCAAGATACGATGTTAAAAGCTGTAATTCCTGCTGTTGCATATAGTAAAACAAGAGGATTACCAGGGTATAATAGCTGTAAAAAAGGTATTGCCATATAACCAGTATTTCCAAATGCACTTGCATAAGATATCATCCTTTTTTCATCATCAGTCCCATTTTTAACTGTAATTTTTGCAATTAACTTACCAATGAAAGCCAAAGCAATAATTAGAATAGCGACAAAGAAAAAAACAATTCCTAGGTTAATTACTACAGAAACATCAAAGTTTTGTTTTAAAAAGGAATTAATTGTTACAAAAGGGGTGCAAACATACAGCAAAATAACTGATATGAAAGAAACTGCTTGCTCTTTAACTATCATATGGCGCTTGGCGATAATAAACCCAGGGATTGCCATGAAAAGTAAAAGTGCTACACTTTCAAAACTTGCCAAAAACAACATTTATTCAATTGCCCCATAATTTCTTAATACAAGTTCTAATTCCCTAAGTTCTCTATAGCAACTAGACACGCTTGATAATGTCCTATCAAGACCTGTCCAGACAATATTTAGTAGCATTGGGTTGTTTAATTCTAAAACATAGAGAAAACCGTTAATCATTCTAATTGAGTCTGCTCTTAGTCTCTCATCGATTGAGTTGTCTCCTATTACTGTATCTAGCATGGTTCTTAGCCAATAATCACAGTCTTCTTTTGCTTTGTCAATCAAGGGCACAAGACTAATATTTTCCTCTCTTTCTGTTTCTTCCTCGTCGCGAGATATAATACCTAAATAGAGATTTTTAAAACTCTTTTCATAAGGCCGAATAACACTCTCGCAAAATTTAATGTAAGATTCATGTGGTTTTTTAGCTGGAAAATAAGAAGAAAGAAAATCAATAACGGAAATATTATTTTTATCAAACTCAAAAAGAAGCCCTGTTACTAGCGATATAATTCTAGAATCAGAATCCGGCAGAAGAAATTTTTTCCCCTCATAGCCAACAGATATAGCTTTATTGTACTCAGTTGAGAAAAGCGATGCTTTTGCACAATTACTTATAATTTCAAAATAATCTGTTCTTCCTACTAATACTTTCAGTAAACTTGAGATGGGTTTGTCAATTAATATTAGCCTGGAGGAATAAAAAGCATTTGTACACTCTTCAAAAGCTTTTAGATTTAATTCATTGTTCATAATTGCTCCAAATTCAATAAATTGATATAATGATATCATACAAATTTTTAAATGTCTTGCAAATAGAAAATTATCATTGTATAATGAATTAAATTTTGTTGCCTTGGATACATCTTTTTTGTGGAGAGATTTTAAATGAATATTTTCAAATTAATTAAAAAGAATGAGCTGTTTAAAAACTTTGATGACAAAGAAATCAACGCTATTTTTGACTGTCTAAAAGGAAGAATCTTGAAATGTTCTCGTGGTAAAGTTCTTTGTGAGCAGGGCGTAATTGTCGATGAAATAGGAATTATGCTTGAGGGATCAGCTGTAAAATTCATTACAAAAGCCAATGGGGAAAAAGAAGTAAGTGAGATTATTAATTCTGGAGATATGTTTGGGGAAATAGATGGTTATAGCCCTGATAGAGTATCTCGATTCTCAGTTGTTTCTGCGGAAGAATCAACAGTACTTTACATCACTGTTTCGACAATAGTAAAACAGTGCGAGAAAACATGCTCATTTCATCAAAAGCTTCTTGAAAACACTCTAGAATATATGTCTAGAAAAATCTTAGGGATGAGAAAAGATGCTGAGTATTTATCGATAAAGAGCATGAGGTTAAAAATTGCTAAGCTTATCTATGAAAAATATTTAGAGCAAGGGACTTTGAACGTTCTTTTGGGAATCAATAGAAATGAGATGGCAGAATATCTTAATGTTTCAAGACCTTCTATGTCCCGTGAGATGATAAAAATGCGCGAAGAGGGCATGTTCGATTTTTGGAAAGATAAAATTACTATTAAAAATTTAGATGCTATTGTAGCTATAGTTAACGCTAAATGAAATTAGAACTTTTATATATTATCCCATCTTTTTTAGTACTTTTGATAATAGTATATTTTTGTGTTGTTCTCCATTATTTAAAAATGCTTGTTCATCCTAAAAAAAGATCATTTTTGGAGCTTGTCGAGTATGAGAAAAAAGAGAAAAACTTTCAAGACCGTTATTTAGATATACCTTTTGAGGAAATGATACTCACTTCTAATTTTGGGTATAATTTGTTTGGAAGATTTTATAAAAATAGTAATATTACTAATAAAATTATGATTTCTTTGCATGGCCACAACTCCTGCTCTGTTTCCCAAATGAAATACCTAGAAATGTTTTTGTCACTAGGCTTTAATGTTTTTATGCCAGATCACAGGTATAGTGGTTTTTCTGAGGGTAAATCGGTAACTTTTGGAATTTATGAATCATTGGATGTTATTCAATGGATGGACTCTATAATGAAGGATTATCCCGAAAGTGTTTTTTATATCTTTGGAGAGAGTATGGGTGCGGTAACTTCCTTGATGGTTGCTGAAAAAGATCAAAGAATTAAGTCTGTAATTGAATATTGTGCATTTGCGAATATGGAAACACTTGTTTCTCAATACATTAGTAATGAATTTTTGGCTAAGAAAGTATTTTGGCCATCACTTAGATTGCTTGGTAGAATCATATATAAAATTGATTTAGCTAAAAGTAATGCGTTGCTAGCTATAGAAAAAATTAAAGTTCCTATTCTAATTTTACATAGCAAAGCTGACAAGGTCGTAGATTATAAAAATGCTTTATTACTAAGCTCTGCCCAAAAAAATGCTGAATTTTTCTCATTTGAAGATAGTATTCACGCAAGGTCAATGGTGAAGTATCCCGATGAATTTAAATTACATGTCACGAATTTTTTAGATAAAGTTAAGTGAAATAGAGGGCCATCAATAGCTTTAATAATATATTGTGATTGAGTTTTTTATAATTATGTTATATTGAAAAATATAATATGTAATAAGAAGAATTAGAACAGGAAAATTTGACACTTTAGTAGTGATTTGTAAGGGAAAACACCATATAAAGTGTATATATTTGAAAAGTTTAAAAAAAATCGTTTTTTGTTAAAAAATTGTTTGACAAGCAAGAAGCTAATTGATATTATGTACAAGTTGCGTAAAAAAGCGCTGACTTGTGCTAATGAATATTGCATTCTAATGGATGTCAATTCAAAACCACATAAATGAACCGATATTGAGGCTGAAAAGCCTTTTCTTTAGAGGCCAGCGCGACACACACGGTTAAGTGTAGAATATTAGAGAATTCTTAGGAGGAAACTGAAATGGCAGGTCAAAAGATTAGAATTAAGTTGAAAGCTTACGACCACAATTTAATTGATGCATCTTGCGAAAAGATTGTAATAGCCGCGAAAGAGACAGGAGCTAGCGTATCTGGTCCTATTCCACTACCAACACAAAAGGAAATAGTCACTGTTCTTCGTTCGCCCTTTATGCACAAAGATAGTAGAGAACAATTCGAATTACGTACTCACAAGCGCGTAATCGATATATATAACAGCACATCAAAGACCGTTCAACAATTAATGAAAATGGATCTTCCTGGTGGCGTAGATATTCAAATCAAGCTGTAAGGAGGCTCAGAATGGAAAAAGCAATCATAGGTAAAAAGCTTGGGATGAGCCAAATCTTTGCTCCAGATGGCACTATCATACCTGTTAGCGTAGTTCAAGCTGGACCTTGTACGGTAATCCAAGTAAAGACTAACGAGAAAGATGGATATGCAGCTGTCAAGGTTGGTTTTCAAGAAACAGCTCAAGATACAATTAATAAACCCGCAGCGGGACAATTCAAAAAGGCAAATGTTAACTGCTGCAGATTTGTCAAAGAGCTTAGACTTGATGGAAGTGCATCTTATTCAGTAGGCGATAAAATAGCATGCAATATGTTTTCAGTTGGAGACCATGTTGATGTAGTTGGACTTACAAGAGGAAGGGGCTTTTCGGGAACTATTCAAAGGTGGGGTACTCATCGTGGCCCTATGGGTCATGGTTCAGGATACCATAGAGGAGTTGGTTCACTATCAGCAAATAGCAGTCCTTCACGTGTTTTTAAGAATAAACATATGCCAGGGCAATATGGGCATGAGAAAGTTACCATTCAGAACCTAGAGATAGTAAGAGTTGATGAAGCAAGGAATGTTTTATTGATTTCTGGCGGAATTCCTGGGCCAAAGAATTCACTTGTAACAGTGAAATCCACATGCAAAACGAGCACTGGCTCAAAATGGTTAAAGAAATAGAGGAGTAGAGTTATGATAAGTTACAAAGTAATCGATACACAAGGGAAAGATGCTGGTAGCATTGAACTCGATGAAAAGGTTTTTGACCAACCCTACAATGAGGCTCTTATACATCAAGTAGTTGTTGCGCAATTAGCAAACAAGAGACAAGGTACCAAATGTTCACTTACTCGTGCTGAAGTTCGAGGAGGAGGAGCCAAACCTTGGAGACAAAAAGGTACTGGTAGAGCTCGTCAGGGAAGCATTAGATCGCCACAATGGTACCATGGTGGTGTTGTTTTTGCGCCGAAGCCGAGAGATTTTTCCAAAAAAGTTAACACAAAGATGAAAGCAGCAGCTTTTTGTAGCGCTCTTAGTCAAAAAGTTAGAGATGGCAATGTTATTATACTAAACGATGTAAAAATTGCTGAGCCAAAAACAAAATTGGTAAAGGAAATTCTAAATAATATTGGCGCTACCAAGACAACTCTTTTTGTTATTAAAGATAATGACAGTGATATTTTGAGAGCAGGTCGTAATATTGAGGGATTAAGTCTGATAAACACAACATTAATTAATTTATATGATGTGTTACGTTATGACAAGTGCGTTCTTACGATTGATGCAGTTAAATCACTTACGGAGGTATACGCATAATGAATTCATATGATGTAATTGTAAAGCCCATTTTATCCGAAAAGAGTAATGCGGGCATACCTAATAAAATTTATACTTTCGAAGTAGCGAAAAGTGCCACAAAAGCACAGATTAAGCTTGCGGTAGAAGAAATATTCAGTGTTAAAGTCGTAAAAGTTAACACTGTTTGTTACGATGGAAAAGTAAAAAGAAGAGGGAAAACATCCGGAAGGACTCCTTCTTACAAAAAAGCATTTGTAACTCTTAGCGTGGATAGTAAACCCATAGAGTTACTTGAAAACTTGGCGTAATTAGGAGGAAGAATCGATGGGAGTCAAAAGATATAGACCAACAACCCCTGGACTTCGTGGAATGAGTGTATTAGATTTCTCTGATATCACTACTACCAATCCTGAAAAAAGTCTTTTGGTAAGCAAAAATAACCATGGCGGAAGAAATGCAAATGGAAGGATTACCGTAAGACATCAGGGTGGCGGGAACAGAGTTAAGTATAGAATTATTGATTTCAAAAGAAACAAGGATGGAATTCCAGCAAAGGTTGCCACAATAGAATATGATCCAAATCGTACTGCTAATATAGCATTATTAAATTATGCCGATGGAGAAAAAAGATATATTCTTGCCCCCTTAGGCTTAAGTGTTGGAGATGAAATATTTAGTGGGACCGATGGAGTAGATATAAAGACTGGAAACACTCTGCCCCTTGCAAATATCCCAGTTGGAACGATGGTACATAATATAGAGTTACAACCTAAAAGAGGTGGACAAATAGCTCGTTCTGCTGGTGCCTCTGCACAATTAATGGCTAAAGAAGGCGGAAAAGCAACTCTTCGTATGCCAAGTGGTGAAATGAGATTTGTTCCAGTTCTATGTAGAGCAACAATAGGTCAAATCGGAAACTTGGATTATGAAAATGTTAGTTTAGGTAAAGCTGGACGCAAGAGACATATGGGAGTAAGACCAACAGTAAGAGGAGCAGTAATGAATCCCTGCGACCATCCTCATGGCGGTGGAGAAGGCAAGTGCCCAGTTGGTATGCCATCACCTGTTACTCCTTGGGGGATCCCAACTCTAGGGTATAAAACTAGAAACAAGAAAGCGCGTTCTAACAAAATGATGATTAAGCGCGTTAACTAGGAGGAATAGCAATGAGTAGATCTATAAAGAAAGGCCCGTATGTTGCGGAGCATTTAATGAAAAAAGTCGAGGCAATGAATGCTTCTGGCGAAAAGAAATCTATAAAAACATGGTCAAGAGCTTCTACAATTTTCCCGCAATTTGTAGGACATACTTTTGCGGTTCACGATGGGAAAAAACATGTGGCAGTTTATGTAACGGAAGATATGGTTGGATTTAAGCTTGGTGAATTTGCACCAACAAGAACTTTCCGTGCCCATGGTGGCGCGAAGAGCACTGCTCCAGCACCGAAGAAGTAGGAGGAAATTATGGCAACTAGAAGTAGAGAAAAGACAAAAGCACGTGATGAAGCTAGAGTCAATTTACCCCATGCAAAGTCGAAATATGTGAGAATATCTGCAAATAAAGTAAATGCTACTTTAGCACTTATTCGTGGGAAGAAATATGAAGAGGCTGTAGCTATACTAAATAATATGAATAAAGCGTCGAGTGAGCCAGTTTTGAAAGCTTTAAATTCCGCAGCTGCAAATGCTGAAAATAATATGAATCTAAATAAGGATTCATTACGCGTAATCAAAGCCGTTGCTGAGCAAGGCCCGACTCTAAAAAGATTTAAAGCAAGAGCAAAAGGTAGAGGCGCAAGCATACTAAAGCGTACAAGCCATATATCAGTAGTACTTGCTGAAATAGAAGGATAGGAGGAAAGAATTAACATGGGACAAAAAATTAATCCGACAGGTTTAAGAGTTGGCGTCATATATCCTTTTAAGAGCACATGGTATGCCGGCAAAAAAGAATTTGGTAAATATCTCAAAGAGGACTACTTAATAAGAGAATTTATAAAAAAGAATTATTATGAGGCCGCTATTTCTAGTATTCAAATAGAAAGAGCAGCTCAAAATATAAAAATTGATGTTTATTGTGGAAGAGTTGGCGTTGCAGTAGGCAAAAAACTTCATTCAGCAAGAGGCCAAGCAAGCGAGACACCTTCTCCTGTGGAAGCAACTGTTTCTAAAGAAAAAGGCATTGATGATATCAACGAGTCAATTAGAAAAATAGTTGGTCCTGACAAAACTTTTAATGTTAATATTCACGAAATTAAAAACACCGATATGGATGCACAAATAGTCTCCGAGAATATTGCTGCACAGCTAGAAAAGAGAACACCTTTTAGAAGAGCAATGAAGGGTTCAATGTCTAGAACTATGAAAGCAGGAGCTAAGGGAATAAAAGCCATGGTAAGTGGCCGTTTGGATGGCAATGAAATTGCTAGATCAGAGAGTTATCATGAAGGCTCTATTCCTCTACAAACTATGAGAGCAGATATAGATTATGGATTTGCTACAGCTCATACCACCTATGGCGTTTTGGGAGTCAAGGTTTGGATTTATAAAGGTGAGATTTTCGGCAAATTGAAAGGAGGTAATAACTAATATGTTAATGCCTAAGAGAGTAAAAAGAAGAAAGCAGCATCTTACCACTATTAGGGGAAGAGCAACGATAGGAAATACGATTGCATACGGTGAATATGGCCTTGTAGCCTTAGAGCCAGGCAGAATTAAGAGCAATCAAATTGAGGCAGCTCGTGTCGCAATGACAAGATATATTAAACGTGGTGGAAGAGTGTGGGTTAATATATTCCCCCATATGTCGGTCACCAAGAAACCTGCTGATACCCGTATGGGAAGTGGAAAGGGATCACCAGAATATTGGATAGCGGTTGTTAAGCCAGATAGAATATTATTTGAGATGAGTGGCATTCCAGAGAACGAGGCCAGGGAAGCATTAAGACTTGCTGGTCATAAATTGCCTATCAAATCCAAATTTGTGAAAAAGACTGATATGGTGGAACAAGGCGGTGAAGAATAATGAAAGTTAATATTTTTTTCGAAATGACAAGTGAAGAATTGAACAATAAGGTTCAAGAGCTCAAAAAGGAACTGTTTGAATTACGCTTCAAGCAATCCGTCTCTAAATTATCGAATCCTTTGAGTATCAATGAATGCAAAAAAGATATAGCAAGAGCGCTTACCGTGCTTAGGCAAAGACAACTCGGAATTTCCGAAGAGCCTACCAAAGCCGTTAAGAAAAAGACAACCAAGTCTAAAGCTTAATATTGGAGGATTATAATATGGAAGAAAGGAATTTAAGAAAAACTAGGGTTGGCGAAGTCGTAAGCAATGTTATGGATAAAACCATAGTTGTTAAAATCGAGCAAAGAACTAAGCACCCAGTCTATAAAAAGTTTATTGTTAGATCTAAAAAGCTATATGCTCACGATGAAAATAATGAATGCGGAATCGGGGATATCGTGGAGATTATGGAAACAAGACCTTTATCTAAGATCAAACGCTGGCGTTTAGTCAGTATTGTTGAAAAAGCTAAATAGGAGGCAAATATAATGATTCAACCTCAAACAAGATTAAAAGTAGCAGATAATAGTGGCGCTAAAGAGATAATGTGTATACGTGTTCTTGGCGGATCTTTTGTTAGAACAGGTGAGATAGGGGATGTAATTGTAGCTTCTGTTAAAACAGCAACTCCTGGCGGAATTGTAAAAAAAGGTGAAGTTGTCAAAGCTGTTATTGTAAGAACACACAAAGAACTTCAAAGAAAAGATGGCACTGTTATTAGATTTGATGATAATGCTGCAGTAATTATTGACAATCCTGTCCAAAAACAGCCGAAAGGAACTCGTATTTTTGGACCTATTGCAAGAGAATTAAGAGAAAAGGGATATATGAAAATTATTTCCCTTGCTCCTGAAGTACTATAGGAGGAGAGATATGGCTAAATCAAAACTTCGTAAAGACGATTACGTGATGATTATTGCAGGTAAAGACAAAGGTAAAACTGCACAAATAATATCCGTTGACACTGAAAATAATAGAGTGTTCGTGGAAGGTACAGGATTATCAACAGTCAATACAAAAGCAGTTAAGGCGCGCAAAGCAAATGAAAAAGGTGGACTTGTTAAGATGCCTGGAAGCGTTGATATAAGTAATGTATTACCTGTCTGCGCTGCATGTAATAAACCCACAAGAATTGGTGTCAGCATAGTTGATGGCAATAAAGTGCGTGTATGCAAAAAATGTGGTGAGGTTCTTGTAACTAAAAAAGCTTCGGCCAAGGCTGCAGCAAAAGCTACTGTAAGGAAAAAGACGGCAGTCAAGAAAGCTGATGCCGAAGTTCAAAATACAGAGGTAATAGCACCTGTTACAGAAACAGCAACAATAGCTCCAGTTGAAGAGAAAGAAGTAAAGAAAACGACTGCAACTGTTAGAACTAAAAAGAAAGTTGAAAGCGCAGATTCCGATAAAAAAGATGTCGGAAATAGTGATAATAAGTAAGGAGGGGCAAAATGGCTACTAAGAAAGAGACAGCGGTGAAGCAGGCTCCAGCACCAAGAGAAGTTAGAAGACTAAAAGTCAAGTTCAATCAAGAAATAATCCCGGCAATGATGAAAAAATTTAACTATACTTCAGTTATGCAAGTGCCAAGATTGGAAAAGATTGTATTGAACATGCGCTTAGGAGATGTCAAGGAAAATGCAAAAAGTATGCAACTTGCAGTAAAAGAGCTTGAAACAGTGGCGGGCCAAAAAGCTGTTGTGACCAAGGCTAAAAAGTCTGTTGCAAACTTCAAGATTAGACAAGGACAATCTGTAGCTGCAATGGTTACTTTAAGGGCAGATCGTATGTGGGACTTTTTTGACAAGTTAGTTTCAATCGCGCTTCCTAGAGTAAGGGACTTCAAGGGAATTTCTCCTAAAGCATTTGATGGAAGAGGAAATTATGCACTTGGTATTAAGGAACAGCTAATTTTCCCCGAGATTTCATACGATGAAATCGAACGTGTTAGGGGATTTGATATAAGTTTTGTTACATCGGCGAAAAGTGATGAAGAAGCAAAAGAATTATTGACTCTTCTTGGCATGCCGTTCTCAAAGTAGGAGGTTAGGTTAATATGGCAAAGAAATCGATGATAAATAAACAGCAAAAGAAACAAAAGTTCTCCTCAAGAGAGTATACAAGGTGCTCTATTTGCGGAAGACCACATGCAGTACTTAGAAAGTATGGAATTTGTAGAATTTGCTTTAGAGAGCTTGCACACAAAGGGCAGATTCCCGGTGTACGCAAGTCTAGCTGGTAGGAGGTAATATTATGACAATGACAGATCCAATAGCAGATATGCTAACTCGTATCCGTAACGGATTATCGGCCAAAAGCCAATCAGTAGATATGCCATCAAGCAAAATCAAGCATGCAATTGCAAATATTTTGGTTGAAGAGGGTTACTTAGAATCTGCTAGCATAGTCCAAACAGAAGGTCAAGTACAAGATACCTTACATATTGTATTGAAGTATTCAAATAAAGAAAAAGCAATTAGGGGATTAAAAAGAATTAGTAAACCACGCCTTCGTGTTTATGCTAAAGCTACCGCCCTTCCCAGAGTCCTTGGCGGAATGGGAATTGCGATTATTTCTACTTCAACTGGATTAATGACAGATAGAAAAGCAAGAGAGCATGGAGCAGGCGGCGAAGTAATCGCTTATGTGTGGTAGGAGGTAGATAATGTCAAGAATAGGTGTTAAAAGTATCAAACTTGGCCCAAACACAACCTTTAATTTTTCAGATGGCGTTGTGACAATTAAAGGACCTAAAGGTACTCTAAAACAAGAAATATCAAGTAGCGCGAAAATCGAGTTTCAAAATAAGGCTGGTGTTCTTCACTTAGTTCTAAATGACAACTCGCAAGAGCAAAATGCTATGCATGGATTATATCGCTCTCTACTTGCTAATATGGTTCTAGGAGTTGAAAAGGGATTTGAAAAGCGTTTGATTGTTAATGGTGTAGGGTATAAAGTTGCTATGCAAGGAAAAACTCTTGTCATGAATATAGGGTTTAGTAAACCTATAAACTTTGATAGTCCAGAAGGGGTTAAACTCTCAGTTGCTGGTCCGACAGAAATTGTAGTTGAGGGCTGTGATAAGACAGTCGTAGGACAGTGCGCTGCAGACATTAAAGCAAAGAGAAAACCAGAACCTTATCATGGCTATGGGATAAGATATAAGGATGAGATAATACTTCGCAAAGAAATCAAGGCCGCAGGGAAATAGGAGGATTATATATGATCAATAAACCAAATAAAAATGAATCAAGACAAAAAAGGCATTTAAGAATTAGAAAAGACATCAATGGTACACTAGAATGCCCTCGTTTGAATGTTTACAGATCAACCTCCCATATTTATGGTCAGTTGATTGATGATAAAGCGGGTGCTACATTAGTAGCTGCAAACACTGTAGAAAAAGAAATAGCCGCAAAAACGGCAGGAAAGACAAAAGTTCAACAAGCTTCAATCGTTGGAGAAGAGCTTGGTAAAAGAGCGATAGAAAAAGGCTATAAAAAAATAGTATTTGATCGTGGTGGATATTTGTACACAGGAAGAGTAGCAGCTTTTGCAGACGGCGCAAGAAAAGCCGGACTTGATTTTTAGGAGAAAAGATATGGCAAGGAATGAAAATAACAAAGATAGATTCAATAAAGATCCCAAAGATGACCTTATAGTAAAGACCGTTGATATTAAGCGTGTAGCAAAAGTTGTCAAAGGTGGCAGAAATATGAGGTTTACGGCTCTAGTAGTAGTAGGCGATGGAATGGGGAAAGTCGGATGTGCCGTTGGAAAAGCCAAGGAAGTTCAAGAGGCTATTTCCAAAGCGCAAAAAACAGCTGAACGTGAAATGTTTACGGTTTCAAGAAAAGGGACCACAATCCCTCACGAAGTAATAGGGGTTTTTGGAACGGGCAAAGTAATAATGATACCTGCAGAACAAGGAGCTGGCGTTATTGCTGGTGGACCAGTGCGTGCGGTACTCGAAGCATGTGGAATATCAGACATTAGGACTAAGTCAATAGGAACTAACAACCCAACTAATTGTGTTAAAGCGACAGTAGAAGGGCTTAGAAATCTTAGAACGCTCGAACAAGTTGCTGCTCTTCGCGGGAAAACAGTTGAAGAGATTATTGGATAACGGAGGTTAACGATGGCACAAATTAAAGTAACACTAATGAAAAGCACCATTGGATCCCTTAAAAACCACAAAGACACGGTTTTAGCATTGGGCCTTCATAAAATTGGACAGTCAAAAATACATGAAGATAATGTTGTGATAAGAGGAATGATTTTCAAAGTCAAACATTTGGTTCAAGTCGAAGAAGTTAAATAATAGGAGAAGAAATATGAAATTAAATTCAATTGCTCCTGCGGATGGCGCAGTTAAATCTTCCAAAAGAATTGGTAGAGGAATAGGCTCAGGTCATGGCAAGACAAGCTGTAAAGGACATAAGGGACAATGGGCAAGAAGTGGAGGTGGAGTTCGTCCTGGATTTGAAGGTGGACAAATGCCTCTTACTAGAAGAATACCGAAACGTGGGTTTAACAGTCAGTTTAGAGTTGAGTATACTATTGTAAATGTTGGATCTTTAGAATGTTTTGAGGCTGGCTCAATAATCGATCTCGAAACTCTTCATGATATGGGTATTGTAGGCAAAATAGAAGCTGCTGGATTAAAGGTTTTAGGCGATGGCGAACTGAGTAAGGCAATTACTGTGAAAGCAGCAAAGTTTTCAAAAACTGCTTCTGAAAAAATTGAAAAGGTAGGCGGAAAAATAGAGGTAATTTAATGTTTAGAACAATTATTAACGCATTAAAAGATAACGAAATAAGGAAAAAAATCCTGCTTACATTGGGATTACTTTTGATGTATAGAATAGGGTGTTTTGTCCCAATTCCAGGATTGGATGTCCAAGCGATGGGATTAACTAGTATTGCAAATAATGACTTTTTGCAACTATTGTCTACTGTAACTGGGTCAGCTTTTTCTAATGGTACTATTTTTGCTTTAGGAATTGTTCCCTTTATAAATTCATACATCATAATGGAGCTTCTTACTTTGATTATTCCTAGGTTAGGCAAACTTGCTAAAGAAGGCGAAGAAGGACGTAAAAAGATTACTCAATATACAAGATATTTAGCAATTTTACTGGCTCTTGTTCAGGCGATTGGGATAATGTTTGTTTGGAGAGATTATATTGCACCAGTTTTTGGCGCTACACTTGATGATGCAACTCTTAAAGTTAATGAGATATTTACAATGATTTGTATCGTTGTAATCTTAGTTGGTGGATCATCTCTAGTTATGTGGATAGGTGAAAGGATCACAGAATATGGCGTTGGCAACGGAACTTCTCTAATAATCTTTATTGGTATTGTTTCATCATTAGGATCGACTATTTTAAGCGCTGCTTCAATTACTATTCCAAACCAAGTGAAAAATGGAACAACAACTGGTATATGGTTTCTTCTTGGATTCTTTGCGATAATCTTCTTGCTTATTCTTGTAATAGTGTATGTAGATATGTCAGAAAGAAGAGTGGGAGTTATATATTCTGGCGGAAGAATTGTTGGGAATCGCCAAACTCAATCACAAACTACATATATTCCTCTAAAGGTTAGTGCTGGCGGAGTTATGCCAATAATATTTGCCTCATCATTAATCATGTTTCCACAAATGATAATTCAATTTGGTGGATGGAGCACTTCTAAATTTGGTCTATTTTGGTCGGAATGGATGGGTACTAACGGCAACCTATATGCACCTTTTATGTTCTTGTTGATTATTTTCTTTGCATATTTTTATGCCCAAATTCAATTTGACCCAGATGATGTCGCCAAAAACCTTAAAGAGAGAGGTGGTACTTTAGTTGGTGGTATTTCTCCTGGCAAACAGACAGCTGAATATCTAAGAAGAATTAATAACCGTCTAACACTTTTTGGAGCATTATTTTTGGCAACTATAGCGCTCATACCTACATTGATTTTACAACAAGTTGATGGTTTTGCAGATTTAGGCTTTGGCCAAGCTTTCTCTGCGACAGGATTATTGATAGTAGTTTCAGTTGCTCTTGAATTTGACAAACAACTCCAAGGTCAATTGTTGGTTAAAAACAATAAAGGATTTTTGAAATAATGAATATAGTACTTTTAGGTGCTCCTGGAGCTGGCAAAGGTTCGCAAGCAGTTGTTATGTCCTCTTATTATGGAATTCCCCATATCTCAACTGGAGATGTGCTAAGGGCAAACATTAAAAATGGCACTCAACTAGGAATTGATGCGAAAAAGTTCATCGAGAAAGGATTGCTAGTCCCTGATGAAGTTGTCGATAAAATCGTAGCTGATAGAATTTCCCAAAAAGATTGTGAAAAGGGATATATACTTGATGGGTATCCAAGGACGATCAACCAAGCTGAATATCTTGGCAAAATATCAAAGCTTGATTATGTAATAGTTATAGATGTAGATTATTCAGTAATAGTTAAAAGAATATCTGGCAGAAGAATGTGTTCTTGTGGGGCAACCTATAACACTAGTTCATATTTTTCTAATAAATGTGAAAAATGTGGTAAAGAGCTCTTCATAAGAGACGATGATAAAGAAGAGACTGTCTTAAAAAGACTTGAGGTTTATGAGAAAAACACAGCACCACTACTGGCTTATTATGAAAAGAAAGGTTTAATTATTAGAATCGATGGTAGTGAAACTGTAGATGATACCTTCGTGAATCTAAAAAAGGCTTTGTTAGATGCTAACCATTAAAAGCGAGCAAGAAATAGCTTTAATGAAAAAAGCTGGTGCAATTGTTCGTGATGTTCTAGAAATAGTAGGGGAAAACGCAAAGCAAGGTGTTACCACAAGAAAACTGGATGCAATTGCTTACGATTATATCAAAAAGTGTAATGCTTCGCCTTCATTTCTGGGTTATGGCGGTTTCCCAAGCTCGATATGCACATCCATTGATGAGGAAGTAGTTCATGGGATTCCTTCGTCAAGAATAATAGAAGATGGCATGATACTGAAAATTGATGCAGGTGCATCGGTGGGAGGATTTCATGCAGATGCAGCTAGAACCTTTGCAATTGGCGATATATCGCAAAAAAAGAAGCATCTTATGGAAGTATGTAAAGAAAGTTTCTTTCGTGGAATATCGATATTAAAGGATGGAGTAAGACTCGGTGACCTAGGATATAACATCCAGAGTTACGTTGAATCAAATGGATTTAGTGTCGTTAGAGAGCTAGTAGGACATGGTATAGGAACTGAACTACATGAAGATCCAAGTGTACCAAACTACGGCGTCAAAGGAAGAGGGTTAAGGCTTTCAACAAATATGACAATTGCTATAGAACCTATGATTAATGTTGGTACTAGAAAGATTAAAGTACTTGAGGATAACTGGACAGTTGTAACACTTGATGGCGAACCATCTGCACATTATGAAAATACTGTAGTAATAAGAGAGGATGGCGTCGAAATACTGACGTTATAAGAAAAATGAAGACACCTAAATCGCTTGAACTAGGAGAAATAGTATTTTCTGTAGCTGGCAGAGATTCCGGGAAATTTTATGTGGTTGTCGAAATAATCGATGATGAATATGTAAGTATATCAGATGGTGACTTAAGGAGAGTAGATAAACCTAAAACAAAAAAGATCAAGCACTTAAGAACTGAAGGGATAATAATAGAGAAAATCAAAGAAAAGTTGGAGCTAGAAAAGAAAATATTTGATGCAGAGATAAAGAGTGCATTAAAAGCTTATAACGGATCTGTATAGAGACAGGAGTAATTGGATGTCAAAAGAAAATCAAATAGAAGAAGAAGGCACTGTAATTGATGTATTGCCCGGAACAAAATTTAGGGTTGAACTGAAAAGTGGACGTATTGTAATTGCATACTTGGCTGGGAAGATGAGACAACACTTTGTGAAAGTATGTGAAGGAGATAGCGTTCGAGTAGCTTTTAGTCAATATGATTTTACGCAAGGAAGAATTGTTTACAGAAACAAAAACTAGGAGGGAAGAAATATGAAAGTCAGACCATCAGTAAAACCTATGTGCGACAAATGTAAGGTAATTAGGAGAAATGGCAAAGTTATGGTTATTTGTTCTAAATATCCCAATCATAAACAAGTACAAGGGTAATTAACATTTTATAGTAAGTGTGAAATATTTTAATTGCGATTAAACAATGTATGTGATATACTTTCGCAGTTGATTTGAAAAAAGGCAATAATTCGCTGGGGCGGCTGAGCCCAGAAACGACTAAGGGTTTCACCTGGCGAAACAATATATATAAAGAAAGATCATTATGGAGGTTATTAAATGGCTCGTATTGCAGGTGTGGATTTACCCCGTGAGAAGAGAGTGGAAATAGGATTAACCTATATCTTTGGGATTGGTAGGGTTACCGCAAACAAAATTTTAGAGATTTGCAAAGTGGATCCTAATGTTCGTGTGAAAGATTTATCTGAAGACGATGTTGTTAAAATCCGTGGATATATCGAAAATAATTTTAGAGTAGAAGGAACTCTTAGAACCGAAGTAAGTCAAAATATTAAAAGATTACAAGACATAGGATGTTATCGTGGCGTTAGACACAGAAAAGGTTTACCAGTAAGAGGGCAAAGAAGCAAAACAAATGCTCGTACTCGTAAAGGTCCAAAACGTACAGTAGGTCGCGCTAAAAAAATAGAAAAGTAATTAGGAGGATTTTATGGCAGCAATCAAAAGGACCGCTATAAAAAGAAGAAAAGATTTGAAAAATATTGAAAAGGGGCAGGCACATGTGCATGCGTCTTTCAATAATACTATAGTAACTATAACCGATATGAACGGTGAAACGATTAGCTGGTCTTCTTCGGGGAAGCTTGGGATGAAGGGAAGTAGAAAGGCAACTCCCTATGCAGCACAACTTGTTGCAGAGGATGCTGCGAAAATCGCCAAGGAACATGGGTTACGCACTGTTGAGGTTTATATCAAAGGCCCTGGCCAAGGAAGAGAGTCAGCAATTAGAGCATTTGAAAAATGCGAGTTAGAGGTAACGATGATAAGAGATGTTTCACCAATACCTCACAACGGTTGTCGCCCACCAAAAGTCAGAAGGTTATAATTCAGGAGGAAATTAATATGGCAAAATATACAGGACCTGTCTGCAAGCTATGCAGAAGAGAAGGATGCAAATTGTTTCTAAAAGGAGACAGGTGTTTGAGTGCAAGTTGTTCTTTTAATAAGAGCCCAGTGCCCCCCGGCCAACATGGCGCTTCAAGAAAGAAACCCACAGCATACAGCATACAGCTTAGAGAGAAGCAAAAAACAAAGAGAACATATGGATTGATGGAAGGTCAATTCCATAGTTATTACAACAAAGCCGCAAACATGAGAGGTGTTACGGGCGAGTTAATGTTGATTCTAATTGAAAGAAGACTAGACAATATAGTTTATCGCATGGGAATAGCTTCAAGCAGATATCAAGCGAGGCAATTAGTTGGCCATGGACACATTTGTGTTAATAATGAGAAGGTAGATATTCCATCCTATTTAGTTAAGCTTGGCGATGTCATTTCTATAAAATTAAATAAGCAAGAAAAGCCGTTTTTCAAGGATTTAAAAACACAGAAAGTAACAAATATTCCCAAATGGCTATCTTTTGATCCCATGACACTTAGCGGAAAAGTAGAGGCGATGCCTACAAGGGCAGATATAGATGTTCAAGTAGCAGAACATATGATAGTCGAATTATATTCGAAATAAGTTGGAGGAAAAATCTTTATGATGGAAGTTATTAAACCTAGGATTTTAGTTGAAGAGTTTAAGAATGGAGCAGAGGCTGTTTTCACCGTTGAACCACTCGAACGTGGAAATGGGATAACATTAGGTAACAGCTTACGTAGAGTTCTGAGTACCGCACTACCTGGAGTTGCAATAATTGGAGTAAAATTTCATGGTGTTCAACATGAATATTCCACTATTGAGGGTGTTAGAGAAGATGTTATGGAAATAATATTGAATCTAAAAGAAGTTGCTATTAAGGTAACAGATCCCGAAAAATTTGATAATATAGTAGTTAAACTTTCTAAAAATGTTTCTGGAACAGTGTGCGCGGGTGATATACAAGTACCTTCTGGAGTAGAAATTACAAACAAAGAGGCTTATATATGCTCTCTTGAAGATAAGGCAAATTTAGATGTAGAGTTAACAATAGGTGCTGGAAGAGGATATAAATCTGCAAAAGATAATAAAAACCCAAAATCAGCCATTGGCTATATCCCTATTGACAGTTTGTTTTCGCCTATCAAGTCGGTAAGATACGAGGTTTCTAGCACACGTGTTGAGCAATCTATTGATTATGACAAACTCAAGCTTTTTGTTACAACGAATGGCTCAATAAGTGCAAAAGAGATTATGTCTCTTGCTGCCAAATTACTGAATGAACATTTAAATTTGTTTATTAATCTAGTTTCAGGAATGAAAGATATACCTATTTTTGTACCAGATGGAATTGATCAGACCAAGACAGACTTTGATAAAAAAAGCATTGAAGAGCTTGAATTATCCGTTAGACCATTAAATTGCTTGAAAAGAGCAGGAATATTTACAATTGAAGATTTATTGAAGAATACTGAAGAAGATATGCTTAAAGTTAAAAACCTTGGTAAGAAATCTTTAGAAGAAGTTATTGAGAAACTTAATGCAATGGGTTTGTCCCTTAAGACCAAGGAAGACTAAGGAGAAAAGGAAATGGCTAAGAATAAGAAACTAGGGAAAAGAACAGATATAAGGCTTTATATCTTGAAAAATCAAGCTAGCGAGTTGCTGTGGTATGGAAAACTCGAGACTACCGTAGATAGAGCTAAATCTGTCAGCAGGATTGCTGAGAAAATGGTTAATTTAGGCGTCAAAACCTACGAGGACACTATAAAGGTAAATAAAGACAAATTAAATCAAAAAGAAGAAACAATTAAAGTTGAATATGTCAACGATGGGCCTAGAAAACTTGCTGCACGCAGGAAAATGATGGCTTCTCTTAGAGATATCCAAGAGATTCAGGGAGCTAAAGAGAAAAAAGCTGACTTCAAAGAGAGAACAGCCGATGTATCTCATCCATTGATTGAAAAGATTTTCCGTGAATATGCGCCCAAATATGCTGCTAGAGCTAAAGAGAAAGGAACATATGGCGGCTATACAAGGATTATAAGCCTTGGCAATCGTAGGGGCGATGATGCTGAAATGTGTATCATTGAACTTATTGACTAATTGTAAAAGTTTATCTCAAACCGTCGGGAAAAACCCGACGGTTTTTTTATCCTTTTTATATAGAACGTGCTTGAATTGACTTAACACCCTTAATTATGCTAATATCGAAACTAGTTATGGAGGCATATTATGATTCTTTTACTTGATGTGGGTAATACCAATATTAAAATTGGGTTATTAGAAAAAGAGGAAATTACATATACATGGCGGGTTGCTAGTGACCATAATAAAACAGCTGATGAGTTTGGGATGATTTTTTATGATTTATTAATGAATGTAAAAAAATCATTTGCTGATATAGAAGGGATTATTATAAGTTCTGTAGCACCAGCATTAAATTATACGATTGAGCACATGTGTGCATACTATATAAAAATTAAACCTATAATGGTCTCTTGTAAGTCTAAATTAGGTATTAAAATTGGCTATACTGTACCAGAAGAGCTTGGAGCAGATAGAATTGTTAATTCTGTTGCAGCATACCACTTATATGGAGGACCTTGTCTTGTTGTCGATTTTGGAAGTGCGACAACATTTAATATGGTTTCTTCAGACGGGGTCTTTATGGGTGGAGCCATTGCGCCTGGTATAAAATCAAGCGCGGAGGCTCTAACAAATACCGCCGCTAAGCTTCCAAGAATTGAGCTTATAAAACCTGAAAATATTATTGGGAAAACCACTATAGCGAATATGCAGTCAGGATTGATTTATGGTTTTAGAGGTCTAGTGGAAGGATTAATTAAGGGTATGAAGCTTGAGAGTGGATATGACGAAGAATTAAAAGTAATTGCAACTGGTGGTATGAGTGAACTTGTAAGTGGAATAAAATTGTTTGATAAAATTGATAGAGCATTGTCGCTAAAAGGGCTGAAAATCTTATATGATTTAAACAGTGCCAAGGAGAAGTAAAATGAAAAAAATAGGTGTTGCATTATTAGGGCTAGGAACTGTAGGTGGTGGAACTTATCGTATCTTGCAGCAAATGAGAGAAAAAATTAAAAAGACAGAAGGAATTGATGTCGAGGTTTTACATGTACTTGAGAAAAACATGGATAGAGTAAAACAGCTAGGAGTAAATCCGAGTATAGTATCAACTGACATTAATAATGTTCTAAATGACAAAAGAATATCTATAGTTGCAGAGTTCTTTGGTGGTATTGAACCTGCAAGATCTTTTCTTATAGCGTCACTTAAAGCTGGCAAAAGTATTGTAACTGCTAATAAGGAAATGTTTGCCAAGCATTGGTCTGAATTTGAAGCAGCAGCAAAAGAAGGAAAAGGCGGAATATATTTCGAAGCAACTTCTGTAGGCGGTGTTCCAATAATTAGAGCATTAACCGAGAGTATGCAAGGAAATAACATACAATCTTTACAAGGAATAGTGAATGGAACTACAAATTATATACTTACTAAGATGGCCGATGAAGGAAGAGATTACGAAAGCGTGCTAAAAGAGGCTCAAAAGTTAGGATATGCTGAAGCAAATCCTAGTGCGGATGTCGATGGATATGATAGCATGTATAAGCTATCAATTTTAGCTTCTTTATGCTTCAATAAAAAAATTCCTCTTGGGAAAATATATAGAGAGGGAATAAGCAAAATTGACAAGATAGATATAGAGAATGGAAAGAAATTCGGATACACTCTAAAACTTCTCGCAATCGGGAAACTTAATGATGGGAAGATTGAAGTGCGTGTTCATCCTTCTTTTATTGCTAATGATAATCCTCTTGCCTCGGTGAAAGGTTCTTTTAATGCTGTTTTGTTAAATGGTGATAACGTTGGAGATATTATGTTATATGGTAGAGGTGCAGGGGATTTACCAACTGGTTCAGCAATTGTATCAGACATTGTATACTGTGCTCATCAAGTAACGCATAAATTATCTTCATTTGACAATAGAGATGAGGCAGTAAACGATGATGATTTTGAGACAGATTTTGAGTGTGAATATTATGTTAGAATGAATGTTATGGATAAACCAGGCGTGTTAGCAAAAATAGCAGCCTCATTTGGGAAATATGAAGTTTCCATTAATAGCGTTGAACAAATCGCCTCAGAAGGAACTGCTAATATTATATTTATGATTCACTTCACCCAGGAAAGTGCAATAAATAAAGCAATAAAAGATATTGAGTCACTGCCTGAAGTGCATAAAGTAAACTCGCTAATTCGAGTCTTATAAAA